>NZ_JNWJ01000059.1:0-45125 GCF_000716805.1 Streptomyces yerevanensis | reverse complement strand
CCGGGCGGTGGGTGATGAAACAGGAACCACCCGAAGGCCGTCGCTCAACAACGGCGGCCAGGCGGGAATCTCCCGGCTTCAGCCGGGAGAGACGTCAATTCCTCACGGGCGTCGCTTCGGTGTCGGCCGGAGCGTAGTGATCCAGGAACATCTCTACTCCCTGTGCGATCAGCCGGTCGGTCAGGTCGGCGTCGAGTTCGGTGCCGTACGTGCTGAAGACCAGGTGCGGATAGAGCAGTAGTGAGTAGAGCTGGATGATCGCCACCTCCAAGTCTGGGATGGCGAGTCGGCCCTTGGCCACGAGCTGTTCCAGTGCGCCTGCCATGGCCGGGTGGTGGTGTCCGGGGGGCTGGTGCTGCCAAGCCCTGCCGAGCTCGGGGAAACGGTGCAGCTCACGTGCGACGAGGTTCCGCATGGCCAGGACGTCGGGGTTGTCGCGGACGCTCGCGACCCAGGCCTGGGTCGCCTCGATGAGGGCCTTGCGCAGGTCGTCGGCCTCCGCGAGCTGATCGATCGCGGCGACCAGGGTTCCGCCGAGAGGGGCGTCGAGCGCATCCGCGATGACGGCGGTGAACAGCGCTTCCTTGCTGCCGAAGTGGTTGTAGATGGTCACCTTGGAGACGCCTGCCCTGGCGGCGATGAGGTCCATGCCGGCCGAGAAGCCTTCCTTGAGGAAGGTCTCGCGCGCGGCGGCGATGATCGCCGCGCGCTTCTGCTCGGCTCGCGCTCCGGAAGGCGGACGCTTGGCGGTGGCTGCCTCGTGATCCATGGCCGTATCTTACTTGGCAACTGAACTGAACTGTTGAGTTCAGTTGAAATGAACTGTACTGTGCAGTTCATGAGTGCTGTCTCTTTCGTTCAGGCGCCGGGCCTGCCGTTCTGCCGCCGCGTAGGCGCTGGCCGGGTGCAGCAGCCGCCGCCCCTGCCGTCCGCGAGGTGCTCACCGTGGGCCCGGCCGGCGATGTTCACCATCACCTCGATCGCCCTGCTCGGCGGGTGCCTCGGCCTTGTCCTTGCGGCATGTCGTGACGATTCCGCCAGCCTTCCTGAGGAGCAGTCATGAGCCACGTACCGGAATCAGCCCACTCGGATCCACACCCGCACGGGTCCTGCTCCTCAGCAGAACACCCGCATCGATGGCGGCTGTTGGCCCTGCTCTGCCTCGCCCAGTTCATGCTGATCGCCGATGTGACCGTCATCAACGTCGCCCTGCCGACCATCGGTGACGACCTCGACCTCGGTGGCTCGGGGCTCACCTGGGTCGTCACGGCGTACACGCTCTTCTTCGGCAGTCTGCTGCTGCTCGGCGGACGGCTTGCGGACGCGATCGGAAAACTACGCTCCTTCGTGGCCGGGTTGACAGTGTTCACCGCTGCGTCCATCGCCTCCGGACTCGCGGTGAGCGGGGAGATGCTCATCGCCGCCCGATCTGCTCAGGGCATCGGTGCGGCACTGATGTCGCCGGCCGCGATGGCGCTCGTCACAGCTCTCTTCCACGGACCCGACCGCAACAAGGCCCTCGGCGTGTGGGCCGCGATCGGCGGTGCCGGATCCGCGGTGGGTGTCCTGCTCGGCGGCGTCTTCGTCTCCGGACCGGGCTGGGAGTGGGTGTTCTTCATCAACGTCCCGGTGGGGCTGGTCGCGCTCTTCGGTGTGCCGGCCTTGTTGGGCAACTCCCGTTCGCTTGTGGCGCCTTCGGGTGTCGGCAGCTCGCTCGATCTGGTGGGTGCGCTTACCCTCACCGCCGCTCCTGGGCTGCTCATCTACGGACTGGTCCGGGCCCGCGACCACGGATTCGACGCACCGGGCGCCTGGCTGCCGCTCATCGGCGCTGTGCTGGCGGCGGCTGTCTTCGTCGCGGTCGAACGGAGGGTGCGTGAACCGCTCGTACGGCTCGCGCTGTTCGCACGTCGCTCGCTCGTCGGTGGCAGCGTGGTGATGCTGGCCGCGTCGGGCCTGTTGATCGCGACCTTCTTCCTCAGCTCCTTCTATGTCCAACATGTCCTGGGCTTCAGCGCGTTGAAGACCGGACTCGTCTTCTTGCCAGTGGCCGTGGCCATCACGCTCGGAGCGCACGCCGCCTCCCATCTCGTCGCCCGGCTGGGCTGGCGGCCGGTCGGCGTTATCGCCTTTGCGCTGACCGCTGCCGGTGCGGCAGTGCTGACCCGTCTGGACGCGGGCAGCGGGGTCTGGACGGACCTCGTGCCTGGATTCGCCCTGTTGTCGCTCGCTCTTGGTACCGCTTTCGTCTGCGCCACCACGGCCGCGATGAACGGCATGCCGCACGAAGACATGGGGCTGGCCTCCGGCCTGGTGAGTACGTCGCACGAGCTCGGCGCGGCGCTCGGCGTCGCCGTCATCTCGACCATCGCCGGAGCGAGCCTGGAAGGCGGCAGGGCAGGGGCGGCGGCCGGGACAGGCGGCTTCGACAACGCTTTCACGGCCTGCGCGATCATTGCCGCCGCGGTCGCCGCCGTTGGCGCGCTGCTGCTGCCGGCGGGACGCCCGGACCCGGCGCAGGGGCCGGTCGTGGCGCACTGAAGGTTTGTCGGCACGGCTTCGGCCGTGCCGACACCATGTAAGGGCAGCCCGGTGTCGAGGGCATCGGGAGGGGCGGATCCCCTGTTCGACTGCCAGCGGGTCTTGAGCATCGTCGCCGCACTTCCGCCCGGCAAACAGGGCGTCGCCTCCGCGCTGAACGACCTCACTCGCGAAATCGGGGGAGTTCTCGGGATCGCTGTCCTCGGCAGTGTCTTCAATGCCCGTTATCGCTCGGACACCGGCGACGCGGTCTCCGCCCTGCCCGCCGCGGCGGCGATGATCGTGCTTCCCCGTCGCCGCTGAGCGCGTCGGCAACGCCCTCCGACAGTGATGCCCCCAAAGTCAGGGTGGGACGGCATGTGCTGTCAGCGGGTGATCGGTGCGGTGAGCACGTCCAGCACAGGTCCGCCGGCGATCCCAAGCCCGAGGGAGACGACTGCGGCGGCGTACGCGACGACGCGCGCCGCACGGTCGCCTTCGGCCGGCTGCGAGGACCCGCCTCGGGATACCGCGGGCACGATCCAGCGCAGGTAGTAGAAGAGGGACGCCACGGTGTTGGCGGCGGCCAGGGCGACGAGCCAGGCGTAGCCGCCGTCGAAGGCGGCGCTGAAGGCTTCGAGTTTGCCGAGGAAGACAGAGGTCGGCGGTGTGCCGACGAGTCCCAGGAGGCAGATGACGAGGCTCGCGGCCAGCAGCGGGTGCTCCTTGGCGAGGCCCCGGTAGTCGTCCAGCGTGTGGGCGCGGGGGAGGGCGCAGACCACGGCGAAGGCGCCGAGGTTGGTGACGGTGTAGGCCGCGAGGTAGTACAGCAGCGCCTGTTGAGCGAGGTCCGAGCGGCCGGCCACGGCCACCGGCATGAGCAGATAGCCGACCTGACTGATCGTCGAGTACGCGAGCAGCCGCTTGACGTCCTGCTGGAAGAACGCACCGAGGTTGCCCAGCGTCATGGACGCGGCGGCTAGTACGGCGATCAGCGCCGGCCAGGGCAGCGGACTGCCCGCGAAGACCGCGTCACCGAGCCGGAAGAGCGCGGCAAGTGCCCCTGTCTTCGGCAGGGTTGTGAGGAGCGCGGCGACCGGGGGACTGCTGCCCTGCACGGCGTCGGGGACCCAGAAGTGCGCCGGCACACCCCCGGCCTTGAACAGCACGCCCGCCAGCAGCCCGATCGCCCCGGTGGCGATCAGCACCTCGGGTGCGTCGCGCAGCGCCTCCCCGAGCATCGGATACGCGGTCCCGCGCCCGGTCGCGTACAGGACGGTGATGCCGGTCAGCATGAGTACGCCGAGCAGGGCGCCGACCACGTAGAACTTGAGGGCGGCTTCGGTGCCCGGCCCGTCCTTGCGGAACCCGGCGAGGGTATAGGCGGGGATGCTCGCCAGCAGGTACGCGGCGGCGAGCAGCAGCAGGTCCTGCGCCCCGGCCATCATCAGCGCGCCGAGGGCGGCCAGCTGCACCAGAACGTAGAACTCGCTCTCCCTCGGATCCGCTCGCAGCGGACCGAAGGACACGCCGAGTACGAGGAGTGTGCCGCCGAGCACGACGATCCGGGACGTGCTGGTCACCGGATCGATGGTGAAGGCGTCACCGAAGGCGGTCCTGGCGGGCTCGGCGGCGGCCACCGCCGCGGCGACGATCCCCGCCACACACGCGACGGCCGCCAGCAGCCCCACGGCCCACTGCCGGGCGCGCGGCAGCCAGGAGCCGAGCAGCAGCCCGAGTACGGCCGAGGCTGCCAGCAGCACCTCGGGGAGGAGGTAGAGGGGGTTCTCGTTCATCTCGGTCATCGGGCGAGCAACTCCAGGACGGACCGCGAGGCCGGCTCGATGACGTCGAGCATGAAGCGGGGCGCCACGCCGAGGACCACGGCCAGCACGAGCAGCGGCACGACGGCGGCGCTCTCGTGCGCCCGGATCTCGGGGAACACCCGCGGCGTACCCGGCGCGTCGGGCAGCCGCAGTGGCCCGGTGAACACCTGCCGCAGCGCGCGCAGGAACAACCCGGCGGTGAGCAGGATGCCGAGCACCGAGAGGGACGTGGCCAGTGGCCGTGGCCCGAGGCTGCCCGTGAAGATCTGGAACTCGGCGATGAAGCCGGAGAAGCCCGGCAGCCCGAGCGAGGCGAAGGCGGCGACGCCCGTCATGGCGGCGAACGCCGGTGCCACGGCGGCGAGTCCGGAGTACGCGCCCATGTCATAGGTACGTCCGCGTTCGTACAGCACGCCCGCGAGCAGAAAAAGCGCACCGGTGAGCAGGCCGTGGCTGACCATCTGTGTCACCGCGCCGGTGACGGCCAGGGACCGGGCCTGCTCGGAACCGTCCGCCGTCGCGGCGGCCGCGCCGACCGCCAGCACGATGTACCCCATGTGGTTCACCGAGGTGTAGGCGACCATCCGCTTGAAGTCGGTCTGCGCGAGGGCCACCAGAGCACCGTGGAGGACCGAGACGACACCGATGACGACGAGGACGATCGCGTAGCGGCGCCAGGCCTCGGGGAGCATCGGCATGGCGATACGTACGAACCCGTACGTGCCCATCTTCAGCAGCACCCCGGCGAGGATCGCCGAACCGGCGGCGGGCGCCTCGACGTGGGCCGGCGGCAGCCAGGTGTGGAAGGGCACCGTCGGCGTCTTCACCGCCAGGCCGACGACGACGGCCAGCAGCACCAGGGCTCCGTAGACGGAGCGCCCGGCGAGCGGGTTCTGCTCCGTCAGCTCCACCATGTCGAAGGTGTGGGGCTCCGCCGCGAGGTAGAGGCCGATGAAGCCGAGCAGCAGGGCGAGTGACCCGATGAAGGTGTAGAGGAAGAACTTCAACGCCGCGCGGGCCGCGTGCCGGTGACCCCATCCGGCGATGACGAAGTACATCGCCACGATGGACAGGTCGAAGAAGACGAAGAAAAGGATCAGGTCGAGGGCCGCGAACAGGCCCAGGCAGGTGGTCTCCAGGAAGAGGAACAGCGCGGCGAACTCGCGGATACGGCGGTTCTCGCGCAGGGAGTACACCGCGCAGGCGAGGAACAGCAGGCCGGTCAGGGCGAGCAGTGGAAGCGACAGCCCGTCGACGCCGACGTGGTAGCCGACGCCGGCGCTGGGGATCCAGTGGGCGCGCTCCTCGTACTGCATCCCTTCCGCGGAGTCGTATCCGGCCCACAGGCCGATGACCAGGGCGAGTTCGACGGCCGACACCGCCACCCAGACGACGCGGAACACCGTCGGTGAGGTGCGGCGCGGCAGGGCGAACAGGAGCAGTGCCACGGCCGTGGGCGCGAAGACGAGGGCGGTCAGCAAGGGGGTCACCTCACGAGGACGAACACGACGGCGAGGACGGTGAAGGCGGCGACGGCCTGGGCGAGGTACTGGTGCAGTTGACCGGTCTGCGGGCGGCGGGACCAGCGTCCGAGGGCCCGGGTCCCGGCGGCGACCGCGCCCACGGTGCCGTCGACGGCCCGCTCCACGACATCGTCCGTCCAGCGTGCGAGCCGTACGGCGGCCGCGGCGGAACCGTCCACGGCGCGGTCGAGGACCCGGTCGTCGAAGGCCGTCGCCGCCCGGGCGAGCCGCATCGTCGGCGCGACGAGGAGGACATGCGCGGCACGTTCGAGGCCCAGCCAGTCACGGAAACCCGTCTTCGCCCGCTGGGGCAGGGGCAGTTGGCGTGAGCCCCAGACCCAGGCGACGGCCGCCGCGAGGAGGGCCAGTGTGCCCGAGAGCGCGAACTCCCAGGGATGCGGGGAGGGTTCGATTCCAGCGGGGAGACCGAGTACGCGCTCCACGCTGTCGCGCAGGGGAGCGAAGGCCAGTGGCGTCAGCGCGACACACGCCAGGGCCAGCAGGACCAGGGGCGCCACCGCTCCGCCGGGGATGGGCCGGGCATCGGGGCGGGACACAGCGGGGCGCCACAGGTACCACAGGACCTTGGCGCTGTAGACCGCGGACAGTACGGCGCCGGCGAGCCCGGTGGCGTACAGCCAGGGGCTGCTCTCCAGAGCGCCGGCGAGCAGGACGTCCTTGGCGGCCCAGAGCGAGAGCGGCGGTAGCCCGGCCAGGGAGAGCGCGGCCACGGTGAAGGCCACACCGGCTGCCGGGTGCCGGCGCGCGGCGCCCATCAGCCCGGGGAGTCGCTGCGTGCCCAGTGCGGTCAACCACGCGCCCGCCCCGAGGAAGAGCAGACTCTTCGCCCCCGCGTGGGCGATGAGCTGGAGTGTGCCGCCAGAAGCGGCATGAGCCCCCGCCGCGAGCACCATGAAGCCGATCTGCGCGCACGTCGACGCGGCGAGCAGCTGCTTGAGATCGGTCTGCGCCACCGCGACGAGCCCGAGGAAGAGGGCGGTGGCCGCGCCGGTCCACGCGACCACGTCGTCACCCCAGCCGGAAGCGTCCAGTAGCGGCCCGGTCCGCAGCAGCAAGTACGCCCCGGCGACGACCATGGTCGCCGAGTGCAGCAGCGCGGACACCGGGCTCGGACCCTGCATGGCCTTCGACAGCCAGAAGCTGAAAGGCAGTTGGGCGGACTTGCCGAAGGCGGCGACGATCAGGCCCGCGGCGACGAAGGACAGCCACGGCTCCTCGGCGCGCGCCAGCCCGTCGAGTGACAGCGCCGAGTCATGACCGCTCGCGAGCGCCGCGCCCGCCGCCAGATAGAGGCCGAGGTCAGCGGTACGGGTGGTGAGGAACGCGGTGTCGGCCGCGCTCGTACGCTCCGGATCCCGCCACCAGTAGCCGATCAGCGCCCACGAGGTGGCGCCCATGACCTCCCAGCCCATCAGCAGGACGGGCAGGGTCGTGGCGGTCACCGTGACGAGCATGCTCCCTGCGAACAGCAGCATCAGCCCGAAGAAGCGCGCCCGCGCCTCGCCCGCCCCGAACTCCGCCGCGCTGAAGAGGAGTACGGCGAGCGTGACCGCGGTGATCGTGACGGCCAGCAGTCCGGACAGCCCGTCCACCGCGAACCGCACCGGCAGTCCGTCGAGGAACGGCGCCCGCGCGGACGGATGCCGGAACGCCGCGGCGACGGCCAGCCCCAGGGCGGCGACCGCGGCAGCGAGCGCCATGCCCGGCGCGGCACGATCGGCCCGCCGCCCGACCATCAGGAGCAGCGCACCGGCACCGAGCGGCAGGACGACCAGCGCCCACATCAGGGCGCTCACTCCTTCAACTCCGCCGCCATGTCGGTCATGTCGACCTCCCGCGACCGGAACAGCGCGGTGACCACGGCGAACCCGACCGCCATCTCCAACGCCATCGCCGTGACCGCCAGGACGATCAGCACCTGACCGTCGGCCGCCGCAGGCGCGATGTAGTGCCAGGCGGCCGCGGCGGCCAGGATGACCCCGCCCAGCATCAGCTCGAGCCCCATCATCAGCATCACGATCGACTGCTGGGTGAGAGCCCCGAACAGGCCGACGCAGAACAGCGCCGCGGCCACCAGCAGAAGCAGTTCCAGAGTCACCGGCCGACACCGCCCCGTACGGGATCGTCCGCGTGCCGTGCCCGCAGATCGTCGCCCAGCCGGTCGTACCGCCCCCGTCGGGTGGCCAGCACCACCGTGGCGACGATCGTCGCGAACAGCGCCAGGCCGAGCGTCATCATGGTGAGCATCTGCGGGCCCATCAGGGACATGCCGAGTTCCATGGTCGGATCGGCAGGGGCCTTGCCCCGGCGCGCGGGCCAGGGAGCCAGCAGGATTCCGGCGGCCAGAAGCGCGAAGACCAGACCGCAGACGACGGCCGCGCCCTTCTTGTTGTGCATCATCGTCATCGGCATGAGCCCGGCCGGGTTCATCATGTACATCACCATGAAGACCGCCATGATGGCCATCTCGATGGTCATCATCAGCACGATGACGATGCCCAGATAGTCGAGCCCCAGCAGGATGACCAGACCGCCCACACACAGCAGCGAGGTCAGCAGGGAGAACGTCGCTCTGGCCATGGAGTCGAAGCGGAACACCCACACGCCGCTGACGACCGCAAGGACGGCCAGGATCCAGAAGACCGCGACATCCATTTGCGTACGTCACCTCGCTCTCGTCACGGAGTTCACGGAGTTCATGGAGTTCATGGAGTTCATGGAGTTCACCGGTTCAGCACCACCACGGCCACCACCAGCGCCTGAGCGATGGCGAGCGGGGTCAGCACGACCCAGGCCAGCTCCAGATAGCGCTCCATGCGCAGGGTGGGAATCCTGCGCCGGGCCCAGACCAGGAAGGCCAGCACGGCGGCCGTCTTGAGTAGGGTCCATGCCCAGCCGGGCAGCAGTGGCCCGTGCCCGCCGCCGAGGAAGAGCGGCACGCTGAACGCCGCTGCCACGACCAGCAGCAGCCATCGGCCGCCGAGGAAGAGCACGCGGTCCGCGCCCGACAGTTCGGCGGCCGCACCGCCCGCCACGTCCTGTCCGGCGGGCTGGTCGAACGGACCCCAGAAGGCCATCGCCATGGCGCTGAGCAGATAGATCCCGAAGGCCGCCGGCATCCACACCGCGAACCACAACTCCGCCTGGACGTCGACGACTTCGCCGACCCGCAGCGACTCCGCCCCGAGCGCGGCCGTGGTGATGGCCAGCATGTGCGGGAGCTCGTACGCCAGCCCCTGTGCGAGGAAGCGGTAGCCGCCGATGAGCGAGAGGGTCGAGTTCGGCCCCCAGCCCGCCAGCCACACCGCTGCCCAGGCCAGCGCCTCCATCGCGTTGAACCAAACGATCCCGTCCGGCAGATCGCTCACCGACCGGAAGCCGAGCGGCAGTACGACGGCGGCCAGGACCGCGGCGACGGGAAGCAGGGCCGCACCGATGCGGGCGAGCGGTACATCGGACGCGCGCGTCCGCCGCGGCTGCTGCACCAGCTGCCGCAGTACCTCACGGCCGGGACCTGCCGCCCGTACGGCCACCTCGCGGAGTGACGCGGGCCGCCCGGTCCGAGCACCGGCCGCGAGTACGGCATCGACGCCGGCCGTCACCAGCGCCACCGCGACCAGGAGGGCAGGCAGGACGAAGACCGCCCACAGCGGCGTGCGTTCAGCCATGGAGCATCCCTGCAGCCGGTACGTGCGCGAGCTCGTCGGGGTCCGGGTCCAGGCTCGCGACGATGATCCGCGCGCACGCGAACTCGATGCCCTCGAGCAGGCCGGGCAGGACGTCCAGCAGCGCCTGCGACGGGGGCACGGGCCCGTCGACGCGCCCGCGGGGCCCGATGGCCTCGGCCCCGTCCAGGTCCAGCGTCTCGGTGTCGTCGCAGGCCGCCGCGCTCCGCCCGACCGCGTCGAGCCACACGAGCATGCGGCTGTGCGCATCGCCGTCAGCGACCAGGGCCGGTCCGGTCACTCCGGCGTGACGCGCCTGCCCCGTACGCAGTACCCCGAGCCCCGTCGTGAGTCGGCGCAGGGTCCACGAGCGCTCGGCCCGACGGATCAAGGGACGTACGAGAGAGGTGAGTTCGGCGGCGTCGGCCCCAGCCAGGGCTCGATCGCGTACGTACCGGGTACGGGCGGCCATGTCGGCCCACCCGGCCACGGCGAAGAACCTGCCCAGGCTGTCCAGATGCGCCGCACACAGCCGTCGTGCCGCGTCGCCCTTCGAGACACGTTCACCGGCGGCGGTCCGCAGCCAGGGTTCGTCCCAGAAGTCCCAGGAGGGGGGACGCGGAGACGGCGGAACGGGCACCGTCTCGACGGTCACCTCCTGAACGACGTCACCCTGCAGAGCCATACGCAGAATCAGCCCCGCGGGCCAGTCGGCGAGCGCGGGCCCGAGCGGCACGTGCAGCCGGTCGAGCCTCAACCCGTCCCGGTCATCGGCCCGGTCGGCCATGGGCAAGCCATCCACGAGACCGCCCATGTCGTGGCCGGCGTGCCCGTGATGTCCACCGTGCATGTCGTGACCGCCATGCATGTCGTGGTCGCCGTGCGCCTCGTCTCCGCCGTGCATGTCGTGACCGCCATGCTCGTCGTGTGCCTCGTGTGCCTCGTGTGCCTCGTGTGCCTCGTGTGCCTCGTGTGCCTCGTGTGCCTCGTGTGCCTCGTGTGCCTCGTGTGCACGATGCATGTCATGACCGTCGTGCTCATCATGCGTCTCGTGTCCGGTGTGCATGTCGTGATCGCCGTGGTCACCGTGTACCTCGTGCCCGCCGTGCTCTGCGTGCTCGTCCGCCTCCGGCCGCTCGCCATGCCCGGCGTCCGCACCATGATCATGGTCCGAGGTTTCGGCCGGGCCTCGGAGTTGGCCGTGCGCAAGCTCGGTCAGTCCGCGATCGAGGGCGTCGGCGGTGCGGTCGGGATGCGTGACCTCCACTCGGGCTTTGGGTGCCGGAATGGCGTGCCACAGGTTCTCGACCCAGTCACTCTCCTCGGCCTCGCGATCACCCAGGACCACCAGCAGGTCCGCCGCCGCTGGAGCGCTCACACTCGGCCATCCGCGACGCGCCAACTCCGCCTCGACGGCGAGCCGCTCCCGCGTGGCACTGGGACAGACCGCGAGCAGAACTCCCGGCCGGGACACGGCCGTTCGTAGCAGCCTGCGCCTCAACTCCACCGGAACGCCCCTTCCCGCCAGGCGTATCCGACACCCGCGAGCAGCACGCCCAGGAAGAGGAACATCTCGACGACCGCGGTCGTGCCGACGGCCGAGACGACCTTTGTCCACGGGTACATGAAGAGCATCTCCATGTCGAACGCGAGGAAGACCATCGTGACGGGGTACCAGCGCACGTGGAACCGGGAAAGGGGATGCTCCCGCGGTTCGAGACCTCCGCTGAACGGGCCGGTGTGCAGCGGCTCGCGGACGGCCCGCAGTGTGATGGAGAGGGCGTGCAGCAGAACGACGGCTGCGACGACGAGCACGAGCAGGATCAGTACCGGTTGCCAGTCGGATGTCTGCACACGGCCCCCTTGTCGACGATTGCTCCCGACGGTTACCCCTTCGGCAACGTGGCAGCCAACCGTGACGTGCGGAACGTACGACACCAGGGCTGACGAGGTGCTTCGCTCCGGCGTCAACTGCCTCCAGCGGTGGTGTCCGTCAACGGCGTACGCCGTGCCAGCCCTCCAGAGCCGGTGCCCACGGGCCAGGATCGCCAGGTGAGTGATGGTGATACGACGGGAAGTTAGCATACCCCCTCCGGGTACACCAGGACGGCTGTGCCCGGTGGAGCGGCCATCACGAAGGCACGGCGCAGACGTTCGCGGTGCGGCGCAACCGCCGGACCAGCGCGTGGACGAGCAAAGCTATCGACGCCACGGCGAGCGCCGGCTGCACCGGCGCAAAGTACGCCAGGGCGCCGGCTCTGGTGTGTGCTGACCAGGCGGGCTATGGCATAGGCGATCGTGCCGAGAATCAGGCCGCAGGCCCACGCCTGTCGGGCAGGCCAGGAGGAGTAGTGGATACAGGAATTGAGGCATCGGGCCTCCCGGGTGGGCCGTGGGTCGCTCGCCGAGCCCGCTAAAGAATCTACTAAGGAGTTTAGGTAATTGGGAAGGTCGGCGCCAGCCTGGCGTATGACGTTCCGGAATGTGGAGATCTGCTCACCAGATGTCAAGAGAGCTTGCGGCCACCGCTCGGTCCCTCGAAGGGGGCTGCCCTTCTGAAGGACCGTGCGGTGGCCGTCGAGTCGCCCGTGTCCACGGCGGTATCACACAGTTCCAATGGCCTCCTAGGTGCTCACGGATTCGTCCCGCGGCCGGGCAGCGGGCTCGTGCGTCCGCCGGCCGTTCGTGGACCTGCTGCCGCGCATGAGCAGTGCTGTCAGCAGGCCACCGGCGGCCGCGATGGCGGCGGCTGCCAGGAACGCGGCGCTGAATCCATCGGTGAGGGTCGGCAGGTCGCCGAGTTCGCCCGCACCCTGTGACGTGGCGAGCGCCGTGAGCGCGGCCAGGCCGAGGGCGGAGCCCACCTGGTAGGTGGTGTTGACGATGCCGGAGGCCAGGCCCGCCTGCTCCTGGGGTACGCCCGACATGGCGGCCATCATCGCCGGGATGTACGCCAGTGACATGCCGAGCGCGGCCACCAGCGAGGCCGGCAGGACATCCACCACGAACGTGCCGGTCGGCTCTACGGCGGCCAGCCACAGCAGGCCCGCGGCGAGGACGAACAAGCCTCCCACGATCAGCGGCTTCGGGCCGAAGCGGCCGAGTAGTCGCGCGGTGACCATCGTCATGAAGAGCATCAGCAGACCGGTCATCGGCAGCAGCGCGGCGCCGCTGGCGAAGGCCCCGTAGCCGAGTACCTGCTGCAGGTAGAGGTTGAGGAAGTACCACATCGGGATCCAGGCCGCGCCGAGCAGCGTCATCGCCAGGTTCGACGGGGCGAGGCCAGGGGTGCGCCACACGCCGAGAGGCATCAGCGGCGCCTTGATCGAGCGCTGGATGACGAGGAACAGGCCGAGCAGCAAGGCGGCGCCGATCAGCTCCAGGACGGTCTGACCCGCGCCCCAGCCCACCTCGGGGGCCCGGACGACGGCGAACACCGCGAGCGCGAGACCGGCCGTGACGGACGCTGCACCGAGAACGTCGATGGCGCCGCGTCGGCTCGCGACCGACGGCAACAGTCCGGTGGCCAGCAGGGTGGCGACGCCGATCGGGATGTAGATGATGAACACCCAGGGCCAGCTGGCCCATTCGGTGAAGACGCCGCCGAGGAAGACGCCCGCGGTGCCGCCGGCCGGGGCGGCTGCGCCGTAGAGCGCGAGGGCCTTGCCGAGTTCCCTCGGGTCGTGGCTGAAGAGCATCATCAGCAGGGTCATGGAGGCAGGTGCGATGAGCGCGCCGCCCACGCCCTGGACGGCGCGGCCCAGGACTTCCGCCCAGGCGGTCGTCGCGGCTGCGGCCACTACGGAGCCGGCGATCAGTACGGTCCAGCCGCTTACGAAGATCCGTCGGGCGCCGAGCAGGTCGGAGAGTCGGCCGCCGAGGAGCAGTAGGCCGCCGAAAGCGATGACGTACGCGTTGAACACCCACTGGAGATCGCCCTGGGAGAAGCCGAGATCGCGCTGCATCTCGGGCAGGGCCACGCCGATGATTGAGGTGTCCATGATGACCATGAACTGGGCGGTGGCGAGCACGAGGAGTGCCCACCAGCGCCGGGGGCTGACGGTTGACATGAGGTTTCCCTCCCTCTCTCTATACCCCTAGGGGGTATGACGGGAAGGCAAGTTAGCATACGGGTGGGGGGTATGTAAGGGGGCTAGTGCTGTTTTCTTGTTACCCCCTAGGGGTATGCTCCGCTGTATGGGTATCGGAGAGCTGCCGCTGACTACCTCGAGCCGCTCCTGCCGTTCGGTATGCGGGGTGGGGTCTGCCGAAATCGTCCTGCTCAAGAGGATGTTGGGGCTGTGTCTGAGACTGCGGCTCGTCGTGTCCGGTGACTGCGCAAGGAACACCGGCTGACATGCCGAGCGGGGCCCCAGGAGGCGAGGTAGGCGTAGCCCTTGTGGACACCGATGTCGGCGATCTTGCCTTCTACCACGTTGCTCAGCTTGAGTTTGCTGACCAACCGGACGTTCTTCTGAGTGGCAGGCAGATGTCCTTCGCTGCCGCCGTGTTGGTCGTGGCCGTCAGCTGAGCGCGGCGAGCGTGCCGATGGATGCCAGCGTGTCCATGGTGGCGGCGCCGTGGCGGGTGTTCGTCCAGGCGGCCTTGTGGAAGGGGAAGGCGCCCCAGACGACGACCGGAGCGGCCAGCGTCAGCGACAGCCGCTGCCAGTTGTCGAACTGCAGGGCCGGCACCATCGCCATCAGGACCACGGGCACGGTGAGAACCAGTGACACGTACAGACGTTGCCGGAGGGGCAGCAGTTCACCGTCCGCCGCCGGAGCGGCCTGCGCCTCCTGGGCCTCGCCTGCGGTGCCGGACGCGGGCAGGGGCGGCTCCTCGGCGGTGTAGCCGGTCTTCTCGACGGTGGCGATGAGGTCGGTGACCTCGGCGCCTTCCGGGAACGAGACCTTCGCCTTCTCGGTGGCGTAGTTGACGGTCGCCGTGACGCCGCCCATGCGGTTGAGCTTCTTCTCGATGCGGGCCGCGCACGAGGCGCAGGTCATGCCGCCGATGGAGAGCTCGACCTCGGAGGTGGGGGCGGGTGCTGTGTCGGGGACTGCCTTCTCGGGAGCCGTGCTGGTCATGGGCGCATTTCCAGGGGCGAGGCCGGGACGTACGGCGTCCGTATCAGCGGAGCGGTACGTCCCGGCGGGGAAGAATCGCGTGTCCGGGGCCGGGGCCCCGGAGGCGGTAGTCAGACGCGGCCGACGAGTTCGTAGCCGGCCTCGTCGACGGCGGCGCGGACGGCCGCCTCGTCGAGCGGCGCGGCGGAGGTGACGGTGACCTCGCCGGTCTTGGCGACGGCCTTGACCGCGGTGACGCCGTCCAGAGCGGATACCTCCTGGGAGACGGAGCTCTCGCAGTGGCCGCAGGTCATGCCGGACACCTTGTAGGTGGTGGTGACACCGGCGCCCTCGATGTCGACCGTGGCGCCGGAACCGCAGGAGCCGCAGCAAGAGCCGGAGCTGGAGCTGGAGTTCGTCTGGGTGGTCATGGCTACTTCCTCGGAGTGTGGGTGTGTGGACTGCTTTCAGGGAGGGGTGTTGTCCCCGGCCCTGTCCGCGACATCGAACACTATACCCCCTAGGGGTATCTCCGTAACCTGTGGGGCTGCATACACGGTCGGTCCAGCCGGTTTCTGTCTCGCCAACCGTTGAGTAGATGTCGCGGCCCGCGATGACACCCGCTGCGAAAAGGGCTGTCGCTGCCGAAGCGGAGGATTCTGGTGGCTGCTCGCCGAGCCGGTACTGGACCGGGCGGTGAACTCAAGGCGGCTTGCGAGGGTGCGAGGGGTACGAAACCCGCCGCGGCCGAGATCTTCTCCCGTTCCACGCAGGACGCGGGTCTGCAGGTGACAGCCGTCCTCACCTCTTCGCCGTGGAGTACGCGATCCTGCATTGCCGGGGTTCGGACGAGGCGCCCTGGCGGCGGTCGTTGGCGGGTGCTGCCCTTCCTCCGTTCCCCGTCCAACCGCCGAATGCGAAACGGCTTCGCGGATGCCGGCCCCTGTTGAGCGATACAGGTCCCTGCCGAGCTGTACGAGCCTGTGCTGAGGCCACTCCGTGGGGCGTGATGCCGATCACGGTGCCGCGCTCGCCCATGCGCGGCGTCGTCCTACCGGTCGGCGACGACTCGACCGGCTTTCACGCGGCCATCATCAGCAGCATCGCGGACATGGTCGCGCCCATGCCGATATGCGCTGCCAGCGCCGCGTCGTGCGCGGCTCCGAGTTTGCGGCGCCGCCCGTGGCCTGACCGCTGGCCCGTCCTGGTCCTGTCCCACACCGAGAGCGTCAGCGACGCCAGGTAGACGAGCACGGTGTCCGGCATGGCGAGCAGCCAGCGGCCCCAGCCTCCCCGGGAGCCGGCACCCCGACCACCTCGCCGCGTGCCCCGGATCCTCGCCCACACGGACGCGCCGATCGACAGCAGGAAGTAGACGGCGAGAGCCGCGACCACGAAGCGCCATACAGAACTGGATCCGGCGGAGGAACCGGCGTCGGCCGCGGCGTTCGTCATGCCCGGCATGTCCATTCCGTGCATGGACCCCATGTCGTGCGTGGACTCCATGCCGTGCGTGTGATCCATGCCCTCCATCTCGTGCGTGCTCGTCGCGCTCGCCGTGTTCTCCATGCCCGGCATGTGGGCCATGGAGTGCCCGCCGCCCAGCGCGAGCACCGGACCGGACGACGTGCTCGTCATGGCCAGCGTCATGATCACCATGCCGAAGCTACCGACGATCAGGTGCACCCAGTGACGGCCGTGCTTCCACCCCCCAGTGCGCGCGTGCTTGACCGCCATCGCCACACCCCCGAGCCCGAGGATGCCGAACGCCACCGCCCACCACATGCCGTAGCCCGCGTACCAGCCGACCGTCGCCGGCAGGGCCATGGCCGCCATGCACAGCCCCATCAGCAGGTCGCCGCCCGCCGCGAACCGGGTCTCACCGCTGGTGGTCGCCATCCGGACCGCGCTGACGGCGGCCACCAGGGCGGAGACCAACGCGATGGCCCAACTGAGCGCGAGGATTCCCATCTTCACCTTCCCGTTCGTTCGAGCCGGCGGGCCTGCGCTGCTGGCGCCGCCTCGTCGTACGAAGCACCGCGAGGCGCCACGTGGGGCGTTAACTGCTAGTGCCCTTAGTACGTTTCGGAGTCGGAGGGCGTTCAGGCGGCCGGTGGGATTGCGTACCGCGGTCCGGTCGACGGCTTGTAGGAGTACCGGAACGGCCTGCGGCCGGACGGCCTCAACCGAAGTCGTTGACCTGGTCGACCGTCCTGGGGCCGGTGTCGGCCCTTCCCGGGAGACCTTGATGAAGACCTGGCCGAAGACAGCTGGCTTCGCCGCGACGCTCGCCGTCGTGTTCGGCGCGGCATACGGCGTGGGCAGCCTCGCCGGATCCGACGACGCGGATACCGAACCGGGTACGCAGACCGGCCGTGAGACCGAGGGGGCGGAGGCCGGCGGCGCGGACGACGCCGCAGAAGTACCCGAGGGGCTGCAGGTCTCGGCCCACGGCTACTCGGTCGACCTGAAGACCCCGCGGATCGAGCGCGGGCGCAGCGCCGAGATCCGGTTCGCCATCCTCGACGCGCAGGGGCGGCCGGTCACCGATGCCGATGCCGATGACATGGTGTGAGCGGGACTGTGACTGCTGGCGCTGCCCCAGTCTGCGCGCCCAGCGAAGCCGCGGCCGGCTCCGACTGCCCGGGCTGGTCGAGGGCGCCTTTTCCTCGCGGCGGACGACCGGGACTGTTCTCAGGAAGTACTAAGGTGATTCGTGCTTCCGCTGCCGCATCGACGGCACAGCGGACCCCGGTCGCGCTCGCGCGCGACCGGACGATGAGCGTGGCCGTGGATGGTGCGACAGGAAGCAGCGCGCAAGTGCTGGCACCGCCCGCGGCCACGTCTCGGACGAACTCCAGACCTTGTTGGGCGACGGCCCCGGGGTTGCCGGTAGCGGCCTCAAGGTCGACCTGACCGGGCGGGATTGCCATCTCGCTGATGCCGGCGCTCCTGTTGGGGCTCGGTCCTTGCCCGCGGGCGGACTCGTCGTACGGAGGGCTCCGGGCCGAGAAAGATCTCATCGGGCCGTGAAGCCGCAAGTACCCCCGGGGGGTAGGATGCGACTCCGGTGACCAGTCGGCACGGCACAGGTGGAACTCATGGCGATACGGGCGGCTCACAGCGGCGGCATGGCCGTCCGCTGGGCGTACGGGGTGTTCCTCACCCTGTGCGTCGCGCTGGCCGTGCTCGTCCATCACGAGACGTCCATGACGTCCGCCTCGCCCATGTCCGGCTCTGCTCGCATGCCGGCTTCCGCCCACGCGACTCAGGCGATGGCGCACACGGGTCATGTGATGGCGGGCGAGGCAACACCCTCCGCCTCGGAAACGTCCAGGCACGGCGTGGATTCCGGCGCCTGCGCCATGTCCGGTATGCAGCACTGCGCCACGGCGAGTGTCGGTTCCGTTCAGCTGGCCGCGCCAGGCCAGAGCGCGTTCGACCCGCCCGCGGACCTGGAGCGTGCCGTGGCAGGGCGTGCCCCCACCGGTACGGTCGGCCGTGCCCCGCCCGATCTGTCCGTCCTCTCGCAACTGCGCATATAGGCCGCGCCGGACGGCGCGCGATGTGCCGTCCCTCCGCGACCACATCGGCAGTTTCGAAGCAGAGGACACAACACCATGAACAGCATCAACCGCCGCTCCGTCCTGCTCGCCGGGCTGGGAGTCGCAGGCGCCGGAGTACTCACCGCCTGCACCGATGCGAGTGGCTCCGGTAGCAGCAACGCCCTGGTCACCCCTTCCGGCTCGGCGGTCGCCGCCGCGGAGAAGAAGCGCAAGAGCACCGGACGCCAGCAGAAGGTCACCCTGACCGCGGCGCCCGCCACGATCGACCTGGGCGGCGGCGTCATGGCCAAGACCTGGGCCTTCGACGGCCGCGCCCCGGGCAAGGAGATCCGGCTCTCCGTCGGCGACACCCTCGTCGCCGAGCTGTCGAACCAGCTCCCGAACAAGACGACCACGTCCATCCACTGGCACGGCATTGCCATGCGCAACGACATGGACGGCGTGCCGCCCACCACCCAGACCGCCGTCCGGGTCGGCTCCACCTTCACGTACAGGTTCATCACCGACGCGCCCGGCACGTACTTCTTCCACCCGCACGTCGGTGTCCAGCTCGACCGCGGCCTGTATGCCCCGCTGATCGTCGAGGACCCCAGGGAGCCGCTGTCGTACGACGACGAGTGGGTCGTCCTCCTCGACGACTGGGTCGACGGGGTCACCGGCACCCCCGACGAGGTCTTCGCCGAGGTCGGGCAGGGCATGGGCGGCATGGACATGGGCACGGGGGAGAGCAGCAGTTCCAGCTCCAGCGGCATGGAGGGCCACGACATGCACGACATGGGCGGGATGGAGATGGGGGACTCGGCGTCACCCTCAGCCTCCGCGTCCTCGGACTCGGACGGCATGTCGATGAAGTTCATGCTCATGGGCGCCGAGAGCGACCTGCTCGGCGGTGATGCCGGCGACGTGAAGTACCCGCACCACCTGATCAACGGCAGGGTGGCGGCCGACCCGGACGTCTACACCGGCAAGCCCGGCAAGAAGGTACGGCTGAGGATCATCAACGCGGGCGGGGACACCGCCTACCGTGTCGCCCTCGGCGGCCACAAGCTGACCATCACCCACACCGACGGCTTTCCGGTCCAGCACCAGGAGGTGGATGCCCTGCTGGTCGGTATGGGCGAGCGCTACGACGTCCTCGTCACTCTCGGGGACGGGGTCTTCCCGCTCGTCGCCGAGGCCGAGGGCAAGAACGCGAACGGCTTCGCCCTGGTGCGCACGGGCTCGGGGAGCGCCCCGAAGCCGACCGTCCGCCCGAAGGAACTCGACGGCATGATCATGACGGCCGCCCAGCTGCGCGCCGACGACGACGTACGGCTCAAGTCTGCCAAGTCCGACGTGACGCACCAGCTCAAACTGACCGGCGGCATGGACAAGTACGACTGGGCCATCAACGGCAAGCCCTTCGACATGGACAGCCCCGAGGCGAACCCGATCATGATCGAGGAGGGTCAGCGCGTACGGCTCGACTTCGTCAACGACACCGACATGTGGCACCCGATGCACCTGCACGGCCACACGTACCAGATCGGCGCATCCGGCCCCCGCAAGGACACCGCGATCGTGCTGCCCAAGAAGAAGCTGTCGGTCTTCTTCGACGCCGACAACCCGGGTCAGTGGATGCTGCACTGCCACAACGCGTACCACGGCGAGGCCGGGATGATGGCGAACGTGGCCTACCCGGCCTGACGTTCACCTCACGCCGTCCGGGCGGGCCCATCGGCTGGCGGTGGGCGCGTCCGGACACGGCGTGCGGGATGGCTTCGCAGCTCTCCGGCCTGCGCGCGACGTCGATGACGCAGGGGAGTTGGGCGCCGTACGGCGATTGAGGAGAAGCTGACATGCCGGGCATTCAGCGGGAGCCGTGGGTGCGGAGGCCCCGCGCTTGTCGGCCCGCCGGCTATCGCGGATCAAGAAGTGCTCGGACGCCTCCTCGGGGGAGTGCGTGTCGTCACAGACGAGAGTGCAAGCAACGCGGCAGTCAGGGCCGCAAACACGACCCATGCCGGCTTGCCTCGTGGGCTACGCGGCAGAGACGTCTGCAGTGGTCCGCTAAATGCATTAGTACGTTGGCCTGGCCGGCGTCCGGACGGTCACGGTGAGATCTCACCCTCGCGGGCATCGGGTTGAGGGGCTGGCGTCGTCGGCTCTTCCTGCCTGCGCTGGCGCCTCTCTCTCCACGCCAGTTCCGCGGTCAGGATCAACACTATGGCGACTACCAGCGCCATTACGATGAGGCTGATGTTGGAGATCCCTGACAGGAGCTCGTTCTCCTCCTCCTTGATGTCTGACGCGATGTGTATGGCGCCGCTGATGCTGCTCTGGGTGTAGGCGTCGCTGTATCCGGTCATATCCCCTCCGGTCCCCCGTTCTTGGGGATGTGCGACGCCTATGTTACCCGAGCTTCTCTAAGGGGCTTAGTAGTTTCTTCATGCCGGGCCCCGCGTCTCAGTGGCCGTGTCCGTCCTCCACGCGGCCGGTCTCGGCGTCGGTTGACGCGCTCGTCTCCGGTGCCGTGGGTTCGATGGCGGGCGCCGGGGACTCCTCTGTGGTGGCGTGCTCGTCGGACGTCTCCGTACCGCCACCGTGGCTGTGTCCGCTCTCTCCAGGCGACTCGCCCAGACCGTCCGCCACCGCCCGCAGACCGAAGTAGCTGACGGCCGCAGTGAGGAGAACGGCCAGCCCCATGGGGCCGAGGATGCGACGCCAGGAGGACTGGGCGTCCTTGCGATCGCCGACGAGCTTCGGCTTCTCGCCCTAGGCCACGGTGTACAGACCGCTGTGGGTGGCGACGTACACACGCCCGTCAGCGGGGTCTACCCCCAGGCCGTGGACGTGGGACAGCGCCCCCGAGGACTCCGACGTGTCCGCCGCCGCGCCCGTGTCGACAGTGCCGCCTCCGCAGGCGGCGAGGACCATGGGGGCGATCGAAGCGCCTGCCATGGCGAGCAGGGTGCGGACGGCCGGGTATGCGGTCACTGAAGTTCCTCGGGCGGTACGAGCGTTGATGCTCAGGGCCGGCTCGCGGCGAAGAACGGCATGGAGTCCAGCGGGACGATCTCGATGTTCTTGCCGGTGCGCGGCGCGTGGATGGCCTTGCCGTTGCCGACGTACATGCCGTTGTGCTGGTTGTCGTTGTACCAGTAGATGATGTCGCCGGGCTGCAGGTCCGATCTGGCCACCTTGCGGCCTGCGTCGTACTGCTGCTTGACGGTGCGCGGGAGCGAGACGCCCGCCGCGCGCCAGGAGGCGCCCGTGAGTCCTGAGCAGTCGTAGGAGTTGGGGCCGGTTGAGCCCCATTCGTAGGGCTTGCCGAGCTGCGCGTACGCGAAGTCGAGTGCGGCCTTGCCGCGGCCGCTCGCCGGGCCGTTGTACGTAGCCGGGGAGTCGCTGGCGCCCGCGGCGGCGTCCTCGCGCTCCTGGTCGGCTTCCATCTTGGCGCGCTGGGCAGCGGTCAGGCTGTTCAGGAGTTCGCGCGCCTTGGCGAGCTTGTCCTGGACCTCGTCCTTCGTCTTGGCGGCCTTGGTGCGCGTCTCCTCCAGGGCCTTCAGACGCTTCTGGGCGGCCTCGCGTTCCTGGGCGATTTCGCGCTGTTTGCTCTGCATCGCCCGCAGGGCCTCGGCCTGCCGACTGCTCGTGCGGTCGAGCATCTGGGCCTTGTCGAGGTAGTCGTCCGGGTCACCGGACAGGAAGAGCTGCACGCTCGGGTCGATGCCGCCGCTGCGGTACTGCGCGGCCGCCAACGGGCCTATCTCCTCGCGCAGTTCGTTGATCTCCTGCTGCTTGCGGGCCAGGCGGTCCTGCGCACGGTCGGCCTCGCGCTGCAGCTTCTTCTGCTGCTCGCGGATGGCGTTGTACTGCTCGGTGGGGCCCTCAGCCTCCTCGTAGAGCCGTTCCACTTCTTTGCGGACCTCGTCCACCGTGGGGTTGGGGGCCGCCTGGCTCTGCGTCGGCAGGAGGCTGACGGCGCCGGCGGCCATGCCGAGCGTGGCGATCCTGGCGCGGCTGGGCGGCTTCGGCCGACGGTGCGTTCCCATCGTGGAGTGACTCCTCTGCGCGTCTGTGGAACGGGCGACGGGCTCTGTTCGTCGTGCGACACCAGTCGGCTTCGGCACTGTCCCCGTGGACCCGGTGCTGGGCACGGGCCGAAGCCCGTGCCCAGCACCGCATCATCGAGTGAGTTTAGAACTTAGTAGCTTAGTATTGCGCATCGCAAGTGAGCCGGAGTCACATGGGTCTCACGGGGAGCTGGAAAGCCCGGGCGTCAGCCCAGGCCGGGCGGGCAGGCGACCAGCAGCGGCAGCAGCGGCACCGTCACGACCGCGGCGGCCGCCGAACCCCAGAGGGCGGGGTGCGGGGCCTTGCGGGGGCCGAGGACTCGCTTCAGGCGGATCAGGACGTTCTGGCCGCCTGCCGCCAGCGCGCCCTTCGGAGCGCGGGCCGAGGCCATCTCGTACATCGCCGTGGCCAGCACCTCGTGGGAGTGGCTGCGCAATGCGCGGTCGTCCGCGACCATCTCCAGCAGGAGCGCCGTCTGCTCCCGGGCGTGGTGGGCCAGTGGGAGCCGGCGGAACACCGAGTGGAACGCTTCCACGGCGGCCAGGAACAGATGGTGGCGGCCCACGATATGGGCCTGCTCGTGCTCCAGTACGGCGGCGAGCTGCTCGGGGGACAGCTCGCGCACGGCCGCGTCGCTGATCACGATCCGGGGATCCCGGCCGGGAAGACAGTAGGCGGCGGGCACGTCGTACGGCAGGACGGTGGCGCTGAGCCGGGCCGAATGGCGGCCCACCAGGTCCACCGCTACCCGGTGCTCCGTCCGCACCCGACGGGCTCGTACGACATGGAAGACGAAGCTCGCGACCAGGGCGATCCCCATCACGGCGGGGACGCCGACGGCAAGCCGGTCCGCGGCGTTCGGGTCGGGCTGAGTCGTACCCACGTCCACTCCGCAGGTATGCAGCAGCCCTACCAGGCCCGCGTGCAGGTGCTCGGCCGGCATGGCCAGGCTGTACGCCGCCAGCGCGGCCCCGATCGAGAAGGAGACCGCCAGGGCGTGCCACACCGCTGCCGCCAGCGCAGGGGCCCGGTGCTGCCAGCTCCCACGCAGCATCAGGCGCGGAGCGACGAACCCCACCGCTGCCGTGTAGCCGACCAGAGCCGGGGCCGCGTTCACGACTCGGCCTTGGCCTGTCGTCCCACGGACCGCAGAGCCTTGCGCAGCGCGGCCTGTTCTTCATCGGACATGTTCTCGACGAAGTGGACCAGCGCGGCCGGGCGATCCTTGCTCTCCCCCAAACCGTCCTCCATCAGTGCGGCGGCATAGGCCTCGCGGCTGCGAACGGGTGTGTACAGCCAGGCGCGACCCTGCTTGCCCCGCAGCAGCCAGCCCTTGCCGTACAGGATGTTGGTGACGGTCATCACCGTGGTGTACGCGACGGGACGGGTCTTGTTGATGTCGTCGACGACCTCCCGCACCGTCGCCGGACGGTTCCATGTCCAGAGACGATCCATGATCTCTGCCTCGAGATCCCCCAGCCGCCGCATCGCCCTGACTTCCTTTCGCCACCGAATACGCAGATCCATAGTAGACGGCCGATCGGTCAGGATTTCGCCGCGAGGATGAACTCTCACACCCGCCCTGTGAGTTCGTAACCCGCCTCGTCGACGGCCTCGCGCACCCGAGTGTCGTCGAGCGGGGTGGCGGACGTCACGGTGACGCGGCCCGTGGGGACGTCGACCTGTACGTCGACGACGGTGTCGAGTGCTGAGACCTCGTCCGTCACGGCCTTCTCGCAGTGGCTGCATGTCATGCCGGACACGTGATACTCGGTCGTCAGTACGTCGGCCATGGCCCCTCCCGGCGAAAGTTGCAATACCCTGGCCGGGTATCACTTCTTCGTGTCTACTCTCGTGGCCTCCGGGATGCAAGAGGCTGTTGATCTATGCCTACGATGAGGCCGTGACCCGCTTCGGACAGCTCGCTCGACCGCACTCGACGGTGCGGTCCGGTGGGCTGCTCGTATGTGCTCTGCTGCTGGGCCTGCTCGGCATGCACGGAATCGGGCCGGTTCCAGACGTCACCGCTGCCTCGGGGCACGACCGGATGGTGTCGGTCGCGCACACGGACGTCATGGTGTCGATGCCGGGCGGGTGTGATCACGGCGAGGGCGGCTGTTCGGGTCACACGGACCATGCCGATCCGACCTGTGCTTCAGCCTCCGTCGCCGGAGGTCCCCTGGTGGCACCGGTGCTCCTGCCCGATGTGGCGGCCTGCGCCGGCGGGGTGGACGTGCCTGCCTCTTCGGTCGGCAGTGATCCCGACGGCGGTCGCGCTCCACCCTCACTCTCCGAACTCCAACTCCTGCGGATATAGAGCGACCCGCGCGACGCCGTACGCCCACAAGGGACGGCGCCGCGTCTCGGCATGCCCTTCACAGATCCGAACGCAGGAGTTCACTTCATGACTGCACACCGCAAGCTCATCCGCCGTACCGCTCTCGCCGCCACCGCGGGAGTGGCAGCCCTCGTCCTCGCCGCCTGTGGCGGCGGAGGGCACGACATGGGATCCATGGGCTCCGACTCCAGCCCGTCCGCGTCCGCCTCGGCCAAGGCCGGCAAGCACAACGACGCGGACGCCTCCTTCGCGACGGACATGATCCAGCACCACCGTCAGGCCGTCGAAATGGCCGACCTGGCTGCCGACCGTGCCTCTTCGCAGGAGGTCAAGGACCTCGCCACGAAGATCAAGGGCGCGCAGGACCCGGAGATCAAGACCATGTCCGGCTGGCTCACCTCGTGGGGCGAGGAGGTCCCCGCGGACATGTCCGGCATGGAGGGCCACGACATGGGTGACATGTCGTCCATGCCCGGCATGATGAGCGGCGAGGACATGGACAAGCTGGAGAAGGCCTCCGGCGCCGAGTTCGACAAGATGTTCCTCGAGATGATGATCAAGCATCACGAGGGTGCCGTCGAGATGGCCGAGACCCAGAAGGCCGACGGCAAGTACGGTCCCGCCGTGAAGCTCGCGGACGACGTGATCACGGCTCAGACCGCCGAGATCGAGCAGATGAACAAGATGCTCGGCAAGAACTGACGCGGCGGCAGAAACGGTGCGGCCCGGCGGTGCACATCGCCCGTCCGGCCGCACCGTTGTCCGTCCTCCATGGCCGTCACGCAGGGCCGAACAAGGCGTTTGCGAACAATGAAGTCGCCAGTCGTTGGGCGCGATTGGTCCCAACAGGTGCCCTGGCGTGACGTCATGTGGCTGGGTTCACGCGATGTTCTCCTGAGACGGCGTGCCGGGGCCTGGCGATCAGGTTAGGATCACAGCGTGATTACGGCCTGGTCTCCTTCTCGTATGCCGAGGAGCCGCTCATCAGCGGCTCTGTGGCGTGTGCTGGGGCTTGGCCTGTTCCTCTTCGGCTTGCTGTATACGCATGCCGCCAGCCCTGACATCACGGTCAGTCACCTCGCCTCCGACAGGGGCGTCTCGGCGTCGGGCGTTCATTTCGAGCCTCCTGCCGAACACGAAAACGTTGCGAGTGCCACGTCGGCGCAGCCTGAGGGCCATCACGACGGCCACGGACAGCAGCACGTCGATGCGGACTGTGCGATGGGGCAGCCTTCGCAGGGTCCCGCTGTGGCGGTGCCCTGCCTGTCTCCGCTGAGCTCGGAGAGCGGCGACGAGGCGTCCGGCTCTGCGCCCGCCCGTCAGGCCGCCGGGGCACGGGACTTCGTGGCTCCGAGAACGCAAACGGCGGACTCCGCGGTTCTTCGTATCTAGGTCAGCGCTTTCCCCGAACCGGTCGACCCTTTCCGGGATTTCTGGACGGCGACCGGTCATGGCGTCTGACCTCCTGCGCACAGCGCCCCACAGCGTGGCGCGGGGACGGTCGACGGCCCTCTTCCCTCACCCCCACCGATCCCTGCCCTGACCGGGAGAGTTCCCGTACAGGCAGTGACCGTCGCGCGGAGGACCTGTGCCGCCCACCCCTGGCCTTTTCCGTGCCCATGCGTCATGGGTACGTCCACTCCGGAGGAGTCGACTCGTCCGGGGCACGCTGTACGCCCTGCTGTTCATGCTGCTGACGTGCCTCGCCGATCAACACCATGCGCCGGAGTCGCCCGCTCGCTCAGCCGCAGCGTCGAGTGAAGCCCCTCTGCCCGCGGAGGGCTCCGATGGCGAGAATCTCGACCCGTCCGAGTCTCCCGACCGCTGCCACGGTCCCCGCCTCGTGCAGACCGTCTCCCAGCAGTCGTCCCCTCGGGTCCCGCCGCCCGCCGTCACCGCGCTGTCGCTGACGGACACCGCAGCAACTCCCGTGCGTCAGCCCCCTGGTGCCATCCGAAGACTGCTGCCCAGTGGCGGCCGGTCCGCTCTCACCGCCATCTGCCGGTGGCGCATATAGGAGCCACCCCGCGGGCCGGCCTGGTCGCCCCGCCGCGCGGCGTGCCTTGTCCGTCGCGCGAGATGAGCATCCGCACGCGTCCCATATCGATCAGAGAGCGAAATAAATGCACTCCTTGCCCCAGAGCGACCTCACTCCTGCCGGCTCCGGCTCCGCCCTCCGGGAGCTCGTCGGCAACACCCCAGTACTGCACGTCTCCCAGCCCTTCACCGAGCCGGGTCGCGGCTTCTGGGCGAAACTGGAGGGCTTCAACCCCGGCGGCATCAAGGACCGTCCGGGTCTGCACATGGTCGAGCGCGCCCGCGCCCGCGGCGAACTCCAGCCGGGCGCCAGGATCATCGAGTCGACCAGCGGAACCCTCGGTCTGGGGCTTGCCCTGGCCGGAATGGTCTACGGGCACCCCGTCACGCTGGTCACCGACCCGGGGCTGGAGATGTCCATGACCCGGTTGCTGACCGCATACGGGGCCCAGGTCAATCTTGTCTCCGAACCGCACCCCACCGGGGGCTGGCAGCAGGCCCGCCGCGACCGGGTCGCCAGGCTGATGGAGCAGAACCCCGGCTCGTGGTGCCCGGACCAGTACAACAACCCGGACAACACCACCGCGTACACCCCGCTCGCCCTCGAACTGGCCACGGAGCTCGGCCATATCGACGTGCTGGTGTGCAGCGTGGGCACCGGCGGACACTCCGCCGGAGTTTCCCGCGTACTCCAGCAGCTCTATCCGGACCTCAAGTTGGTCGGGGTCGACACCATCGGGTCGACGATCTTCGGCCAGCCTGCCCGCCCCCGGCTGATGCGGGGCCTGGGCTCCAGCATCTATCCGCGCAATGTCGCCTACGACAACTTCAGCGAGGTGCACTGGGTCGCCCCGGCGGAGGCGGTGTGGACCTGCCGCCAGCTGGCCGCCTCCCACTACGCCACCGGCGGCTGGAGCGTCGGCGCGGTGGCGATGGTCGCCGGCTGGCTGGCCCGCAGCCTGCCCGCGGACACCCGGATCGCCGCGATTTTCCCCGACGGCCCGCAGCGCTACCTCGGCACGGTCTACGACGACGACTACTGCGCCGCCCACGGCTTGCTCGACGCCCCGCCCGCGCCCGAACCGGAGGTGATCGGCCGCTTGGACGAGAAGGAGGTCACTCACTGGACGCGGTGTGAAAACGTCATGGACCCGCTCACGCTGGTCGACTCGGAGCCGCGGTCCGAGATGGCCGATCCGCTCGACGCATCCGACGCGGAAGCCGGGGCGTCCGTGGACAGCGACGCCGCCGAGCAGCTTGACGGCGTCGACGTGCTCGTGGAGGGGAACCGGTGAGGACGACCATCGCGCAGGTTCGTTCCTACGAACGCAGTGTCCAGTTGTTGATGGTGAATCAGTTCACCATCAACCTCGGCTTCTACATGCTGATGCCGTACTTGGCCGCGTATCTGGCAGGTCCTGTGGGCCTGGCGGGCTGGCTGGTCGGGCTGATCCTCGGCGTACGCAACTTCAGCCAGCAGGGCATGTTCCTTCTCGGCGGAACGCTGGCCGACCGGCTCGGCTACAAGCCCATGATCATCGCCGGGCTGGTGCTGCGCATCGTCGGCTTCGCGACCCTTGGACTCGTGGAGTCCGTACCCGCCCTGCTGGCCGCCTCGGCGGCGACGGGCCTGGCCGGGGCGCTGTTCAACCCGGCCGTACGGGCCTATCTGGCGGCGGACGCGGGTGAGCGGCGAGTCGAGGCGTTCGCCCTGTTCAACATCTTCTACCAGGCCGGGATTCTGCTCGGCCCGCTGGTGGGCATGCTGCTGACCGGCGTGAGCTTCCGCGTCACGTGCCTTGTCGCGGCCGGGATCTTCGCTCTGCTGAGCATTGTCCAGATCCGGGCCCTGCCCGCCCGCCGGGGCGACGACGCCAAGCGCGGACAGGATCAGGAGGGCGTGCTGTCCCAGTGGCGCGGCATCGTGTCCAACCGGCCGTTCCTGCTGTTCTCGGTTGCCATGATCGGCTTCTACGTCATGCAGTTCCAGGTCTATCTCGCCCTGCCGCTGGAGGTGCGCCGCCTGGGTGGCGACGGGACTTTCGGCACGGCTGCGGTGGCGGTGCTGTTCGCCGTCTCGGGCTTGAGCACCATCCTCTTCCAGACCAAGGTGACCGCCTGGTGCAAAGCCCGCATGGAACCGGGCCGCGCACTGACATGGGGGCTGCTGACCATGGGGCTGGGGTTTGTTCCGCTGCTGGTGGCCACCGCGGTCCCGGTACCGGACGGCGGGGTGGGGCTGTGGCTGCTCGCGGCCGTGCCGCCGGCACTCTCCGCGTTGCTCCTCGCAATCGGCACGATGATCGCGTACCCCTTCGAGATGGACACCATCGTCCGCCTCTCCGGCAACCGGCTCGTCGCCACCCACTACGGCCTGTACAACACCATCTGCGGCATCGGCATCACCCTCGGAAACCTGCTGACGGGTGCCGCGCTCGACGCCGCCCGGGACGCCGGGATGTCCGCGCTGCCGTGGGTGGCGCTGTTCGCACTCGGCCTCGCCTGCGCGGCCGCCCTCTACGGGCTGCACCGTACGGGCCGCCTGGCACCACCGGTGCGCGAGGCGCAGCCAGAGCCCGCGAACACATAACACGACGTCACCTGGTGGAGGGGGCGGACGAGTTCGCTTCCGTCCCCTCCGGCCGACCACGCTCACGTTGATGGCTGGGTGCGTGCGTCGGCGTATCGTCGCCGACGGAGGCCGCTCCCGCGTTCTGGTGCTGACCACCTTCGACCTGGACGAGTACGCCCACGCCGCACCGCGCGCCGCATCCATCTGCACCCGCTTCCGCGAGCACCGGCGACCGTGACCGAGGTTACCGCCATCCAACTAACTGGCTTAGTTGTCCAGGAGATAAGGTGTGTCGACCAGCCGAGGAAAATCGGCCCGGCGGCGAGACGGAACGGCACCGCCGCTCTCGGGTACTCCGGAGAACAGGAGTTGTCGTGTCCATCGCGCCGTGCTCGGCCCACCCCGCGCTGACTCGCCGCCCGCTCCGGTCGCCCGGGGAGTGCCTGCCTCACTCGGCCACCGGAGGCGGGTAGTGGCGGACCGGCGGGATGACCGACCAGGAGCTCGGGCCGGGTCGGCGTGCACGGGCGGCCCGTCGCGGCCGATCCCTCACAGCCCGGTGCCGGCTGTTCGTCGGCACTCGGTATCCCCGGCGAGATTCTCCTCAGGTGCAGGAGGAGTCGTTGGCGCAGGCGCGGGACCTGATCGGAAGTGCTGTCGTCGGCGCTCCTCCGCCCTCGGCCCGGCTCCGGCGGCTCGGGTCTCCGCTCGGCGGAACCGGCGGCCGGGCCTGTCCTCCAGTGCACCAATGCTCGGCCCGCAGGGAACCGCCATTCCGACGGGCGGTAGGCGGCGGCTCCGGAGTGGGACCGGTGACGCAGCTTACGGAATCGCCACAAACCTCTTCTTGTCATCACCCGGCAAGCGGCCCCTGTGGGGGCCCCGCCCGCGGCACGCGGCAGTCACAGACCAGGAGAACCAGTGAGTCGCCCATCCCTTCTCGACCCACCCGCCGACACCACGTCGGCCAGTCGTCGCCGAATAGGCCGCCGTGTCGCGCTCGTTGCGGGAGCGGCGGGTGTCGGTTTCGGCGGGCTGTATCTGGTGGGCCTGCTGATCTCCGGTGACGACATCCCCGAGGGCACCCGGGTGAGCGGTGTGGACATCGGAGGGCTGAGCAGCTCGCAGGCGCGGGAGAAGCTGGACAGCAGCCTGGGTGGGGCCTGGTCGGAGCCGGTGAAGGTGCGCCTCGGCGACAGTGACGGCACCGTCCGCGTGGCAGGCATCTCATTGGACAGTGAGGAGACCGGCGCTCGTGCCGCGCAAGCGGGGTCCGACCCGTTCACCGTGATCGGCCGCCTGTTCACGAGCGGTGACCGCGAGGTCGAGCCGGTGATCCGCGTGGACGAGGCGAAAGCCCGCGCATCACTGGCCGAAGAGGCCAAGACGTACGACCGGAAGACACGGGAGGGTGGCGTCACCTTCCATGCGGGCGAGCCGGTGCCGAAGCGGCCGGGCACCGGGCGGTCCCTGGACGTGGATGGCGCGGTCGAGGCTCTGGCGTCAGCGGTCCCGGGGCAGGGGAACGAGCCGGTGCGGCTGCCGGTCCGTACGGCCGAATCCCAGGTCGGTACGGCGGAAGTGAACCGCGCGATGAAGGAGTTCGCCACCCCCGCGATGTCGGCGCCGGTCACGCTCACCGCAGGCGGCCGGGAGATCGAGATCAGCGCGGCGACGCTCGGCAAGCACCTCACCATGAAGCCGGACGGGGACAAACGGCTGACACCCCTACTGGACGGCAAGGGGCTCCTGGCTGATCCGGCGCTGGCGACTCCGCTCGCGCTGGCCGGCGACGAGGCGGTCAACGCGAAGCTGCGCCTGGATGGCGGGCGAGTGGTGGTGGCCTCGGACGGCAAGACCGGACAGGAGGTCACGGCCCAGGCAGTCCAGAAGGCCGTACTGCCGCTGCTGACCGAGACCGGGGCGGCCCGCACAGGGGTGGTGGCCACCGAGGAGGTGGAGCCCAAGCTGACCCGCGACAACGTCGGCCGCCTGGGTGTCAAGGAGCAGATGTCGAGCTTCACGGTGGACTTCGAGCCCGAGGCCTACCGCGTCACCAACGTCGGCCGTGCCGCAGAACTGATCAACGGCTCGGTCGTACTTCCCGACGAGACCTGGAGCTTCAACCGCACCGTGGGCGAGCGGACCGAGGCCAACGGATTCGTGGAAGGCATCATCATCAACAACGACCAGTTCGAGAAGGCGGCCGGAGGCGGCGTCTCCGCGGTGGCCACCACGGTCTTCAACGCCATCTTCTTCGCCGGCGTGAAGCCGGTGGAGTACGGGGCGCACTCGTTCTACATCGAGCGTTACCCGGAGGGCCGGGAGGCGACGGTGGCCTGGGGCAGCCTCGACCTGAAGTTCAGGAACGATTCGGGCAACGCCATCTACATCGACGCGCGCGCCACGGACACCTCCGTCACGATCACCTTCCTCGGCACCAAGAAGTACGACTCCGTCGAAGCGGTCAAGGGCCCGCGCGCGAACGTGAAGCAGCCGGCAACCCGCGAGGGAGCATCCGGAGAGAAGTGCGTGCCGCAGACCCCGCTCGAAGGCTTCAACGTCGCCGTCGACCGGGTCTTCAAGAACGACGGCAAGGAAGCCAAGCGGGAGACCTTCAAGACGCGGTACGTACCCCGCGACGAAGTCACCTGCGACTGAGCGACCGCCGGGTGACGAGCGCCGGACCCGGCGGCGCACTACCGGGCCGGAGTCGGCCGACAGGCTTCGCGCACCGTAGTCGGCCGCGCGAGTGGCCCATGAGTGGCGCGCGAGGCGGCCGAAAGTACGGGGATCGCGCTGCTTCAGGCGTCCCGGAACGGGACCACCGACCCGTCCCGCCGTGGGTCGGTCAAACCGGCTCGACGGCCTTCGGCGGAGTGCCCTCGCGCCGCGTCGGCCCACCCGCCGACCGAGGAATCCTCAGTCCGCAACCAGGTAGTCATACCGACGCCTCCGGGGGGCGAAGTGCCCGCCCCCGCCCCGCCCGGCGGCGCCTGCGACACGGGCCGCCATGGTCCTGCGTCGCCTCACCGCCGTCCGCGGACAGCGCCGCGCCGCCGCTCGTCCCTCACCGGCTCCCTACATCCGGCAAGGTCCACCGAACCGGGTGATTGCTCTTGCAACGAGCGTGCCGGTGTTGCCCATGTCACCTTTTCCACCCAGGAGTTCAGCATGTCCAAGGGGTGTGGGCCGGTAACGTTCCGGTGTCGGTACGAGGAAGGCATCCGGGGGTCCGGTGGTGATGCGGCGCATGGCGGCAGCAGTCGTGCTGCTGGCTGCTGTCGTCCTGCTGCACTTCGGACTGCCCCACCACTCCTCGGCCACTCCGGGCGTGGTGTCCGCCGTGGCACCCGCAGCCGAATCGGAGTCCAGGAAGGCGCAGGGTTCCGTGTCCGCCGTGGCTCATGCCGGTGCCGGGTCGCAGTACCACGAGGCCGCCGACGACGCTCTTGCCATGCCGCCCCGGGCAGTTCACCTCGTCGAGCCGCCGTCGCTCGCCGAGGACGCGAGCGCGACGATTACGTCCCTCGTCATCGTGTCCGGCATGCCGCATCCCCGTGCGGCGAGAGACGCCTGGAACCCCGGCGGCGGACTCGCGCCCGACCCCACCACCCTGCAGACCTTCCGCTGCTGATCGGCAGCGTGCTCCGCGCACCCTCCCCAACGCCGGTACGCACCACCGTCGCCGACCGAGCATTCAACCGACCGCTCGCCACGGCTCGTTGACGCCCTGGAGGGACTGCCCGCGCACCGGCCCATCGAGCTGAACCTCGCCGGGCTGCGGCACCTCGACCACGCCTGCATGAGCGCCCTGCAGAACTGGGCGGATCAGCACAACGCGCACACCGTTCAACCCGAGCGCACCCGCGCCTCCGGAGTAAAGACCGGTCCGTGGGGCGGCTCCCCTACCGCCCTACGGACCTTTCATGACATACGGGGTGAACAGTAACCAGTGTTCACCCCGTACCCCTTGTCGTACTCCTGGTCGCTGACGCGGGCGGGACCAACCCGGATACGGAGAAACCCGTGCCACACAAGCCACAGCGAGACCGCGTCGGCCATCCCCTGCCCACCGCCCGGCTGGTGCGCGGTGCCGCGCTGGCCGCGAGCCTGGCTCTGCTTCCCCTGGCCACGGCCTGCAGCGGGGGAGAGGACGACGGTTCCGCGGCCAAGAGCAAGCCGTCGAAGACATCCGCGATGTCCGCGGCCCCCGCCGCCGGTGTCGTGGCACCGGCGAAGGTCGAAGTGATCGCGGGCCTGACCGGCTGCAAGGCCAAGATCCGCATCGAGGCGGAGCAACTGCGCCAGGGCCTCTGCCACACGAAGAAGGTCGACTACCTCATCACCACCTTCCCCGAGGAGAAGTACAAAGAGACCTGGCTGGACTCTGCCGCCATCTACGGGGGCAAGTACCTCGTCGGCTCGCGCTGGGTCGTCAGCGCGAAAGAGCCGGAGATGCTGGAGGGGTTCCGCGCCAAGCTCGGCGGGACCGTTCGGGAACTGAGCGGTCTGGGCCCGAACCCGGCCCCGAGCACGTCGTAGCGACAGCGGCGTCCCCGACACCGCACACCCCCCATATGGCGGCCACGGCCGCACGTACGACCCACCTACCTGGAGGCTGCTTCATGCCCACGGCACCGCGCCGGGCCAGGACACCGCTGACCGTCATGCTCCTGGTCGGCGCCGTGCTCGCCCTCCTCCTCGGCGGCGCCGGACCGGCCTTCGCCCACGCCACCCTGACCAGGTCCGAACCGGCCGACACCTCCGTTCTCAAGACGGCCCCGAAGCAGGTCACACTCACCTTCACCGAGACCGTCAGCCTCTCCGACGGCTCGCTGCGCGTGCTGTCGCCGAAGAACGAGCGGGTCGACCGCGGTGCGATCACGCACGTGGGCAGGAAGGGGAATACCGCCCGGGTGCTGCTGCGCGGGAAACTGGCCGAGGGCACGTACACGGTGTCCTGGCGGGTCATCTCCGCGGACAGCCATCAGGTCTCCGGCGCGTTCACCTTCTCCATCGGCGCTCCCTCCGCCACCATCACCGCGCCGTCGACCGAGTCCCCGGACGACACCGCCGCGACCCGCCTCTACGACGTCTTCCGCTACGTCGCCTACGGCGGCCTCGCCCTGCTCATCGGCGTCGTCCTGTTCATCCTCGTGTGCTGGCCCGCCGGCACGGGTCTGCGCCCGCTGCGCAGGCTGCTGCTGACCGGCTGGGTGGCGCTGCTCGCCTCCACCATCGCCCTGCTGCTGCTCCGCGGCCCGTACGAGACCGGCAAGGGTCTTGGCGCGGTGTTCGACGTGACTCTCCTGGGCCGGACCCTCACGGGCAGGTCCGGACTTGCCCTGGGGGTACGGCTGTTGCTGCTCGCCGCGGCGGGCATCCTCGCCATGTGGTGGGCGACCCGGCTCCGCCGAAAGCGCGACAGGACGCGGCAGGGCCCGGCCGCCGACGCCGCCTCACCGGCGAACACGTCGTCCGCCACCCGCGCCGACGCACCCGATCCGCCTGCCGGAGAACGGCAGTTCGGGATCGGGGTCTACGGGGTGGGTGTGCTGTTCGCCGTGGGTCTGGCCCTCACCTGGGCCGTTGCCGAGCACGCCGCCACCGGTATCCAGGTCCCGTTGGCGATCCCCGTCTCCGTGCTGCACCTGCTTGCCATGGCGGTGTGGCTCGGTGGTCTGCTTGCGCTGGCCGTCGCCCTGTTCCGGGCACCTGCCGGCACGGTGATCCCGGCAGCGGCGGTGGCGCGCTTCTCCCGACTGGCGTTCACCGCGGTTGTCGTCCTGGTCGTCACCGGCGTCTATCAGTCCTGGCGGCAGGTCGGCTCCTGGGAGGCTCTGGCCGCCACCGAGTACGGCAGGCTCCTCAATCTCAAGGTTGCCGCTGTGATCCTGGTACTGACCGCGGCGGCGTTCTCCCGTCAGTGGACCGCGCAACTCGGCCACCAGCCGCAACCGCCGGAAACCCTCCCGGCGACTGCCCCTCAGCGCGCCCGCCTGGCACAGGCCGTCGGCGCCGGTGCCTCCACGGGTGGCGGCACAACCGAGGACACGGATGCCGACGGGCCGCCCGCCCCGGCCGACAGCCCCGCCCCCGCCGACTCCCCGTCCGAGTCCGACCGCCACCTGCGTGGCCTGCGCCGGTCTGTCGCCGCCGAGGCCGTCCTCGGCGTGGTGGTCCTGGCGATCACCACGGTGCTCACCGGCACCCAGCCCAGCCGCGCCGCCGTGGAGAGCGCCGCCACGACCGCCGCAGCCCAGGCTCCCAAGGCGAGCGTGGCCGTGGTCCCGTTCGATGTCGGCACACCGAACGGGCACGGCAGAGCGCAGATCACCTTCGCGCCGGGGCAAGTGGGCGACAACACCGTGGAGGCTGTCGTGTACGGGCCCGACGGGGGCCCCTCCTCGGTTCCCGAACTCCGTCTCACTCTGACCCATCGTGCCCAGCGGATCGGCCCGCTGGATGCGAAACTCGCGAACAAGGGTGGCTATTGGGCTACCGATCGCCTGCGGCTTCCCCTGCCCGGCACCTGGACCCTGCGGGTCACGGTGCGCACCACCGACATCGACCAGGTCACCGTCTCCAAGAACGTGACCATCAGGCCGTTGCCGACCTGACCCGCAGTTCGTGGTGAGCACGGGTCAGGAGGTGAGCACGGGTCAGGAACAGGCGTGGGCCGCGATTCCTTCGACGCAGAGTCGACGTATCAGCCACCGGCGGGTTCGTAGGCGCTGATGATGTACAGGGCTTCGTCGTCGATCGCGTCCTTCTCCCAGTCCAGTGAGATCCGTACCGGGTGTCCGTCGGCCGCGTACTCCGCCTTGGCCGTGTCCGCCTGGTCGCGCCGGGCCTGCTTCAGCTCCTCCAACAGCTCGCCGATGGTGGGCACTTCACCGGGCAACCGCTTCACCACCCGCCGGCTGCTCTCGTCGAGGCCGACTGCCTCCGCCACCTTGCCGTCCCGGACTGTCACCCGGAAGGTCCCGAGCAGCGACCTTTCCCCTTCGCTCGACTTCAGCGTGTAGGTGTACGAGGGGGGCTCCTCCCAGGTTGTCTCGCTCTTCGGCTCGGGCCGCTCGGTGGCGCCCGAGGACGCAGGCGTCTCGGTGCCACAGGCGACGGCCGCGCACATCAGTCCACCGATCAGTACGGCAGCGGAGACAGAGCGGGCACGGGAGCGTACGGCAGTCATGGCGGCCCCTTCGAATACGGCTACTGCTATGACGCCGATCGGCCCGCGGACGTTCGCCGGGGCATGCGGTGTTGGCGTCCGTGCGTCCGGGGGGCGGAAGCCGCTCCGCCCCCCGGGAGACGGCAGGCACGGGTCAGCTCTGCGACGCCGCGGTGCGCCGCTTCACCAGCCACCACGCACCGCCGCCCAGGACGAGCAGCGCCACGACGACCCCGCCGATGACCAGGCCCGCCGAGCTGCCCTCGTCCTCCTCTGAGGCCTTGGCGTCGGTATCGGACCCCGTGGCCGCGACATCCGACTCCGTTGCCGACGGGTTCGGGCTGGGCGTCGCACTTTCACCGGGGTCGGCGCTGGGGCTGGGGTCGGCCGGCTTGGCGCCCGGGGCCGCGGCCTTCAACTTCAGGACCGGTGCCGGCTGTTCGGGCTCCTCGCCGCCGCTGGGCAGTTCGATCCAGCGGGAGACTTCGCCGTCGCCGTAGGTCTCGACGGTCTTGAATGCGAGCTCCTTCGCGTCCGGCAGCTGCCGGATCTTGATCTTGTGCTCGGCGTCGACGCCGGCCTTCAGGGCGGGGCCGCCGACGGTGTACCCGTCGCTGGTGGCCTTCAGCTTCCAGCCCTTGGGCGCTTCGTCGAGCGTGACGTCACCGGGAGCGATGCCCTCGGGCAGTACGACGCGCAGCTCGGTGAAGCCGGCGGTGTCGGACTCGGCCTCGGAGACGAAGTCGAGGGTGGCGTTCTCGGCCAGGGCCTGGGGCTTGTCGGCCTCGACCTCCGCGTGCGCGGCGGCCGGTGCGGCCAGGGTGAGCGTGGCAGTCAGCGCGGCGGCACCGGCGAGAGCGATGCGGCGACCGGCATGGGCCGCCAGATGGGTGGACATGGACACAGGGAACTCCTTGCTGGTACGGGAAGGACCGTCCCGCGGATGCCGGGACCGGTGACGGAGCGCAAGTACTCCCGCCGCGGTGGCCCCCTGCGCACCACCGAGTGCTCCAGTACGTCGTCCCATGCTTGGGGCGCTCCCTCGAAGGAAGCGCCCGGCCGGTCGGGCAGCGTGAACATCCCCCGGCCGGTGTCGTACACCGGTCGCGGCAGCACCTGGGCCAGAGCGGTCGCGGCCGCTCTGGCGAGCGTGCGGAGTGTGCCGAGCGCGGTCGTCATCCGCGCGTCCGCCCGGTGCAGCAGCCAGGCCACGACCAGCGCGGCGGCCGCGTGCACGGTCGTCATCGCCGCCCCGGAGTGATGCCAGGCGTGACCGTCCCCCGCGGCGGCAGCGAGATGCCCGGCGTGCATGGGGTGCCCCGGCACCGCCGCCTGCGTGTCGCCGTCCGCGAAGGACAGCACCAGATGCAGCAGCCCCTGCACCGCCAGCGTGACCACCACGGTCACGGCCGGCGCGTAGCGGCGGCGCGCCAGCGGCCAGACCGCCACGAACTGGGCCACAGTTGCCGCGCCCACCAGCCGCCAGGGCACCGTGCCTTCGGCGATCGCGTGGTGACCGAAGGTCGCGAGCACGGTGCCGAGCACGGCGAACAGGCCGGTCCGCGCGCACGTTCCCGCGCGGCTGGCCCGGCCTGTTCCGGCACATCCCTCGTGCCCGGTCACGTGATCACGCGGCACGGTCGCCCGTCGTCTCTACCGGTCGACGGCCGTTCTGGCAACAGCCGTGCGACGCCGTACGGTCAGTTGCGCGCACTGAGCGCCTTGGCGAGCCGGTCCGGTGCCCGGGTGGAGAGGTAGAGGTACGGAGTGGGGTCGTCGGGGTCGAGGATCTCGACGCGCACCGCGGTGGGGATGAAGCCGCGCATCACCGTGAAGGCCCGCAGATCGGCCTTGTACGTCCGCCAGGCCCTGGCCTCCTCGCCGACGAGGACCTCCGCCTGCCCCAGCGCGATCAGCGGGATGCGGGCGTCCGCCGCGAACAGGATGTCCGAGGTGATCCGGATGCGCGCCGATCCCTGGGCACTGACGAAGAGTCCGCCGAGGCAGGTGCCGGTGACCAGCGCGATGAGCGCGGCGATCAGCCCGTAGGGCAGGAAGACCAGCGCCAGGGAGAAGCCGAACAGGGCGGCGATGGCCCACCAGGATCCGGGAGCGGTCGGGCGTTCGTCGTAGAGGAGCGGGCTGGGAGAGGTCACTGGCGTTCACCTTGTCGTGTACGTCGGGTCGGACGGGGCTGTTCACACCGGCAGGAAGGCGCCGGCGCCTGCGTGAACAAGCGCTCCTGGTCGATCGGGTACTGCATGGTGCTGCCTCCGCACTCCGTCAGTCGGACAGCCGGTTGTCGATGACGGCCTTGAACGCCTCGTAGGAGCCGGGGGTCTGGATCATGGTTCCGTCGACGAAGAAGGTCGGGGTGCCTTGAACGCCCAGCCCGAGGCCGTCGCGCTGGTCGTCCTGGACGCGTCCGGCCGTCTGCGGATCGGTGAAATCGGCGTCGAACTTCTTCATGTCCAGGCCGAGTTGCCTGGCGTAGCCGCGGAAGACGGACTCCTTCCACTCCTGCGACTCGCCCCACTCCTTCTGGGTGGTGAAGAGCTTGGTGTACATCTCCTCGAACTTGCCCTGCCGGGCGGCGGCTTCGGCGGCGCGTGCGGCCGGCTCGGCGTTGCGGTGGCCGGGCATGGGGAAGTAGCGGGCGACGAAGGTGACCCGGTCGCCGTACTCCGCGCGCAGCTTCTCCACCACCGGGTACATCGCCCCGCACGTCTCGCACTCGAAGTCCAGGAACTCCACGATGGTGAGCTCGCTCTTCTTCGGGTCGGTGAGGCGGTGGCTGGTGTCGCGGACCGGCAGGGCCTCGGCGGCGGGCTGCACGTTCACGCCGCCGGCGTCGCGGTCGTCGGGGGAGAACAGCAGGAAGGCGCCGAGGGCGGCGGCGAACGCGGCGACGAGCGCCGCGGCGACGATGAGGTGCTTCTTGAGCTTCTTCACGATTCCTCGGTGGGGGCGGAGTTGGTGGTGCGGGCGGGCTGCCGGTCGCGGGCGTGCAGGCTCGCCAGATAGGCGTTGTAGGCGGCCAGCGGGTCGTTCTCGTCGCCGCGGTCGATCTTCCGGTCGACGCGGCGGGCCTCGCGCTGGTCGGAGCGGACCCACTGGATGGCCAGGATGATCGTGGTGATCAGGACGGGGATGTCGCCGGTGGCCCAGGCGATGGCCCCGGCGTCGTACTGGTCGTCCAACGGATACTCGACCCAGGGCCGGTCGAGCGCGGACCACCAGCCCTCGCCGATCAGCGCGGTCGAGCTCATCAGCGAGATGCTGAACCAGGAGTGGAACGGCATCGTCAGGATCAGCACGAACAGACGGCCCAGATGGGGCGGCCGGTGCGGTCCGGGGTCGATGCCGATGACGACCCAGAAGAACAGCAGTCCGACGGCCAGGAAATGCACCAGCATGAACATGTGGCCCAGATGACTGCGCATCAGGGTTTCGAAGAGCGAGCTGTAGTAGACGACGAAGGCGCTGCCGATGAACAGCACGCTCGCCACCACCGGATGCGAGACCATCCTGACGTAGCGGCTGTGCAGCAGCTTCATCAGCATCTCCCGCGGCCCGTCCGGTTCCCCCTTCGGCGCGGCGGGCAGGGCCCGCAGGGCGAGCGTGGCGGGCGCGCCCAGCACGAGCAGGATCGGCACCGTCATCGCGAGGATCATGTGCTGGCCCATGTGCACGCTGAACAGCACCTTGCCGTACACCGCCAGCCCGCTCATGGTCGCCAGCACAGTCACCATTAGGCCCAGCAGCCATGAAATGGTGCGCCCGACCGGCCATTTGTCGCCCCGGGCGCGCAACTTCAGTACGCCCGCCAGGTACAGCAGGGCGGCGGCCGCGGTGCCGAACGCGAACAGCGGGTCGAAGTGCCACTGGGTGAACAGCGGCGTCCACGGGAAGTCGCCGAGCGGTGGTGGCATGCCGAAGCCCAGCAGTTCCTCCGTGGGCGAGAGCGCGGCGTCGGCAGTGCCGGGCGCAGGGGTGCGCGACAAGCCGACCGCGAGGCCGATGGCCGCCGCCATGAGCAGGAGTTCACCGGCGGCGAGCCGGACGAACCCGCGCCACTTGCCGTCCTTGAGGGCGGACAGCGTGCGGCGGCGGTGCCACCAGCCGATGCCGCCCAGAGCGGCGAGCGCCACCGCCTTGGCGAGCAGCATCATGCCGTACCGGGTGGCGAACACATCGGCCAAGGACGGGAGCCGGACCGCGGCGTTGACGATCCCGCTGGCCGCAACCGCGAGCAGTGCCCACGCGGCGAGCGGGCTGAAGCGCCGTACCGCGTCCGGCGCCTCGCCCTCGCGGCGCGTGGCGACGATCAGGACGAAGATCAGGCCGCCCACCCACACAGCCACGCCCAGCAGATGCAGGGCGAGGCTGGTGACCGCGGCGTCGTGGTTGCCCGCCGCCGAGGAGTGCCCGGTGAACGCGGGCGGCAGCAGCCCGGCGAGCGCGGTCAGCAGCGCCAGGCGGGCCCAACGAGCCGTGCCGATGCCCACGCACAGCGTCGCGATCACGCCCGCGGCGGCCACCATCAGGGCGTACGAGCGGCCCTGGGCGTCCGTGCTGACGAAGTCCGCGAGTACGGCAGGGGATGCGACCTCGCCGACCGGCTGGGCGAACAGGTCCGAGAGCGTGAACACCAGGGCGGCGGCCGACGCTGCGGCCCACAACGCAGATGCTGCGGCAGCCCAGTTGAGGTAGCGCAGCTGGGTCGGACCGAGCCTCTTGCCGCCCGGCAGCAGCACCACGACCAGCACGAGCGCGCCGACCGTGGCCACGGCGGCGGCGTCCGCGACCGTACGGGACACCGGCAGACCCCAGGCGGTCATCGCACCGGCATCCGCAATCCCCGGGATCTCCGCCGCCGCGTCGCCACCGGCCCACACCACGACGGCGGTCACGGCGACGGCGACGCCGACCGACGCAGCCAGCACGAGAGACAGCTGCGGCATCCGCCGGGGTTTGGTTGCCTCAGCGGCCATGACCGGCTCGCCTCCGCCGTGACACGAACGCACCGATGGCTGCCACGGCAAGCGCACCGGCCGCGACGAGGATGCGGACAACTACGCCGGAGGACTCCTCGTCGCCCTGGTCCGTCACGGACTCCCGGGCCGCGCGGGGAGCCGCCCGGCCGACTGACTCCGTCGTACTCGGCGACGGGCTGGGGCTGCCCGTCTCCTTGACGGTGAAGGTGTACGAGCCCGAGACGGGGTGGCCGTCGGCGGACACGACCCGGTATCCCACCGTGTAGCGACCGGCCGGTGCGGCGGTGTCCAGCGGGAGCGTGACCGTCTTGCCCGTGATCTGCGGCTCGGCTGTCGCGGCCGAGGCGCCGTCCGGGCCGGTGACGGCGACCTTGGCGTACTTCTGGGTCATCGCGTCGCTGAAGGACAGCGTGACGCGCGGGGGCAGTCCGGCGAGCGTGGCATCGGCGCCGGGACTGCTGGTGTCGAGTTCGGTGTGGGCCGCGGCCTGCGGGGCCGGGCCGGCCAGGATCGCCAGGGCGGCGGCGGGTGCGACGAGGGTACGTGCCGCCGTGTGGGCGGCACGCCGATGGATGGCGTTCATGGTGCGGGACTCTCTGTGTCCCCCGGCGGGGTGCCTGCCGGGACGAAGGGGACCGGCCGCCGGGCGGTCATCCCCGCGTCGTGCCCGTCAGGGCAGGCAGGGGCCGCCGATCGGCATCGGCCGGACAAGGCTGAAAGGAGCGCGACCGTGGCGCGGGGGAGCCCTGCCCCCGTGCAGCCGCACCAGCAGCGCCGACATCAGCGGCGCGGTGCTCTCGGGGGCCGCGACCTGCGGACCGGTGCCGTGACGACCGCTCAACAGCGGCCACAGGAACAGCAGCAGGTGGCGTACGGCCGCCAGCAGCGGCCTGCTGTGCCACAACAGCCGCTCGGTGATGCCCAGCAGATGGGCGGCCGGCAGCAGCGTGACCAGGTGCCCGGCCAGTACGGCTCCGGGTGAGGGCCCGGCGACCACATCGTGCTCGACCAGCCGGGACAGGCCGCCGACGGAGCCGTCCTGATCCGCCACCGCCGCGCAGGCTCCGGGCAGGGAGTAGGCGGCGTGGTAGGCCAGCTGCGCGGCCGCGAGTACGGCCAGCACCTGGGCGTCCGTCAGCCGATGCCGCGTCAACACCGCCGCGCCGGGCACCGCCACCGCGGCCAGTCCGGCCACGATGATCCACCGGGGAGCATGGCACTGCACCAGCACATGTCCGGCCAGCGGCAACAGCACGCACAGCACCGCCAGCACTCCGGCCCGCAGCCCGCGCAGCCCGCGCAGCACGCCGGACGCCGGGGAGGCGGAGCCTCGCGGGCTGAGCGGACGCATCAGGTTCGGGCCTTCGAAAAGCCCCGCCCGGGATCGGGCGGGAGAGCGGATGGGCGGGCTGCGGGGCTGGAGTCCCCGTGGCGCCCTGGCAGCGTACCCACCTCACCGCCCGCTGGTTCATCGGAGGGCCGCACTCGCGACAGGGCTGCTTCGAAGCTGCTCAAGATCAGAAAGATTCCCCAGGTCAAAGGCCTGTTAACAGTCATGACAACGGTCACCGGTGCAGCCTTTGCCCATTCGGTTCGAGGCGTGTTTCCCTGACCCGGAAGACACCGGAAACGGGGAGGACACGATCATGAGCGGTCACAGTCACAACCACGGCGTCGGCAGCCACGCGGCAGGCCGGCACCGGTGGCGGCTGGCGGTGTCCTTCGCTCTGATCGGCTCCTACTTCCTGGTCGAGCTGGCCTATGGACTGCTGTCGGGCTCGCTGGCCCTGCTGTCGGACGCCGGGCACATGGCCGCCGATGTGGTGGCGCTGGGCGCGGCCCTGGTGGCGACCCGTATCGCCACCCGTTCCGATCCCACCGGCCGTCGCACCTACGGCTCCTACCGGGCGGAGGTGTTCGCCTCCCTGCTGTCGGTGCTGCTGATGCTCGGCGTCGCGGTGTACGTGGTCGTCGAGGCGATCGGCCGGATCGGCGCCGACGCGGAGGTGTCGTCCGGTCCGATGCTCGTCGTCGGGGCGATCGGCCTGGTGGTGAACCTGGTGGCGCTGTTCCTGCTGCGTTCGGGGGCGGCCGAGAGTCTGAACGTGAAGGGCGCCTACCTGGAGGTTGTTGCCGACACCGCGGGCTCGGTCGGGGTGATCGTGGCCGGCTGGCTGGTGGCCGCGACCGGGCAGCCCGTCTGGGACACCGTGGTGGCTCTCGCCATCGGCGTCTTCGTGGCCGTGCGGGCCATCGCTCTGGGGCGGGAGGTCCTGGCGGTTCTCGGGCAGCAGGCGCCGGCAGGCATGGAACCGGCTGCCGTGGCCGACGATCTGGCAACCGTCGACGGCGTACGAGAGGTGCACGACCTGCACCTGTGGACACTGACCTCCGGCATGCACGTGGCCACCGCCCACCTGGTCACCGACGACCACACAGATGGCCACACCGTGCTGGACCGGGCCGGCGATCTGCTGCGCGAGCGCCACGGTGTCGCTCACGCGACCTTGCAGGTCGAACCGGTCAGGCACGTCGGTTGCGACAAGCTCGGCTGGTAGGGCCCCGCGGAGGGCTTGCCCCGCCCTGGCCCGCTTCGGCCGCGCGCTCGCCGACCCGATCCGCTGCCGCATCCTGCTCGCACTCCGGGAGGCCCCCGCGCACCCGGCCGACCGGCTGGAGATCTCCCGCACCCGGCTGTCGAACCACCTCGCCTGCCTGCGCGACTGCGGCATCGTCATCGCCTCCCTCGCCGCGCTCGTCATCGCCATCGAACTGCAGGTACGCGTGGTCGAGGAGCCGTACCTCAGGCAGGCTCACGGTGCTGCCTACCTCGACTACGCCACCGCAGCGGGCCGCTTCATCCCCGCCATCGGACGGCTGCGGAGCATGGCCGCGCAGGCCGACTCGTAACTCCAGGCGGGAGGGAGCGCCCCGGTGGCCAGGACAGGCGTCCCGGCCACCGGCCCTTACGGACGGCGTCATCAGCGAGGCGCCGAGCCGCGCTCCTTGAGCATGTCGGCCATGAGCCTCATCTCCGACTGCTGGCCCTCGACCATCCTCTGGGCCAATTGCCGCTCCGTGAGGACCTCGCACTGCTCGGCGCAGGCGCGGGCCATGGTGACGCCGCCCATGTGGTGGTCGGTCAGCAACTGAAGGTAGAGGATCTCGGCGTCCTCGCCCTGGGCCTTGCTGAGCTGGTCGAGTTCGGCATCCGTGGCCATACCGGGCATGAGGGAGCCGTCCTTCGACTGGTGGCCCATGTGGCCGGCATCCTTCATCCAGGCCATGTAGCCGTCGGTGGACGTCTTCGGCAGGCCCCACAGGTCGAGCCAGCCGAGCAGCATGCCGCGCTGGTTGGCCTGGGTCTGCGCGATGTCGTACGCGAGGCGGCGTACGTCCTCGTCGTCGGTGCGGTCGCGGATGATGAAGGACATCTCGACGGCCTGCTGGTGGTGGACGGCCATGTCGCGGGCGAAGCCCGCGTCGGCGGAGGCGGCGGTGGGCACGTCGGACGTGCCCTCGGCGCCGGGAGCGGCCGCCGGCCAGAACACCAGGACGAGGGCGACCAGAACCGCCGCGGCGGCGACGGCCCATGGGACGGGGGAGGGTTTGCGGGCGGGTGCGTCGTCGGAATCCGTCACGTCCGGTTCCGTCACAGTCGTTTGACGTCTCTCCCGGCTGAAGCCGGGAGATTCCCGCCTGGCCGCCGTTGTTGAGCGACGGCCTTCGGGTGGTTCCTGTTTCATCACCCACCGCCCGGC
>NZ_JNWJ01000058.1:0-46685 GCF_000716805.1 Streptomyces yerevanensis | reverse complement strand
TACGACAAACGCGACTACATCTTCAACGGCACCCTGACCGTCACGGCCGTCGTCATCTGGCTCCGAGACATCGTCCAAGAGCCATCAGAAACGCCCTAACCGTGACGCAATCGTTTCGCGAACTCCTGGGCCGCCGCGCCCGGATCGTCGGCCTCCGTGATCGCCCGTACGACGACGACGCGGCGGGCGCCCGCTTCGAGCACCTCGTCGAGGTTGCCGAGGTCGATGCCGCCGATGGCGAACCAGGGACGGTCGGTGCCGAGCGCGGCCGTGTACCGGACGAGGTCCAGGCCAGGCGCATGGCGGCCCGGCTTGGTGGGCGTAGGCCAGCAGGGACCCGTACAGAAGTAGTCCACGCCGTCCTGGACCGCGGCGGCTGCCGCCTCCGGCTCGGCGTGTGTGGAGCGGCCGATCAGGATCTCGTCGCCGAGGATCGCGCGGGCGGCGGGGACGGGCAGGTCACCCTGGCCCAGGTGCAGCACGTCGGCGCCTGCCGTGTGGGCGACATCGGCGCGGTCGTTCACAGCGAGCAGCTTGCCGTGCCGCGCGCAGGCGTCGGCGAACACCCGGAGGTGCTCCAGCTCCTCGGCGGCCTCCATGCCCTTGTCGCGCAGCTGCACTATGTCGACACCGCCCGCGAGGACCGCGTCCAGGAACTCGGCGAGGTCGCCCTGGCGCTTTCGGGCGTCCGTGCAGAGGTAGACGCGGGCGTCGGCGAGCTGTGCGCGTGCGGTGGCTTCGGGCATGCGGAATCCCCCGTTGTCGGTGGCGTACGGACCCTGCCGTGCGGGGCACGGCCCGTACGCCGGGACGGTGTGTTCAGGTCAGACGGCGAGCGCCTGGGCTCGGCGCTTCACCTCCGTACCGCGGTTTTCGCTGAGGGCCTGCGCGGGGGTGCCGGGCAGGCTCGGGTCGGGGGTGAAGAGCCACTCCAGCATCTCTTCGTCGGAGAAGCCGTCGTCCCTCAGGAGCGTCAGGGTGCCGGACAGGCCCTTGACGACCTTGTCCCCGTCGATGAAGGCGGCGGGGACGTGCAGCGCTCGGTTCTCACCACGGCGTACGGCGATGAGCTGGCCCTCCTTGACCAGCTGCCGCACACGGGTCACCTCGACGCCGAGCTGTTCGGCGATGTCGGGGAGGGTGAGCCAGGCGGGGACGAGAGCATCGATTTTTGCGTCAATCTCGGTCACGGGATCAAGCGTGCCATCCCGGACTGACAGTCGGAAGTCGTGGCCGCCCCGCCTGGGCCGTTCGCCGGACCCCGGCAACCTACGCAGTGGCCGATTTCAGAGGCCGGGACGGGTCCGACAGCAGGTCCGGATTCATCGGGGCACCGGCCTCGATCAGCTTGCGTCCCTGCGCCAGGTCCCGGGGCCTCCCTACCGCGAGCACGGCGACCAGCCGGTTCTCCCGGAGCCAGCACACCGACCAGGCGGGGCCCGTCGGGTCGCCGCGCCAGATCGTGGCGTCCGCGCGCGCGTGGTGACCCGCGTACTGGACGAAGCGGCCGAACTGCTCGGACCAGAAGTACGGCACGGGGTCGTACGCGGCGGGCGTCTCACCGATGATGTTCGCCGCGACCGTACGGGGCCCCTGGAGGGCGTTGTCCCAGTGGTGGACCAGAAGACGCTCGCCATACCTTCGTGAAGGGAAGGAGGCGCAGTCGCCGACCGCGTACACGTCCGGGACAGAGGTACGCAGGTGGTCGTCCGCGACCACCTCGCGCTGGGCGCCGAGCTCGATTCCCGACCCGGTCAGCCAGGCGGTGGCGGGCCGCGCCCCGATGCCCACGACGACGGCCCCCGCGGGCAGCCGTGAGCCGTCGTCCAGCACCACCACGCCGGGTTCGATGCGCTCCACGCGCGCGTGGGTACGCAATGAGGCGCCGCTGTCCGCGTACCAGGCGGCCATGGGGGCCGCCACCTCGGCGGGCAGCGCTCCGGCGAGCGGCCGGTCGGCGGCCTCGACGACGGTCACCGCGCACCCGGCCTCCCGCGCCGCCGTGGCGAACTCGGCACCGATCCAGCCCGCACCGACGACCACGATGTCGTGCTGGCGGGCGAGTACGGGCCGCAGCCGCTCGGCGTCGTCCAGGGTGCGCAGCAGATGCACGCCCGGTACGCCCTCCGCGCCCGGCAGCCGCATCGGTTCCGCGCCCGTGGCGACGACCAGGACGTCGTACGGAACGGGCCCCGTGGCCGTGTCGAGTTCGTGATCGAGGGGGCGTACGCCGGTCACCTCGAGTCCCAGGCGCAACTCGACGCCCAGTGCCTCGAAGTCGACGTCGAAGGCGGAGCCCTCGGCCTTGCCGAGCAGGACGGCCTTGGAGAGCGGCGGGCGGTCGTACGGCTGATGCGGCTCCGCGCCGATCAGCGTCACGGTGCCGGTGAAGCTCTGTTCCCGCAGGACGACCGCGGTCTGCACGCCGGCCATGCCCGCGCCGACGATCACGACACGTCGTCGCGCCGGTCGGCTCCGTTCCCGCGTCTGCTCGTTCACCGGATCACCATAGACACTGACGTTTTGTCAGTCAGCGGGTGCGATCAGTGACGTGTTGCACAACCATCGATCGTCCCGCACCGCCGTCAGCGGTCGTCGGCGAGCTGCTCCACCACGCTCGTCCCGCTGCCCGCCTGCGACTCCCACTCCCAGGTCTCCTCCAGGCGCAGCCGCCCGTCGGCCAGCTCGACCACCCGGGACACACAGTGCCCCGAGGAGGTGCTCCCGTCCCGCTTCAGCTGCACGTACCGGAAGTCGAGACTGTCACCCTCGCGCGTACCCACGAGGTGGCCGCGTACGACGTCGCCGCCCGAGTACTCGGCCCAGATCTCCCCGTCCTTCTCGTGGTACGTGAAGCGGGTGCGCGTGCCCACCTGGCCTGGGGCCTGGTCCGCGACGGGGGCGAGGACGAGACCTTCGAGCGAACCGGCCATGCCCTGCGGCTCCCTTACTGAGGTGTGACACGAAGAGTTAGGGTGGCCAACGTAGAGCACTCGCGGGAGTCCGGACGCACCGGGCTGAGAGGGAGGCTGGGACGGCCTCCGACCGTACGAACCTGATCCGGGTCATGCCGGCGAAGGGAGGGGCTGGACGCCCATGTCGCGTACATCGGTCGCATCGCACGCGTCGTCAAGCACATCAGACGTCCTGGTCGTCGGGGGCGGAGTCATCGGCCTGGTGACCGCCTGGCGGGCCGCACAACGCGGCTTCGCCACCGCACTCGTGGACCCCGAACCCGGCGGCGGAGCGGCCCAGGTGGCCGCCGGGATGCTGGCCCCCGTCACCGAACTCCACTACGGCGAGCAGACCCTGCTCGGCCTGAACCTGGCCTCCGCCCGGCGCTACCCGGAGTTCGCCACCGAGCTCACCGAGGCGACGGGCGTGGACCTCGGCTACCGCCGGTGCGGCGCGCTCGCCGTCGCGCTGGACGCCGACGACCGCGCCCATCTGCGCGAACTGCACACCCTGCAAGCCCGGTCGGGCCTGGAGTCGGAGTGGCTGAGCGGACGCGAGTGCCGGCGCCTGGAGCCGATGCTCGCGCCGGGCGTGCGCGGGGGGCTCAGAGTCGACGGCGATCACCAGATCGATCCGCGGCGGCTCGCCAAGGCGCTGGTCACGGCGTGCGAGCGGGCCGGGGTGGCCTTCCACCGGGTCTGGGCGGAGCGGCTCAGCGTCGCAGGTGACCGGGCCGCCGGAGTCGTCACCACCGACGGCACCGAACTGACCGCGGACCAGGTCGTCCTCGCCGCGGGCAGCCTCAGCGGGCGGCTCGCGGACGTTCCCGACGCCGTGCTGCCGCCCGTACGGCCGGTGAAGGGCCAGGTACTGCGGCTGACCGTGCCGAAGCGGTACGCGCCGTTCCTGAGCCGCACCGTACGGGCCGTCGTCCGGGGCAGCCATGTGTACCTGGTGCCGCGTGAGAACGGCGAACTGGTCGTCGGCGCGACCAGCGAGGAACAGGGCTGGGACACGACGGTGACCGCGGGCGGCGTGTACGAACTGCTGCGCGACGCCCACGAACTGATCCCCGGCATCACCGAACTCCCGCTCACCGAGACCCGCGCGGGACTGCGCCCCGGCTCCCCCGACAACGCGCCCCTGCTCGGCCCGACGGAACTGGACGGCCTGCTCCTGGCCACCGGTCACTACCGCAACGGCGTCCTGCTCACCCCCGTCACGGGCGACGCCATGGCTCACCTGCTGACCACCGGCGAACTCCCGGAGGAGGCCCGCCCGTTCACGCCCAAGCGCTTCAGTACGGCCCGCACGGAGCAGCCCGTATGAACGTCTTCGTCATCAACGTCTTCGTCAACGGTGAGCGACAGGAGATCGCCGCCGACACCGCCCTCGGCACGCTGGTCGCCACCCTCACCACCGCGCCCTCCGGGGTCGCCGCCGCGCTCAACGAAACCGTCGTCCCGCGCGCGCAGTGGCCGAACACATCCCTCTCCGAGGGAGACCGCGTCGAGGTCCTCACCGCCGTCCAAGGAGGCTGACCCATGGCCGACGACCCGTTCCTCATCGGCGGTACGTCCTTCACGTCCCGCCTCATCATGGGCACCGGCGGCGCGCCCAGCCTCGACGTGCTGGAGCGTTCGCTCGTCGCGTCCGGCACGGAGCTGACGACGGTCGCGATGCGGCGCGTAAACGCTTCCGTGCACGGTTCGGTGCTCTCCGTACTCGACCGGCTCGGCATCCGTGTCCTGCCGAACACGGCCGGCTGCTACACCGCCGGGGAGGCCGTCCTGACGGCCCGGCTCGCTCGCGAAGCACTTGGTACCTCGCTGGTGAAGCTGGAGGTCATCGCCGACGAGCGCACGCTGCTGCCCGATCCGATCGAGCTGCTCGACGCGGCCGAGACCCTCGTCGACGACGGCTTCACAGTCCTGCCGTACACGAACGACGACCCTGTACTCGCGCGAAAGCTGGAGGACGTGGGCTGCGCCGCGATCATGCCGCTCGGGTCGCCCATCGGGTCCGGGCTCGGGATCCGGAACCCGCACAACTTCCAGCTGATCGTCGAGCACGCGCGCGTGCCGGTCATTTTGGACGCGGGGGCCGGTACGGCTTCCGATGCCGCCCTTGCCATGGAGCTGGGGTGCGCCGGTGTGATGCTCGCGTCTGCCGTGACTCGGGCGCAGGAGCCGGTGCTGATGGCTGAGGCCATGAAGCACGCGGTGGAGGCGGGGCGGTTGGCTCGCCTCGCCGGCCGCATCCCTCGCCGCCACTTCGCCTCGCCGTCGTCTCCTGCGGAGGGTTTGGCTCGGCTGGATCCGGAGAGGCCGGCCTTCTGAGTTGCGGTGGGTGGGGAGAGGGTTTTCTTTCCCCAGTCCCGCCCCTTCCCGGAACTGGGGGCTGCGCCCCCAGGCCCCCCGCAAGGGGGTGGGGTGACATGTCGTGTCGCGGCTGCGGGTGCGTCGTGGCTGGTCGCGCAGTTCCCCGCGCCCCTAAAAGCCTGCGCCTACCCGGGCGCCCCGGGGAAGCCCGCACCCCGACGAACCCCGCGCCCTCCCTCCGGCGGGAGGGGTCGTGGGCCGGTGCGTCGTATGCCCGTCGCTTAGGTCCGGTCTCGGAGGACCAGGGCCTTGTACCGGCCCAGGGCCGTATGCCCGCCCTGCGACGGGCTGACGCACCGGCCCACGACCCCGCACCCACCACCCACCCAAGGGGCGCGGGGAACGGCGCGACCAGCCACCCACCAACCCGCAGCCGCCCAACCGCCGGAGGCAACCCCCACCCGCGATATGGAATACGTCACAGCTCCGCTTCAGGACCGCCCCGATCTCAACCGATCCCGCAGCGTTGACAGTGTCGGCTCGTACACTCACCTGCGTGGATACGACCCTTCAGGACCCGTTGGTCGGGCAGGTGCTCGACGGCCGCTACCGCATCGACGCACGGATCGCGGTCGGCGGGATGGCCACGGTCTACAGGGCCGTGGACACCCGTCTGGACCGCGTGCTCGCGCTCAAGGTGATGCATCCCACACTGGCTGCCGACGCCACGTTCGTCGACAGGTTCATCCGCGAGGCCAAGTCGGTGGCCCGCCTTGCACACCCCAATGTGGTGCAGATTTTCGACCAGGGGACCGACGGGCCGTACGTCTACCTCGCCATGGAGTACATCGCCGGGTGCACTCTGAGGGACGTACTGCGCGAGCGCGGCGCCCTGCAGCCGCGGGCAGCGCTGGACATCCTGGAGCCGGTGCTCGCCGCGCTCGGCGCCGCGCACCGCGCCGGGTTCGTGCACCGTGACATGAAGCCGGAGAACGTCCTGATAGGGGACGACGGCCGGGTCAAGGTGGCCGATTTCGGCCTCGTACGAGCTGTGGACACGGTCACCAACACCACAGGGTCCGTGCTTGGCACGGTGTCGTATCTGGCCCCGGAGCAGATAGAACACGGCACGGCCGATCCACGGGTCGACGTGTACGCCTGCGGAATCGTCCTCTACGAAATGCTGACCGGCGACCGGCCGCACCTCGCGGACTCGCCCGCGGCGGTGCTCTACAAGCACCTCCATGAGGACGTACCGCCGCCGTCGGCGGAGGTGCCGGGCCTGCCCTACGAGCTCGACGAACTGGTCGCGTCGGCGACCGCGCGCACTCCGGACGTACGTCCGCACGACGCGGTGGCGCTGCTCGCGCAGGCCCGGAACGCACGCAGCGGGCTGACCGCCGAGCAACTGGACGCAGTGCCGCCGCAGGCGATCAACGAGGACCATGACATCGGCGAGGACCGCACGAGCGTGATCCCGCGCTCGCTGTCCGTGCCACGGCCGCTCCCCGTGAACGAGGACGACGGCGATCGCGGGCTGCACCACACGAGCATCCTTCAGACCCCGCCCCCCGACGACCCTCCCTCGCGCCGCCGTACCCGCACCCCGCGCCCCCGGCGCGGCATGCTCGCGATCGTCGCCGCCGTGCTGCTGGTCCTCGGCCTCGGCGCGGGTGTCTGGTACATCAACTCCGGCCAGTTCACCAAGGTCCCGCCGCTGCTCGCGATGACCGAGGCGAAGGCCGAGGACCGGCTCGAGAGCGCCGGGCTCGATGTGGGGCAGGTCGAGCGCGAGTACAGCGACACCGTCGAGCGCGGCACGGTCATCAGCAGCGATCCCGAGGCGGGCGCCCGGATCCGTGACAACGACCCGGTGTCTCTGACGATCTCCAGGGGCCCCGAGACCGTACGGGTGCCGAATGTGAAGGGCTACGCGCTGGACGAGGCCAGGGCGCGGCTGAAGGACGAGGGCCTGAAGGCGGGCATGATCGCCAGGGACTTCAGTGAGGAGGTCCCCTTCGGCTATGTGATCAGCACGGATCCGGATACGGGCACCACGCGCCGCGCGGGCTCCGCCATCGCGCTCATCATCAGCAAGGGCAGCCCGGTGGACGTACCGGACGTCACGGGCGACGAACTCGCCGACGCGCGGCAGGAGCTCCAGGACGCAGGCCTGAAGGTCGAGATCGCCCCCGAGCAGATCAACTCCGAGTTCGACGCGGGCCAGGTCGCCCAGCAGTCGCCGTCCCCCGACCGGCAGCTGGGCGAGGGCGACACCGTCACCCTGACGATCTCCAAGGGCCCGGAGCAGATCGAGGTCCCGGACGTGGTGGGCGACAAGGTCGACGACGCCAAGCGGAAGCTGGAGGCCGCCGGCTTCGAGGTCAAGGAGGACCGGGGCTTCCTCGGGCTCTTCGGGGACACGGTCAAGAGCCAGTCGGTGACCGGTGGCGACACGGCGCCGAAGGGCTCAGAGATCACCATCGAGATCGAGTGACGGCAGGTCGGCAGGGCCGGGCGGTATCCGCCGACAGGGTGCGCAGGACGCCGTGACACCCTGGAGGGGTGAGCGCTCAGCAGTCCCGCAACCCCGTCGGCAGCCACGTCCCCGTGGCCGGCGGCCTCGCCTCCGTAGGCCTGTCGTATGCGCGTGACCTGGCCGCCGAGACCGTCCAGGTCTTCGTCGCCAACCCGCGCGGCTGGGCGACCCCGCCGGGGAATCCGCGGCAGGACGAGGAGTTCCGCGCGGCCTGCGCCGCAGGGTCGATCTCGGCGTACGTGCACGCGCCCTATCTGATCAACCTCGGCTCACACACCGAGGCGACTGTGGTGCGATCCGTGGAGTCGCTGCGGCACTCGCTGCGGCGGGGGCGTGCGATCGGGGCGCGGGGAGTCGTCGTACACACCGGTTCGGCGACCGGTGGGCGGACGCGGGCGGTCGCGCTGAAGCAGGTGCGCGAGCATCTGCTGCCCCTGCTCGACGAGCTGACCCACGACGACGACCCGGACCTGCTGATCGAGTCGACCGCGGGCCAGGGCGCTTCCCTGTGCTCCCGGACCTGGGACTTCGGCCCGTACTTCGAGGCACTCGACGCCCACCCGAAGCTCGGCGTCTGCCTGGACACCTGCCACATCTTCGCGGCGGGCCACGACCTCACCGGCCCCACCGGAACGCACCAGACCCTCGATCTGCTGGTGGACACGATCGGCGAGGGCCGGCTGAAACTGATCCACGCCAACGACTCCCAGGACGTCGTCGGCGCCCACAAGGACCGCCACGCCAACATCGGCGCCGGCCACATCGGCGAGGACCCTTTCCGCGCCCTGATGACCCACCCGGCCACCGAGAACGTGCCCCTGATCATCGAGACGCCCGGCGGCAAGGAGGGCCACGCGGCAGATGTGGAGCGGCTGAAGAAGCTGCGGGACGGCTGAGGACCTGAGGACCGGCCAGGACTCAGAGCTCTGGGCCGTCCCCAGGCTCCTCCTGGTACGAGTAGCGCTGTTCGCGCCAGGGGTCGCCGATGTTGTGGTAGCCGCGTTCCTCCCAGAAGCCGCGGCGGTCGGCGGTCATGTACTCGATGCCGCGGACCCACTTGGGGCCCTTCCAGGCGTACAGATGAGGCACCACCAGGCGCAGCGGGAAGCCGTGTTCCGCGGTGAGGAGTTCGCCGTCCTTGTGGGTGGCGAAGATCGTGCGCTCGGAGGCGAAGTCGGTGAGGCGGAGATTCGAGCTGAAGCCGTACTCCGCCCAGACCATCACATGCGTGACGCCGGCCGCGGGCGGGGCGATCTCCAGGAGCGTACGGGCCGGGATGCCGCCCCATTCGGCCCCGAGCATGCTGAACTTCGTCACGCAGTGCAGATCGGCCATGACCGTGGTATACGGCAGGGCCGAGAACTCCTCGTGGTTCCAGCAGTGCTTTTCTCCGTCGGCGGTGGCGCCGAAGACCCTGAACTCCCAGCGCTCGGGCCGGAACTTGGGAACGGGCCCGTAGTGCGTAACCGGCCAGCCGCGCTGCAGTCGCTGCCCCGGCGGAAGCTCCGACTGCGCCGCTCCTCCAGATTCACGCTCCACCGGCTGACCCATGTCTCCATCCTGACAGACCGGAGTCGGTGCAGATGACCAGGCCTGTCCCGATTCGGGCATCTGCTACTAAGCCTGCACTTACTGGACGGCCTCTGATGCCGGTGGAATTATGCGGCGCATTCCGCCAGTCCCCCCGCGTGGAAGGAGCCTCTGCAATGCAGGGCGACCCCGAGGTCATCGAATTCCTCAACGAGCAGTTGACCGCCGAACTGACCGCGATCAACCAGTACTTCCTGCACGCGAAGATGCAGGAGAACTTCGGCTGGACAAAGCTCGCGAAATACACCCGGGCCGAATCGTTCGACGAGATGAAGCACGCGGAGGTGCTCACCGACCGAATCCTCTTCCTGGAGGGCCTGCCGAACTACCAGCGGCTCTTCCACGTCCGGGTCGGACAGACGGTCACCGAGATGTTCAAGGCGGACCGGCAGGTCGAGGTCGAGGCGATCGACCGCCTCAGGCGCGGTATCGAGGTGATGCGGAACAAGGGCGACATCACGTCCGCGAACATCTTCGAGTCGATCCTCGCGGACGAGGAGCACCACATCGACTATCTGGACACCCAGCTGGAACTGGTGGAGAAACTCGGCGAGGCGCTCTACATCGCCCAGCTCATCGAGCAGCCGGACAGCTGAGCAGCTGCACACCTACGCAGCTTCATGCTTAAGCGGCTTCGTCCAGCTCCGAGACTCCGGAGAGAGCGGGCTGCGCCTGGTCGGCCACCTCGGTGCGGCACGCGCCCCGGCCCAGCAGTGCCTGAATGCGTCGTACGCAGGAACCGCAGTCCGTGCCCGCCTTGCAGGCGGACGCGATTTGGCGTGGCGTGCAGGCACCGGCTTCCGCGTGCTTCCTCACCTGCGCCTCGGTGACACCGAAGCAGTTGCAGACGTACACGCGGTTCACCACCCGACGGGAGAGAAGCGGGACGGACAGGTAGCGCCATCCCGACTTATCAGCAGATTTATCGGTGAGGCAAACCTAACCTTACCCGTCGGGCGTCCGTCTTAAAAGTGGGATGGGGCGCGGATCGTATGTGATCCGCGCCCCATCGCCTGCCTTGTGCAACGACCGAACCACTACTGGTCGCGGTACATCTCCGCCACCAGGAAGGCCAGATCCAGGGACTGGCTGCGGTTCAGACGCGGGTCGCAGGCCGTCTCGTAGCGCTGGTGCAGATCGTCGACGAAGATCTCGTCGCCGCCGCCCACGCACTCGGTGACATCGTCACCGGTGAGCTCGACGTGGATGCCGCCCGGGTGCGTGCCCAGCTCCTTGTGGACCTCGAAGAAACCCTTGACCTCGTCGAGTACGTCGTCGAAGCGGCGGGTCTTGTGACCGGAGGCCGCCTCGTAGGTGTTGCCGTGCATCGGGTCGGTGATCCAGGCGACGGTCGCGCCCGAGGCGGTGACCTTCTCGACCAGCTCGGGCAGCTTGTCGCGGACCTTGTCGGCGCCCATGCGGACGATGAAGGTCAGCCGACCCGGCTCGCGGTCCGGGTCCAGGCGCTCGATGTACTGCAGCGCGTCCTCGGCCGTCGTCGTCGGGCCCAGCTTGATCCCGATCGGGTTGCGGATCTTCGAGGCGAACTCGATGTGCGCGCCGTCCATCTGTCGGGTGCGCTCACCGATCCACACCATGTGGGCCGAGACGTCGTACAGGTGGCCCGTACGGGAATCGACCCTGGTCAGCGCCGACTCGTAGTCGAGCAGCAGTGCCTCGTGCGAGGAGTAGAACTCGACGGTCTTGAACTCCTCCGGGTCGGCCCCGCAGGCGTGCATGAAGTTCAGCGCCTGGTCGATCTCGCGCGCCAGCTGCTCGTAGCGCTGCCCGGAGGGGGACGACTTCACGAAGTCCTGGTTCCAGGCGTGCACCTGGCGCAGGTCGGCGTAGCCGCCGGTGGTGAAGGCGCGCACCAGGTTCAGCGTGGAGGCGGAGGCGTTATACATCCGCTTCAGGCGCTCGGGGTCCGGGATGCGGGCGGCCTCGGTGAACTCGAAGCCGTTGACGGAGTCACCGCGGTAGGTCGGCAGGGTCACGCCGTCGCGGGTCTCGGTCGGCTTGGAGCGCGGCTTGGAGTACTGGCCGGCGATACGGCCCACCTTCACGACCGGCACGGAGGCCGCGTACGTGAGGACGGCGCCCATCTGGAGAAGCGTCTTCAGCTTGGCCCGGATGTGCTCGGCGCCGACGGCGTCGAAGCTCTCCGCGCAGTCGCCGCCCTGAAGGAGGAACGCCTCGCCCTTGGCGACGGCTCCCATCCGGGCGCGCAGCTGGTCGCACTCGCCCGCGAAGACGAGTGGCGGATAGCTCGCCAGCTCGGCGATCACTTCGCGCAGGGCCTCGGCATCGGGGTAGTCGGGCTGCTGCGCCGCGGGCAGGTCTCGCCAGGTCGCTTGGGCGGCGACGGCTCGGGTATCAGCGTTCACGGTCACCTCGTAAACATTACGGGGTCGTGTCGACTGATTTTCGTCCCGCTCGACTGATGAGACGGATCAGACGGGGTGGAGTACGCCCGCGACCGGCCCTCTACATGGGATAAGGTGCCGCACATGTTCGCGCACTCGACCCAGAACCAGAACTGGTGGTGGACCGCTCACCCGGCGGCCCACTGACTGCGCGTACGCAAGACTTCGCGAAGGCCGCCCGAGGGGCGGCCTTCAGTGTTTTCACGACCAGGGCCGTTCCTCCCGATCACCGACGATCACTGACGATCACGATGAAGAGGAACCCATGGACCTGGCCCGGCTCCTGCACGACGACCGCCCGTTCGCGCTGCTGCGTCGCCGTACCCCCGGACACGACCACGACACCGTAGAAGTCCTGCTCGGCCCGGTCACCACGTACGACCGTCTCGCCGACATCCCCGACGAGGGCCTGGCCCTCATCCCCTTCCGCCAGATCCGCGAGCGCGGCTTCGACGTCCGCGACGACGGTACGCCGCTCACGGTGCTGACCCCCGAGGAGGCGTACGAACTCCCCCTGGACCAGGCCCTGTCCCAGCTGCCCGCACACGACGTGAAGGTGACGGGCGGTGGCTTCGACGTCGATGACGAGGAGTACGCGGAGATCGTCGGGCGCGTGCTGCGCGAGGAGATCGGACAGGGCGAGGGCGCGAACTTCGTCATCCGGCGCACGTACGAGGGGGAGATCCCCGGCTTCGGCAGGGCGGACGCGCTTGCGCTGTTCCGGCGGCTGCTGGAGGGCGAGCGGGGTGCGTACTGGACGTTCGTCGTGCACACCGGGGAGCGGACGCTTGTCGGTGCGAGCCCCGAGGTGCATGTCCGGATGTCGGGCGGGACGGTGGTCATGAACCCGATCAGCGGGACGTATCGCTATCCGGCCGAAGGGCCGACCCCCGAGGATCTGCTGGACTTCCTCTCCGACGGCAAGGAGATCGAGGAGCTGTCGATGGTCGTCGACGAAGAGCTCAAGATGATGTGCACGGTCGGCGACATGGGCGGGGTCGTCATCGGGCCGCGGCTGAAGGAGATGGCTCATCTCGCGCACACGGAATACGAGTTGAGGGGGCGGTCGTCGCTCGATGTGCGCGACGTCCTGCGCGAGACCATGTTCGCGGCGACCGTCACCGGGTCGCCGGTGCAGAACGCCTGCCGGGTGATCGAGCGGCACGAGGTGGGGGGCCGCGGGTACTACGCCGGGGCCTTGGCGCTCGTCGGCCGCGACTCCGGCGGCGCCCAGACCCTCGACTCCCCCATCCTGATCCGTACCGCGGACATCGACGCGGGGGGACGGCTGCGGGTGCCGGTCGGCGCCACGCTCGTACGCGGCTCCGATCCGGCGAGCGAGGTCGCCGAGACGCATGCGAAGGCGGCGGGGGTGCTGGCCGCGCTGGGGGTACGTCCGGGAAGGCGGCCCGAGGAGCGCGTACGGCCGAGGCTGGCCGACGACCCGCGGGTGCGGGCCGCGCTCGACGGGCGGCGGTCCTCGCTGGCGCCGTTCTGGCTGCGGATGCAGGAGCGTTCGGCCGAGTTGGAGGGCCATGCGCTGGTCGTCGACGGGGAGGACACCTTCACGGCGATGCTCGCGCATCTGCTGCGTTCGTCGGGTCTTGAGGTGTCCGTGCGGCGGTACGACGAGCCGGGATTGCGGGAGGCGGTTCTGACGCACGAGGGGCCGTTGATCCTGGGCCCCGGTCCGGGTGATCCCTCGGACACGGCCGATCCCAAGATGGCGTTCCTGCGCGGGCTCACCGCCGAAGTGCTCGGCAGCCACCCGCACGGCGTGCTCGGTGTCTGTCTCGGGCATGAGCTGATCGCGGCGGAGCTGGGCCTGGAGATCGTACGGAAGGAAGTCCCGTACCAGGGCGCGCAGACGGAGATCGAGCTCTTCGGGCGGACGGAGACCGTCGGCTTCTACAACAGCTTCGTGGCGCACTGCGACGACGAGCGTGCGGCGGAGCTGGCGGCGCACGGTGTCGAGGTCAGCCGCAGTGACAGCGGGGAGGTGCACGGGCTGCGCGGGAGACGTCGTGCCGGAGGCGCGCCCAGGAGTGCAGTCGCCGGCGTGCAGTTCCACCCGGAGTCGGTGCTGAGCCTCAACGGCACCGCTGTCGTACGGGAGTTGATCGGTCAGCTGCGGGGCACCGGCCCGGTCTCCGAGCGGCGCCCCGCCGTGTAGGTCGCATACGTGTGGTGGAGCGGCCTCAGCCGAAGAACACGCCGACCTCGTTGTACAGCTTCGGGTCCACCGTCTTCAGCTGGGCCGTGGCCTGAGCGATCGGGACGCGCACGATGTCGGTGCCGCGCAGGGCGACCATCTTGCCGAAGTCGCCCTCGCGGACCGCGTCGATGGCGTGCAGGCCGAAGCGGGTGGCGAGCCAGCGGTCGAAGGCGCTGGGGGTGCCACCGCGCTGGACATGGCCGAGGACCGTCGTACGGGCCTCCTTGCCGGTGCGCCTCTCGATCTCCTTGGCGAGCCATTCGCCGACGCCGGAGAGCCGGACGTGCCCGAACTCGTCCAGCGAACCGTCCTTGAGCACCATGTCGCCGTCCTTGGGCTTCGCTCCCTCGGAGACGACGACGATCGGGGCGTACGAGGCCTTGAAGCGGGAGGTGACCCAGGCGCAGACCTGGTCGACGTCGAAGGGCTGCTCGGGGATGAGGATGACGTTGGCGCCGCCGGCCAGTCCGGAGTGGATGGCGATCCAGCCCGCGTGCCGGCCCATGACCTCGACGACGAGGACGCGCATGTGCGACTCGGCGGTGGTGTGGAGGCGGTCGATGGCCTCCGTGGCGATGTTGACGGCCGTGTCGAAGCCGAAGGTGTAGTCGGTGGCCGAGAGGTCGTTGTCGATGGTCTTGGGTACGCCGACGCAGGGGACGCCGTGGTCGTCGGAGAGGGTGGCGGCGACGCCGAGGGTGTCCTCTCCGCCGATCGCGATCAGCGCGTCGACCTCGCTCTTGGCGAGGTTCTCCTTGATCCGGCGGATGCCGTTGTCCACCTTGAGGGGGTTGGTGCGCGAGGAGCCGAGGATGGTGCCGCCGCGGGGCAGGATGCCGCGTACGGCGGGAATGTCGAGCTGGATGCTGTCGCCTTCCAGCGGACCGCGCCAGCCGTCCCGGAAGCCAGTGAAGTCGTAGCCGTACTCCTGCACGCCCTTGCGGACGATGCCCCGGATGACGGCGTTGAGTCCGGGGCAGTCGCCGCCTCCGGTCAGTACTCCGACCCGCATGGAAATGTCCCTTCGCCAGCGGTTGCCTGATGAAGGTCACGCTAATAGTGATCCAGGTCACTTAGGCATGGCGCGAAGGGTCAATTCCGGTGAATTATGCGGAGATTGATCAACGAGGTTCACTCGAAGGGGTCTGCTCGTCGGTGTCCAAAGGTTGTCCACTCGTCAGGTTGTCTACTCGTCGTCCAGGCCGCGTTCTATCGCGTAGCGGACGAGTTCCACACGGTTGTGCAGCTGGAGCTTGCCCAGGGTGTTCTGGACGTGGTTCTGGACGGTGCGGTGGGAGATGACGAGGCGTTCGGCGATCTGCTTGTAGCTCAGGCCCTTGGCCACCAGGCGCAGGACCTCGGTCTCGCGGTCGGTGAGCTGTGGGGCCTTGGGCTGGTCGGCGCCCGGGGCGGGGGCGGGCTCGGAGGCGAGTCTGCGGTACTCGCCGAGGACCAGGCCCGCGAGGCCGGGCGTGAAGACGGGGTCGCCCACGGCCGTGCGACGCACCGCGTCGATCAGTTCCTCCGTGGAGGCCGACTTCAGCAGGTAGCCGGTGGCTCCCGACTTGACCGCCTCCAGGACGTCGGCGTGTTCGCCGCTCGCGGAGAGGACCAGGACGCGCAGGGCCGGGTTGGCTCCGACGAGTTCCTTGCAGACCTGGACGCCGGGCTTGGCGGGGAGGTTCAGGTCGAGTACGAGCACGTCGGGGCCGGCGGCCTGGGCGCGGCGCACCGCCTGGTCGCCGTCGCTCGCCGTGGCGATCACGTCGAAGCCGGCCTCGGCCAGGTCCCGGGCGACGGCGTCCCGCCACATGGGGTGGTCGTCCACGACCATGACCTTGATCGGGTTCTGTTGCTCTCTCATCGTTGCTCCGCCTTCGCCGTTTGTTTTTCCCCAGCCCCGCCCCTTCCCGGAACTGGGGGCTTCGCCCCCAGACCCCCATTGGGTCGTATTTCGGCTGCCGGGCGCCGTTGTGGCTGGTCGCGCAGTTCCCCGCACCCCTATAGGGGCGCCTTCATCCTCGGGTCGCTTTTTTCGGCGCCCTCAGCTCTACCTCCGTGCCCTGCCCCGCGATCGAGATCACCTCAGCCGTGCCGCCGATGTCTCGCAGGCGACCGCGGATCGAGAGGGCCACGCCCATACGGCCCTCGCCCTCGGCCTGGGCCAGGCGGCCCTCGGGGATGCCGGGGCCGTCGTCTCGTACGGTGACGATCACCGCGTCCGGTTCGTCTTCGACGAGGATCCAGGCGCGGGCGTTCTCGCCCGCGTGGCGGTGGACGTTGTCCAGGGCGGCGCCGACGGCGGCGGCCAGTTCCTTCGCCGCGGACGGGGCCAGGAGGACGGGGGCGCCGGGCTCGGAGAAGGTGATCTTCGCGGTGGCGTACGGGGTCAGCAGTGCGCGGAGGTCGGAGGGGTCGTCCTCGCCTGCCTCGTCGTCGGGTTCGTCCACCGCGCGCACCAGGGCTCCCTGCGTCGCGTCCTCCGAGACGCGGGAGGCCGGCAGCCCGCCCGAGACCAGCGTGCGCAGCGCCACCTCCTGCTCGCCCGCCATGCGGCCCAGTTCCGCCGCCCCGCCGCCGAGCGCAGAGCCGCGTCGCTGCACCATAGCGAGGACCTGGAGGACGCTGTCGTGGATGTCGCGGGCCAGCCGCTCACGCTCCCGCGTCGCGGCCTCGATCTCCAGGGCCCGCGCGAGGGTGCGCTCGGAGGCGCGGGCGACCTCGACGACGTACCCGATGGCGATGGAGGCGACCCAGACGAGCAGTACGTTGTGGAGCGTGTCCTGGCTGAGCGTCCCGCGCTGGACGACGTTCGCGATGCCGACGAGCGTCGAGGCGAAGGCCGCCCAGCGCCAGCCGCCCTTGACCGCGAACGCCAGGACGGAACCCGCGGTCCATATCGACGGCAGCGTCGGGCCACCGGCCACGATCCGGTCGTGGGAGTGCGCGACCGGTGTGAGCAGGATGCCGGTGAGCGCCACGGTCAGGTCGGCGGCCAGGAACCGCTTGGTGCAGCTCGCCTCGTTGGCCACCTTGGGCAGCGTCACCAGCGTCCACACGAAGAGTACGGAGAAGAAGGCGATGGCCACTTCGGGCCGGACGAACTCGTCGTACGCGGAGACGAAGAGCCCGATCGCGTAACACATCGTCAGTACGCGGTATGCCGAGAGCGCACGCCACAGCGGCTGCTCGACCGACATCCTCATGACTCTCTCGCGCTTGGCCATGTCCCCCGCCCCCACCTTTGACGATCACCCCACCCCCCAGACGGACGCTCCTAGGGGTCGGATCGTTCCTTCCCGGCCGCCTTCTCCGCTTCCCGTCCGGCCGCTTCCCGTTCGGACGCCTTCTCGGCTTCCTTACGCGCCTGCTCGGCCTGCTTCTGCGCCTGTTTCTCCGTCTTCGCCGCCTCCGCGAGCTGCCGTTTGGCGGCGGTCGCGTAGATGTCGACGTACTCCTGGCCGGAGAGCCTCATGATTTCGTACATGACCTCGTCGGTCAGGGCCCGCAGCACGAACCGGTCGTGCTCCATGCCCTGGTACCGGCTGAAGTCCAGCGGCTTCCCGATACGGATCCCCGGTCGCATCAGCTTCGGCATGACCTTGCCGGGCGGCTGGATCTTCTCGGTGTCGATCATGGCGACCGGGATGACCGGCGCCCCACTCGCAAGCGCCACGCGCGCGAGGCCGCCGGGCTTGCCCCGGTAGAGGCGGCCGTCGGGCGAGCGCGTGCCCTCGGGATAGAGGCCGAACAGCTCGCCGCGCTCGAGTACGCCGAGGCCGCTCTTGATGGCCGCCTCGCCCGCACCGCGTGCTCCGGAACGGTCCACCGGAAGCTGGCCGACGCCCTTGAAGAAGGCGGCGGTCATACGGCCCTTGATGCCGGGCGTCGTGAAGTACTCGGCCTTCGCGATGAAGGTGACCTTGCGGTCGAGGACGGCGGGCAGGAAGAAGGAGTCGGAGAACGACAGGTGATTGCTCGCCAGGATAGCGGGCCCTTCTGCGGGAACGTGCTCGAGGCCTTCCACCCAGGGCCTGAAGGCGAGCTTCAGGGGCCCTCCGACGGCAACCTTCATCGCGCCATAGATCACCCGAGTGCCTCCTGTGTCCGTGGATCAGACCCTAACCCGGAGCACTGTCAAAGGACCCGACGGCCCTGGTCGGTGTCAGTGCCGTCGCGTACGGTGAAGTACACCTCGAAGTCCCGGGGTGATCGTCTTGTCGCCTCCGTCGGATGAACGCCCCTTTGAGCAACACCCCTTTGCATGTCCCTTATGTACGTCCCTTTGTACGCCCCTTCAGACGAACAGGAGACCGAAGGTGCCGGTCCTTCCTGGAGCCGAGCCGTACCGCCACGAGGGCGGCGAGGTCGGCGTCCTCCTCTGCCACGGCTTCACGGGTTCCCCGCAGTCGCTGCGCCCCTGGGCGGAGTATCTCGCCGAGCGCGGGCTGACCGTCTCGCTGCCCCTGCTGCCCGGGCACGGCACACGCTGGGAGGACATGCAGCTCACCGGCTGGCAGGACTGGTACGCGGAGGTGGACCGCGAGCTGCGCGCCCTGCGTGAGCGCTGCTCCCGGGTCTTCGTCTGCGGCCTGTCCATGGGCGGCGCGCTGGCCCTGCGGCTGGCCGCGAAGCACGGCGACGCCGTGAGCGGCATCGTCGTCGTCAACCCGGCGAACAAGGTGCACGGGCTGTCCGCGTACGCCCTTCCGCTGGCCCGCCACGTCGTCCGTACGACGAAGGGAATCGCCAGCGACATCGCCAAGGAGGGCAGCGTCGAACTCGGCTACGACAAGGTCCCGCTGCACGCGGCGCACTCGCTGCGGAACTTCTTCCGGCTGGTCGACGGCGAGCTTCCGCAGGTCACGCAGCCTCTGCTGCTCCTGCACAGCGTCCAGGACCATGTGGTGCCGCCTGCCGACTCGGCGCGCGTGCTGAGCCGGGTGTCCTCGACGGACGTACAGGAGATCGTGCTGGAACAGAGCTACCACGTCGCGACGTTGGACCACGACGCGGACCGTATTTTCGAGGAGAGCTTCGCCTTCGTCGAGCGGCTGGCGCCGGAAGCCGGCAAGCAGCCCGACGCGGTTCGGCTGGACCAGTCAGGTCAGGCAGGTCAGGTGGGTCAGCAGGAAGGGACGGCCACTGGTGGCTGAGCACGACGCGGACCGCGAGCCCGAGGAGAAGGACGCGCCGCCCGGCGAGGAGCAGGGCCCGTCGTTCGACGAGGCCGCGGCCTGGGCTGCGATCGTCGCCGGGTACGGCGAGGAACCGCCGGACCCGCCCGGCGCCAAGCCCTTCAAGTCGGTCGAGGACCTGGCACTCCTGGAGTCCGAGACGAACGGCGCGAGCGAGGCGAACACAGCCGACCCCGAGCGGCCCGGGGACACCATGGAGAAGCCCAGGAACTCCGAGGTGTCCGAGGGCTCCGACGGCGAAAAGGGTGACAGGGCGGCCGAAAAGAAGACGGCCGGCAAGAAGGCGGACGACAAGCCCGCCGCCGAGAAGCCGCTCGGCAGTTCCGTCGCCTTCCCGCCCGGCGTCGGGGGACCGCGCGACTACCAGGCGCCGGAGCCGTCCGAGGAGGACTTCGAAGAGGACGACGAGGGCCACTTCGTACCGCCCGAGCCGCCCCCGCTGCCCGCCGCGGACACCACGGCCAAGTTCGCCTGGCTCGCCGTGCTCGGCGGCCCGCTCCTGCTCATGCTCGCCGTTCTGCTCGGCTGGCACATGACGTGGTGGCTGACCACGCTCGGCATCGGCGGCTTCGTCGGCGGCTTCGGCACGCTGGTCCTGCGAATGCGCTCGGACGACGAGGACGACGACGATCCGGGGCGCGGCGCGGTGGTGTGACCGGCAGCCCCGCGCCTAGGAAGCGGGAACCCTGAGGGCGGCCAGTACGGGCAGATGGTCCGTGGCCGCCCTCAAGTCCGTTTCCGTGACGCCCGGTTGCCTCAAGGGCACGCCGCAGCCCAGGACTTCGATGCCCTCGGTGGCGAAGAGGGCGTCGATCCGCTGATGCGGCTCGGCAGGCGTGGAGGTGTACTCGCCGCCCCAGGGGGCGACCGTCCAGCAGTCCTGGAGCTCGGTGGCGAGGCGCTTGAACGTACGTCCACCCGGGCGTTCGTTCAGGTCGCCGCCCGCGATCGTATGCGGCGTCCCGAGCGCGGCCAACTGGTCGAGCAGCATGCCGCCCTGCTCGTACCGTTCGTCCTTCTGCAGCGAGAGATGACAGCTCAGCACGCCGAGCCGCGCACGCCCGAACCGTACGACCGCGGTGGCGAAGCCTCGCCGGTGAAGGCCGGGTGTGAGCGGCAGGAGTATGTCCTCGGTACGCTCCACCGTCGCCCGGAGCGAGGAGAGAAGGGCGGGGCCGGATGCGGTGGCCCCGCCGGAGAGGATCACCTGGCCCGACGCGGCGGCGAGGCGGGCCAGTTTCTTGCGCCAGCGGAAGAAGCGGGGGGCTTCTTGTACGAGTACGAGGTCGGGCGCGCAGGCGCGGATGACCCGGGCGAGCGCCTCGGTGTCGTCGCGCATCGAGCGGATGTTGTAGCTGAGCACCCGGATGACGGCTGAACCGTCGGGTTCGGTGCGGGAGGTTGGGAGCGCCGCTGCCATGCGGTCAATTTACGCAAGGACCGCGGGTCGGGGCGCCTAATAGCTCGGGACGCGAGGGTTGTGTGCGACTGACGGTCATCTGTGGCTGGTCGCTCCCCCACTCTCGGCTGCTCCCCCAGTGCCTTAAGGGCCTGGGGGACCCCCAGAGCGGGGGGACCCCCATCGCGGCGAAGCCGCAAATCGACACAGCCCCGCGCCCCTTCGAGGTGCGCCCCGGAGGCGCAAAGGACACCGTTACATGATCGGGTCCGGCTCCCTCGCCAGGTCCGCCGCGCCCACCAGACCGGCCTTGTTGCCGAGCTGGGCGGCGATCACGTCGGCCACGGGGCGCCAGTTCCCGCCGACCAGCCAGCGCTTGTAGGACTTGCGGATCGGGTCGAGGACCAGCTCCCCCTCGTCCGAGAGGCCGCCGCCCACGATGAAGGCGGAGGGGTCGAAGAGCGAGGCGAGGTCCGCCAGGCCCGCGCCTGCCCAGCGGGCGAGTTCGCGGTACGAGTCCACGGCGACCGGGTCGCCCTGTCTCGCCGCCATCGAGATGTGCTTGCCCTCGATCCCCTCGGGGGTTCCGTCGCCCAGCGAGAGGAGGACCTCCGCGTTCTCGGGGGTGGCGTTGGCCCGCTGCTTCGCGTACCGGACGAGGGCGCGCCCGGAGGCGTACTGCTCCCAGCAGCCCTGGCTGCCGCAGCCGCAGAGGAGGCCGTCCGGCACAACCCGGATATGGCCGAACTCGGCGGCGACGCCGAAGTGGCCGCGACGGAGCTTGTTGCCGATGATGATGCCGCCGCCCAGGCCGGTGCCGAGCGTGATGCAGATGACGTTGCGGTGGCCCTTGCCCCCGCCGAACTTGTACTCGCCCCAGGCGGCCGCGTTGGCGTCGTTCTCCACGACGACCGGCAGGCCCACCCGGCGCTCGACCTCGTCCTTCAGCGGCTCCTGCCGCCAGTCGATGTTCGGCGCGAAATAGACCGTGGAACGCTGCCGGTTGACGTACCCTGCGGCGCCGATGCCCACGCCGACGATCTCGTGTCCGGCACGGGCGCCCTCGACGGCGGAGGCTATGGCGTCCACGATGGCCTCGGGCGTGCCCGGAGTCGGCACCTTGTGGGTCGAGAGGATGTTGCCTTCCTCGTCGACCACACCGGCCGCGATCTTCGTGCCGCCGATGTCGACGCCGATGGTGAGTCCCATGAATCCCTCAGTTTCGGTCGAGCCCCGCTACGGCCAACCGTACCCGAGGGCCTGCCGCCGGCTTCCCGTCGTCCGCCCGGAGGGCGGGCCCGGCGAGGCCATGGGGGTCCCCCGCTCATGGGGGTCCCCCCGCTCGAGCGAATTCGAGAGTGGGGGAGAAGCCGAGAGTGGGGGAGCGTGCAGCTGCAAGGCGGAGGAGGGAGTGATGGCGGAGCCATCGCGACCGACGACAACGCCGCTGGGGGTCCCCCCACGCCCTTAAGGCAGTGGGGGAAGTGCGTGCCAGGCCTCGCCGGGCAGGCGGGAAGCCGGCGGCAGGCCCTCGGGGGCCATCAGTCCAGGTCGATGTGTTCCCCGGGACCGGAGTCCTCGTCGGGCCGGTTCTGGGGCCGGTCCTGGGTCCAGCGGCGCTCCTGCGACTCGACGGCGGAGCGGTACGCGGCGAGCAGCTCGTTACCGGCCGCGGCCAGGTGGTCGAAGAGCTCGGGGTTGCGCTCGATCACGGGCTCGACGGCGGCCTTGGCCTGCTGCACGACCTGGTTCACCACCTGCTGGGCGGCACCGCCGGCCACGGCACCGAGCAGCGGCGACTGCAGTCCGGACAGCCGGTCGGCGACGGTGTCGAAGAGCTTGCGCAGCTCCTCGCCTGCCGAGCCCGGGGGCGGGCCGTACTGGGTGCGACGACGGGCCTTCTCGGCGGCCAGGTCCTCCGCGCAGGCCGTCGCCCAGGCGTCGGCGTCGGTCGCTCGCACCTCGTTGCCGTGCGCCTTCTCGAGCGCGTCCTCCGCGGCGTCGGACGTGGGGCGCTCATCGCTCATGGCGGACTCCAAGCATTGGCTCTGTGTCTCTTGACGTTACCCGAACGGGGATGCGCCGTTCACCGTCTGCGGCGGCACAGAATCCCGTACGGACAGGGTCTCGGCCAACGTACCGAAGACCGTCACCTTTCCTGCGGCCACAGCTCCGGGTCCGGTGCGAAACGGATGCGCAGCTCACCGTCACGCAGGGCGGCGCCTTGCACGGTGCAGCGGCGGAGGGCCGACGGGAGCGGGACGATGCGGTGGAACGGGCCGACGGTGACGACGAGTTCGTCGCCACGCCGGATGAGGTCGAGGTCGTCCCGTATCGCACCGGGGAGCGGGATGTGCCAGACGATCACACCGTCGGTGGCGAGTTGGTCGGTCATCGGCCACTCGACCGGGCGCGGGGCCTGACCCGCGCCCGGCACGGTCAGCGCGGTGAGGTCGTCGGTGCCGCGCGGATCGTGGCCGAGGTGTGGCACCTCACACACCTCGTACGTGCCCCGCCACTCGTCCAACGCCTTGCGCTGCTGGGCGGCGAGGCCCGCCAGCCAGGTGTCGGGGGACGCGTCGGGCAGGACGCGGTTCGCGACCAGGGCGTCGGCGCGCAGTCCGCGCAGGGCGAGGCCGGTGGTGGCGGTGCGTAGGGCGTCGGTGCCGGCCGGGCCGGGTTCGGCGACCAGGCGTACGGTCGTCGTCCGGTCCGCCAACACCGCCGCTACGGCGGCGAGTTCGAGGTCCCAGCGGGCGGCCGTCTCGTACAGCCGGTCCGTGGGCATCGGGACGCCGGCGAGACGGCCGAGTACGGGGCGCAGGGCGCGCGCCGCCTGGCGCTCCGCGGGGAGCAGGCGGCTCAGGTAGCGGCGCAGTTGCTCCGGGAGCGCGAGGAGGGCGAGCGCCTGGGGGGTGGGGGGCAGGTCGACGATCAGGAGTTCGTACGTGTCTGCCGTCGCCGCGTCGCGCAGGGCGCGCAGGAGGGCGAGTTCCTCGGCGCCGGGGAGGGGGGTGAGCTCCTCCGCTTCCAGGCGGGTGGCGCCCAGCAGGTCCAGGGCGGAGGCGGCCCGTTCCTGGAAGGCGAGGAGGTCGTCGCGGAAGTCCTCGCCGGAGTCGGGGCGCCAGGTCGTCAGGTGCGGTTCCGCGTCCGCGGGGGTTGGGCCGGTGGGTTTGCCCAGGGCGGCGCCGGGGGTGTCTGTGCGGTCTGCGCTCAGGAGCAGGGTTCTTTTGCCCTGGCGGGCGGCTTGCAGTGCCGTGGCTGCGGCGACCGTGGTGCGGCCGGAGCCGCCGGGGCCGGTGATCAGGACTGTGCGCATGCGCTCCGCTCGGGTTGCTTATTGTTGAGCCCTTTTATGACGGCACCCGGTGCTGGTGTGCTGTGCCCACCCTCCCCCACTCTCGGCTTCGCTCGAGCGGGGGGACCCCCATCGCCCTGCGGAACGACTGCCCACAGCGGTAGCGGCACGACCGCCCACAGCGGCAGCAGTAGCGGCTCGGCTGCCCACAGCCGTAGCGGCGGCGGTAGTTACTTGCCGCCCGTTTCCACCCTCTTCTTCAAGCCCGCCAGCGCCCTGTCGATGATGACCTTCTCGGCCTTGCGCTTGATCATGCCGAGCATGGGGATCTTTACGTCGACCGTGAGCTTGTAGGTGACCTCGGTCGCGCCCGCGCCCGCCGGCTTGAGGATGTAGGCGCCGTCGAGTGAGCGGAGCATCTGGGACTTGACGAGGGTCCAGGAGACCTCGTGAGGGCCGGTCCAGGTGTAGGCCAGGACCTGGTCGTCCTTGATGGCGCCGGCGTCCATGACGAGGCGTACCTGCTCGGCGCGGCCCTGCTCGTCGCTGGCGAGCACCTCCGCCTCCTTCACCTCGCCGGTCCAGTCCGGATAGCGCGCGAAGTCGGCGATCACCCCCATGACGTCGGCCGGTGCCGCCTCGATCGTGATACTCGAGCTGGTGTGTTCCGCCATCGTCGTGGCTCCTCCAGATGCGGGTCCGGACAAGAGGGGTGTCTCTCGGTGCTTCTTGGTGCTGCTCAAGGTTCTTACCTGCGGATGCAGCGTGAAGGCTACCGCGTGACAGCGGGCCTTCCGTCGCCGGGAGCCCTCACCACTCCAGAACCCACGGCTTCCCCGATCCCGCGAAGTGCCCGACGTTGACGCACTCGGTCGCCCCAAGGCGCATCCGCCGTACCAGCGGCTGGTGGACGTGCCCGAAGAGGGAGTACCGCGGCCGGGTCCGCCGAATCGCGTCCAGCAGCGCCCGGCTGCCCCGCTCGAAGCGCCGCGCCACCGTGTCGTAGACGAGCTCGGGCACCTCTGGGGGGATGTGCGTGCAGAGGACGTCGACCTCACCGAGAGCCTCGATCTTGGCCGCGTACTCCTCGTCGCTGATCTCGTACGGTGTCCGCATCGGCGAGCGCAGGCCCCCGCCGACGAAGCCGAAGGTCCAGCCGCCGATCTCGACGCGCTGTCCGTCGAGCACGGTGGTGCCGGGTCCTGCGTACTCGGACCACAGGGTCGGCATGTCGACATTGCCGTACGTGGCGTACGTCGGCGTGGGGAACGCGGCGAACATCTCGGCGTACTGCTTGCGTACGGCCTTCTCGATGGCCGAGCCGCGGTCGACGCCCGCCCAGAGCCGGTTGCCGAACTCTCGCGCCTCTTCATAGCGGCGGGCGGTGCGCAACTCGACGATGCGGTCCGCGTTCTCGGCGCCGAACAGGTCGGGGAAGATGCCGCGCGAGTGGTCGGCGTAGTCGAGGAAGAGCACGAGGTCCCCGAGACAGATCAGGGCGTCCGCGCCGGTGCCGGCTCTTGCCAGGTCACGGGCGTTTCCATGGACGTCGCTGACGACGTGGATCCGCGTCCTGGGGGTGCCGCCCTGTGTGCCTGCCATGGCGATCAAGGGTAAGCCTGTGAAGCAAACGTGTGTAGACGTGGTCGGACCTGCGATGACTTCGTGGGCCGTAACGGATTGGACTACGCTCGCAAGGAAAGGCCCGCGCGCGTGACGCCATTGTGACGCGGGGAACATCTCCCGGACCCCCCTGTCGTAGAAGTGGTACTGGCGGGTAACGTCCGGGTAGTCCCGTTGTACTTAGGGTTTCAACAACTGATTCCCCGAAGTACCCGCCCGAGCCTTGGACCGCTCCGTCGCAACACACGAGGTCGTGGCGTCGGCGCACTATGAGGAGCAGCAGTCTTGCGCGAGTTCAGCCTTCCGGCTTTGTACGAGGTCCCCGCGGACGGCAATCTGACCGACATCGTCCACAGAAACGCCGCGCAGCATCCGGATGTCGCGGTCATCGCCCGCAAGGTGGGCGGCAGTTGGACGGATGTCACCGCGACCGTGTTCCTCGCCGAGGTGCAGACCGCCGCCAAGGGGCTGATCGCGTCGGGGGTGCAGCCCGGCGACCGGGTCGGCCTGATGTCCCGTACGCGCTACGAGTGGACGCTGCTGGACTTCGCGATCTGGAGCGCGGGCGCGGTCACCGTGCCGGTGTACGAGACGAGTTCGCCGGAGCAGGTGCAGTGGATCCTCGGTGACTCGGGCGCGACCGCCTGCATCGTGGAGCTGGACACCCACGCCGCGTCCGTCGAGTCGGTGCGCGACCGGCTGCCCGAGCTGAAGCACGTCTGGCAGATCGAGGCGGGCGGCATCGAGGAGTTGGGCCGCGCGGGCAAGGCCGTCGCCGACGAGACGGTCGCGGAGCGCAGTTCGCGCGCCAAGGCGGACGACCCGGCGACCATCGTCTACACCTCCGGGACCACCGGCCGCCCCAAAGGCTGTGTGCTCACCCACCGCAGTTTCTTCGCGGAGTGCGGCAACATCGTGGAGCGGCTGCGGCCCCTGTTCCGTACGGGCGAGTGCTCGGTTCTCCTCTTCCTGCCGCTCGCGCATGTCTTCGGGCGGCTCGTGCAGGTCGCGCCGATGATGGCGCCGATCAAGCTGGGCACCGTCCCGGACATCAAGAACCTCACGGACGAACTGGCCTCGTTCCGGCCGACGTTGATCCTCGGTGTGCCGCGGGTCTTCGAGAAGGTCTACAACTCGGCGCGCGCCAAGGCGCAGGCGGACGGCAAGGGCAAGATCTTCGACAAGGCGGCGGACACGGCGATCGCGTACAGCAAGGCGCTGGACACCCCGTCGGGCCCGTCGCTCGGTCTGAAGATCAAGCACAGGACGTTCGACAAGCTCGTCTACAGCAAGCTGCGAGCCGTTCTCGGCGGCAAGGGCGAGTACGCGATCTCCGGCGGCGCCCCGCTGGGTGAACGGCTCGGGCACTTCTTCCGCGGCATCGGCTTCACGGTCCTGGAGGGCTACGGACTGACCGAGTCCTGCGCGGCCACAGCCTTCAACCCCTGGGACCGGCAGAAGATCGGTACGGTCGGCCAGCCGCTGCCCGGCTCCGTGATCCGGATCGCGGACGACGGTGAGGTGCTGCTGCACGGCGAGCACCTGTTCAAGGGGTACTGGAACAACGAGGCCGCGACCGAGGAGGCGCTGGCCGACGGCTGGTTCCACACCGGTGACATCGGCACGCTCGACGAGGACGGGTATCTGAGGATCACCGGCCGCAAGAAGGAGATCATCGTCACCGCGGGCGGCAAGAACGTCGCTCCGGCGGTGATCGAGGACCGTATCCGTGCGCATGCGCTGGTCGCGGAGTGCATGGTGGTGGGCGACGGGCGGCCGTTCGTGGGCGCGCTGGTCACCATCGACGAGGAGTTCCTGGGCCGTTGGGCCGACGAGCACGGCAAGCCGGAGGGTTCCACCGCGGCGTCGCTGTGCGAGGACGCGGACCTGCTGGCCGCGATCCAGTCGGCGGTCGACGACGGCAACGCCGCGGTGTCGAAGGCGGAATCGGTGCGGAAGTTCCGCATTCTCCCCTCCCAGTTCACGGAGGATTCGGGCCACCTGACGCCGTCCCTGAAGCTCAAGCGGAACGTGGTGGCGAAGGACTACGCGGCCGAGATCGAGGCGCTCTACCAGAAGTAGCCGACCCCGGCCGTACGACGACTCATGGCGCGGTGTCCTCGGCGAGGACCCGCGCCATCGTGCGTTCGGCGAGCGCCGTGATCGTGACGAACGGGTTCACCCCGATCGAGCCGGGCACGAGCGAGCCGTCGGTGACGTACAGCTTCGAATATCCCTTCACCCTCCCGTAGTTGTCCGTCGCCTTGCCCAGCACGCAGCCGCCGAGCGGGTGGTACGTGAAGTCGTCGGCGAAGATCTTGTTGGACGAGCCGAACAGGTCGTACCGGTAGATCGTCGAGTTCGCGGAGTTGATCCGGTCGAACAGCTTCTTGGCCATGGAGACGGAGACCGCACTCTGGGCGGCCGTCCAGCCGAGCCTCACCCCGCCGGTGCCGCTGTCGTACGAGAACGACGCCCGCTGCGGGTTCTTGGTGATCGCCAGATAGAGGCTGACCCAGTGCTCGAGGCCCGTGGGCAGCGGGGCGATCTCGGCGAAGACGGGGTTGGCGGTGTTGGCCCAGTCGTCGATGCCCATGACGGGCATGGTGGACTGGTTGGCCCCGACGGTGTCCCACAGATGGTTGGCCCGCCCGAGCATCACGTTCCCGTTGGTCCCCCAGCCGCTGCCGACGCTCGCGTCCAGGGCGGGAAGCGTCCCTGTCTCCCGCGCGCGGACGAGGAGTTCGGTGGTGCCGAGGCTGCCGCCGCCGAGGAAGAGGTACGTGCAGCCGTACTGCTTGGTCTCGACGACCGTGCCGGTGGCGTCGATGCGGTCGGCGGTCAGGACGTACGTGCCGTCGCTCGCCCGGCTGATGGCCCTCACCTTCTCCATGGTGTGGATGGTGACGTTCCCGGTGCCGAGCGCCGATGCCAGATACGTCTTGTCCAGGCTGCGCTTGCCGTGGTTGTTGCCGTAGATCACCTCCTGGGCGAGCGCCGACTTCGTCGCCGTACCGGCCGCCTCGCGTTGCATGTGGCCGAAGTCGTAGACGCTCGGCACGAAGGTGGTCCGCAGGCCGGTGTTCTGGGCGTGTTTGCGGGACACACGCGTGAACTGGTACCACTCGGTCGACTCGAACCAGGCGGGGTCGACGGTGTTGACGCCGAGCACGGAGCGGGCGCGCGGGAAGTACGTGCCGTACATCTCGTTCACGTCCACGGTGGGGAACTGCTCGGCAAAGTACGACTGGAGCGGGGTGACCGCCATACCGCCGTTGACGAGCGAACCGCCCCCGACGCCCCGGCCGACGAACACGGACATGTCGGCGAAGCGCACGCGGTCCAGGACCCCGGGGTACCGGCTGATGTCCCTGTTGACGACGTCGAGCCACAGGAAGGTGGCGAGCGGCGCCTCGGTGCGCGTGCGGAACCACATGGACCGCTGGTCGGGGGCTGCCGTGGAGCAGAAGACCTTGCCGTCGGAGCCCGGCGTGTTCCACAGCCGGCCCATCTCGAGGACGATCGTGCGGATGCCTGCCTGACCGAGGCGGAGGGCGGCGACGGCACCGCCGTAGCCCGAGCCGATCACGATGGCGGGAGCGTTGTCGACGGCGGCCGGTTCGGCGGCCGACGCCGACTGCAGACCGATGCGGGTGAGACCGGACGCGGCGGCGGTCTGGAGGGCCGCCATGCCCAGGATTTGACGTCTCGTCAGCTGATGCTGCATCAGTTTTGCTGTCATGTGCGCAGCATGTGCGGATTTTCCCGTTCCGCCTAGGGCTCCCGCTACAGCAACTCCCGCAAGCGGTCCGCCAGCAAGTCCCAGCGCCACCTTTCCTCGACCCACTCCCGCCCCCGCTCCCCCATCCGGCGCCGAAGCTCCGCGTCGCCCAGGAGCGTGACGATGCGGTCCGCTGCCGCCTCCGGGGAGCCGCCTCGGACGACCCAGCCGGTCTCGCCGTCCAGCACGGCGTCCGGCGCGCCGCCGGAGTCGCCGGCGACGACCGGCAGGCCCGTCGCGGAGGCCTCCAGGTAGACGATGCCGAGGCCCTCCACGTCGAGCCCGCCCCGGCGGGTGCGGCAGGGCATGGCGAAGACGTCGCCCGCGCCGTAGTGGGCGGGGAGTTCGGACCAGGGGACGGCGCCGGTGAAGTGCACGGAGTCGGCGACCCCGGTCTCGTACGCGAGTTTGCGCAGTTCCTTCTCGTACGGTCCGCCGCCGACGATCAGCAGGACGGCATCCGGCTCCTTCGCGAGGATGCGCGGCATGGCGAGGATGAGCGTGTCCTGGCCCTTGCGCGGGACGAGCCGTGAGACACAGACGACCACCGGGCGGTCGGTGAGGCCGAGGCGGGCCCGTACGGCAGCTCCGCCCGAACCGGGGTGGAAGGTCTTCTCGTCGACGCCGGGCGGCAGTTGGACCATACGGCCCGCCGCCGCGGGCGTCAGCGCGGTGGCGATCCGTGAACGGGTGTACTCGCCGAGGTAGGTGATCGTGTCCGTGGACTCGCCGATACGGCGCAGGAGTTGGCGTGAGGCGGGCAGCTGGGCCCAGCCCGCCTCGTGGCCGTGTGTGGTGGCCACGAGGCGCTCTGCACCGGCCTTGCGGAGTGCGGGCGCCATCAGGCCGAGCGGAGCCGCCGCGCCGAACCACACCGACGTGCAGCCGTGCCCCCGCAGCAGCCCGACGGCCCGTCGCGTGGCGTCCGGTGTCGGCAGCAGCATCGTCGTGCGGTCGCGTACGACGGTGAAGGGCTGCTCGGCGTCGAAGGCGGCGGTCGCCTCGATGCCGTCGCGTCCGCGTTTCCACGTGGACGCGTAGACGACGAGCCGGTCGGGGTCCAGGCGTAGCGCCATGTTGTGCAGGAAGGCCTGGATGCCACCCGGTCTGGGCGGGAAGTCGTTGGTCACGATGAGGGTCTTGTGCATCGGGCCCGACAGTATCGAACCCGTCCCGGCCCGGCTCTCACGGCTCCGCCCGGCCTCGTTTCATTGGCCCGCTCACAGTCGGGCAGGCCATCATGGCCACACACGGAATCCGTATCGAGAGAACTGGGTGGCCATGGCGGGCGCAAGGGCGACAAGGGTTCCGTACGGGCTGCTCGCGGTCTGGTGCCTGACCAGGATTGTGCTGCTCCTCTTCGTCTTCAAGGTGGTCGTGTTCCCGGGTCCGGACGTCACGAGTGACGTCTCGGGGATCTACCAGGGCTGGTACCACACCCTGCGCGACGGCACCTTCCCGCTGAGCGACGTGGCCTGGCAGTATCCGCCCGCCGCCGCGCTCCCCATCCTCTCCCCCGCACTGCTGCCGTTCCTCGACTACGCCTCGGCGTTCTTCGTCCTCGCCTGCCTCGCCGACCTGTGCGTCCTCGCCCTGCTCGGGTACGCGGGCCGGCGCCCCGGCCGGAGTCCGCGCGGCGCCTGGGTGTGGACGGTGGGTGTCCCCCTGCTCGGCCCGACGGTGTACGCCCGCTATGACGTGATGGTGACGGCCGTCGCCGTGGCGGCGCTGCTCGCGGGCGTAGGGCGGCCACGGTTGCTGGGCGCGCTCGCGGCCTTCGGCGCGCTCCTGAAGGTGTGGCCGGCGCTGCTGCTCGTGGGCGCCACGAAACGGAGGCCCTGGGACGCCGCGGCGGTGACGGCCACGTCGCTCCTGTTGCTGTTCGTCGCGATGCCCGGCGCGTTCGCGTTCCTGACCTCCCAGCGCGACCGGGGCACCGAGGTCGAGTCCGTCGGCTCCCTCGTCTTCCACGTCGCCCGGCACTACGGCTGGGAGGGCGAGGTGAAGCTCAACTACGGCTCCGTGGAGTTCGTCGGCCCGTACGTCGGTGTCGTGAGCACCGCGGCTCTCATGCTGACCGTGCTCGCCTTCGGCTGGCTCCTGCTGTGGCGGCTGCGCGCCAGGCGGTTCGCGCCGCACACGCTCGCGGACGCCGCGTTCGTGGCCGTGCTCCTGTTCACGGTCACCAGCCGGGTGATCAGCCCGCAGTACCTGGTGTGGCTGATCGGCCTCGCCGCCGTCTGCCTGGTCTTCCGCGACAGCCGGATGCCCCTGCCGACCGTCCTGCTGCTCGCGGCGGCCTTCCTGACGGTCCTGGAGTTCCCCCTCTGGTTCGGCCATGTCGTGGCCAGCGACGCACTGGGCATCACCCTCCTCTTCGCCCGCAACGGCCTGCTGGTCGCAGCGACGGTCATCGCGGCGCTGCGCCTCTGGCGCGACACGGTCCCGTCCGCGCCGCCGGCTCCGGAACCCGCTCGGGCGCCCCGCACCGAGGAACTGATTCAGCCGAGTTGAGAGCGCAGATACGCCCGCCACCGCTCGGTGAACTTCTCCGGGGTCGTGTCCAGCACCTCCCGCATCGCGGCCTGAACCGCACCCTCGCGCCTCCCGTGCGCGCCCACGGCGCGGTAGAACTCGCCGAGGCGCACCTCGCCCCACCGTTCGGCGATCAGCCGGCAGGCCATCCAGCCGGCCTCGTACGCCTGCGCAAGGCCGCCCGTCTCCCCGCCGAACTCGAAGTCCTTGTCGGCCGGGAGCCCACCGGGCATCCGCCCCTCGCGGACCGCGTCCCGCAGTTCGGGGGCGGCCTGTGCGGGGGCGCGGCCGGTGCCGCGGTAGCCGACCCAGTCCGCGTAGCCCTCGGAGAGCCACAGGGGGGTCGCCGCCGTGGTCTGGGCGCGGGTCGCGACATGGGTGGTCTCGTGGGTGAGGACGACCTGCCGGCCGAAGTCTCCGAGGACGGCGTACGCGTCGGGGTTGACCACGATCCGGTCCGCGGGCGCCTGCGCCGCGCCGCCCGTCTCGCCGGTGGTGACCGCCGCTATCCCCCGGTATCCGGACGCGGGCGCCCCGAGCAGCTCCGCCATCTCCTCCAGCGACTTCGGTACGAGGACGACGACCCGTCCCGACCATTCCTCGCCCCACGCCTCCCGCACCGCGGGCACCGCGCGGTCGGCCAGTTCCGCGTACCCGCGCAGGGCCTCGGCCGTCTGCCCGACGCCGAGGACGAGGCTGCGCTCCCCGCGTACGACCTCGACGGCCCCCTGCTCCCACAGCTGCTCGCCGGCGTCCTCGGCCGGCCGGTCGGAGGCGACGTACCAGCGGCCGTCGGCGCGTCCCAGGCTCAGGGTGCGGGCGGTGACGAGGGGCGCCCTGTCGTACCCGGCTATGCGGTAGCGGAGGTCCGCGTCGGCCGTGGCGCGGTCGCCGGAGCGGTGGAAGCCGGTCACGCGGTAGGACCAGGACGCCAGCGGCAGGGCCCGTAGCCGCTCGAACTCGGTGCGGGCGGCGGCCCGTTCACCGCTGGGCGCCTGTGTCGCGACGTACGCGCTCTCGCTGTCGTCGAGCACCGCCCGCGCCCGCCGGTCGAGCAGCCGCTGGACGTCTGCGGCCGCGGCGTCGGAGCCCGCGGAGCCGCAGCCCACCAGGCCGGCCAGCAACAGCCCGACCATCCACCACGGCGCACGCCTATGACCAGCCACGAGTCCCGATCGTACGGGGCCCGTGTCTGGGGGGTCAGGGGCGCGTCACGGACGAGATCGGCATCATGCCGACGGGGTCGTAGCGCACGGGAGCGCCCGGGTGGGGCGCGTGGATCACCTGTCCGTCGCCCATGTACATCCCGATATGGCTGGCGTCGTCGCGGTAGGTGACCAGGTCGCCGGGCTGCGCCTGCGAGAGCGGCACCTGGCGTCCGGCGTACGCCTGGGCCTGCGAGGTGCGCGGCAGGCCGACGCCGGCCTGCGCGTACGACCACTGCATGAGGCCCGAACAGTCGAAGCCGGTGGGCCCGTTGCCGCCCCAGACGTACGGGCGGCCGACGGCCGAGCGGGCCGCGGCGACGGCGGCTGCCGCGCGCGCGGAGGACGGGACGGCGCCGCCGAGGTCGAGGACGCGGCCGGAGCGGGAGGTCCGGTCGTAGGTGGCGCGCGCGTCGTCCGGCAGCGCGCCGAGGAGCTGCTGTGCCCTGGCGAGATTGCGCTCGACGGTGTGTTTGTGGCGGGCCACGGCCGCGCGGCTCTGCTCCAGCTCGGCGAGGTGGCGGGTGGCTTCCTCGCGTTCCTGGGAGAGATCCCGCGTGGCGCTCCTCAGGGCCCGGAGTGCTCCGGCCTGGCGGGCGCTGATCCGGTCGAGTACGGCCGCCTTGTCGAGGTAGTCGTCGGGGTCGTCGGAGAACATCAGCGCCAGGGCGGGGCCGAGGCCGCCCGAGCGGTACTCGGCCCCGGCGAGCAGGCCGAGCGCGTCCCGCATGGTGTTGATGCGGTCCTGCTGCCGGGCGATCCGGTCCTGGGCGTTGGTCACCTTCTCGCGCAGGGTGTCCGCGCGCTCGTCGGCCTTGTTGTGCGCATCGGTGGCCCGCTCGGCCTCCGCGTACAGCCGGTCCACCTCGGCGCGGGCGTCCTCCTGCGGTGCGGCCGGTTCGGCGCCGGCCGGAATGACGCCGAGGGCCGCTGCCGCGGCGGACAGTACGCAAAGGGTGGCGCTGCGGGCGCCCCGGTCGAGACCGGATGGTGCGGGACGGCGATGTGACCCCATGGGAAGCCGCTCTCCCTTCCGCTTACGGACCCCCTGAGTTGGGGGAAGCGCGCCAGACAGTAGCCGCGCGATCACGCAGCGAACAAAGCACCCGGCGTGCACAGAACGTGACGTCCCGCCTCAGAAGCAGGTCATCAGCGGGGCGTACGGTCCGTGGGAGGCGGAGGAATTCCCCCGTTCGGACGGGCCGGTCACTCAGCGAAAGCGCCGCTCGCTCAGCGAAGGTGCCGCTCGAAGAACGCCATCGTCCGGTCCATCGAGTCCGGCCACCGGGGCGCGAACGTGTGCCCTTCACCGGCGTACTTCACGAACTCGACGCTCTTGCCCGCCGCCTCGAAGTCGGCGACCGTCCGCTCCGACCAGGCGATCGGGCAGGTGTCGTCGGCGGTGCCGTGGAGCAGCAGCAGCGGCTCGGTGACCCGGTCGACGTGGGTGAGCGGCGAGATCTGCTCCCAGAACTCCGGGTTCTCCTTGGGGGTGCCGTGCTTCGCCTCGATCTCGGCGACGACCGGATCGCCGTTACGGCGCTGGAAGTGGTCGAGGTTCTCGGCCGGACGTGAGCTCACGGGCGCGAAGACCACCGCGGCGTCGAAGAGGCCGGGTGCCACCACCAGCGTGTTGTAGACGACGCCGCCGCCCATCGACCGGCCGAGCAGGCCGATCCGCTCGCCGTCGATCTCCGGGCGGCCGGAGGAGCGCAGTGCCATGGCGGCACCGATGACGTCCTCGGTGTAGCCGAGGCGGAGGTTGACGTCGTTGTCAGGGTCCTTGTCGGAGCCCGCGTGGTTGCGGTAGTCGGTGTGCAGGACCACGTAGCCGTTACGGGCCAGCAGGTCCTGCTCGCGCGCCAGCCCGCGGCCGGTGGTGTAGATGGCCGGGTCGATGTAGCCGTGGGCCAGCACCAGTGCCGGGAACGGTCCCTTGCCCCGGGGGATGTTCATCAGGCCCGAGATGGTGAGCCCGTTCGCCTCGTACGTGACCGTGTAGCTGGTGTAGGCGTCGGTCCGTGCGCGTACGTCGCCGAGCCGCAGGTCGGAACCGGTGTGCTTGCGCTCGATCAGGCCCGGGATCGACACGGGGTTGGCCGGCGAAGCGCTCGGACTGGGCGTCGCGCTGGGGGACTTGCTCGCCGCGCGGGTGGACGCCGGTGGATTCGTACGCCCGGCATCGTCGCCGTCATCGCTTCCGGTGCAGCCGATCGCCGCCACCAGGACCAGTACCAGCCCGGCGGCGGCACGGGCCGTGCCCAGTATCCGCATGCGGCCCAGTATCGCCCGAGCGCGAGGGGATCAGACGCGTACGCCGAACTGGAAGGTGCCGATGGTGCTCATCGACTCGAAGCGGACGACGGCGCCCGGCTTCGGGGCGTGAATGATCGTGCCGTTGCCCGCGTACAGGCCGACGTGCCCGAGGTTGTTGAAGAAGACCAGGTCGCCGGGCGCGAGCTCGCCGCGACCGATCTTCGTGCCGTCGTTCTCCTGCGTGTACGTGGTCCGGGTGATCGACACCCCCGCCTGGGCGTAGGCCCACTGGGTAAGCCCGGAGCAGTCGTAGGAGTTGGGGCCGCTGCCGCCGGAGACGTACGGTTTGCCGAGCTGGGTCTCGGCGGCGGCGAGGGCGGCGGCACCGCGGCCGGAGGCCGGCTTCTCGTTGCCGAGGTCGACGCGGTCCCCGGCGGAACGGCTGGCGCGCTGCTCCTCGGTGGCGAGCGCCGCCTTCTCCGCGGCGGTCAGGGTGTTGAGGAGCTTCTGCGCGTCGGCGAGCTTGCTCTGGACTTCCTTCTTCTTCTTGGCCAGGGTCTCGCGGGTGTCGGCGAGGTCCTTGAGCTTCTTGGCGGCTTCCTGGCGCTGCTGGGCGAGCGTGCGCTGCTTTTCCTGGACCTTCTTGAGCGTCTCGACCTGCTGAGAGCTCAGCTGGTCCATCGCGGACGCCTTGTCGAGGTAGTCGTCCGGGTCCGAGGAGAGGAACAGCTGCACGGAGGGGTCGATGCCGCCCGTGCGGTACTGGGAGCTGGCCATCAGGCCGAGGCCGTCGCGGAGTTCGTTGAGATCGCCCTGGCCGCGTGCGACCTGGTCCTGGAGGGTGTCGATCTCCTTCTCCAGCTTGTCCTGCTTCTCCTTGGCGCCGTTGTACTTGTCGGTGGCCAGCTCCGACTCGTGGTAGAGCTTGTCGACCTTGGACTTGACCTCGTCCTTGCTGGGCTTTTCGCCGGGCGCGGCGTTGGCCGCCTGTGAGGTGAGGGCCACGGCAGCAGCGGCGGCGGTGGTGAGCACGGTCACGCGGGTGCGGCTCGGCTGCTTAGGTCGACGGTGGGACGCCACGTGGGCGAGCTCCTTCATTACCTCAGCCGCCACCGAGAACACCGGTTGGCGGTGCCCCTCCACCGTCACTCCCAATGAGTGATCGCCCGAGTGGAGGTTCGAGGCCAGACCTTAGTGATCCTCCTGTGATCAGATCAAATCCTTGCAGGAAAATTCTCGGTTACCGAGCGTTTTCTTTACTCCGAACTCACATGCGGTAATACGCGCTTGACACTACGTTGCGTGAAGACCATGCCAATTAGGGCAAGCAGCACAGAAGTTGCGGTTGGGACCTATGACCCTCATGGGGCGTATGACGCATAAGCTCCGCCCTGCTGGAGACGGCCGGGTCACCTGCCCCGAACAGCCCGGCTCAACCCCGCGAAAATCGCTTGAGCAGCACCGCGGAAGCCACCGGCCGCGCGCCCGCCTTGGCCACTCCGTCGGCCACCTCACGGTCGGTCGAGGCGACGATGACGGGCCGCCCGGGCGGCTCGGCGCGCACCAGCTGACGGATCAACTCATCAGCGGTGACGCCCGCTTTGGAGAACAGCACCCGCACGCCGCGCGGCGGCGCGAGCAGTACCGGGGCGGCCAGTTCGGCTCCGTCGAAGACGCAGGTGACCTCGGCGCCGGTCTGTGCGGCGAGCTGCGAGAGCTGGCCGAGGAGGCGCAACCTCTGCTTCTCCAGCGGCATTTGGGGATAGCCGGTCTTGGTGACGTTGTAGCCGTCGACGACCAGATGCGCCTGCGGCAGCGCGAGCAGCTGGTCCAGGATCGCGGGATCGTTCTCGGACAGCGCGCGGGCGGCGATGTCCTTCGGGGTCATACGTCCCGGTTCGACCGCGTCCACGGTCTCCGCAGGCCGCACCGACACGGGCGGCAGGGCCAGCTCGCGCCGCAGCCCCTGTGCCGCGTCGAGCACGGTGTCGAGCAGCAGCCGTACGCGCATGTCCTCGACGCTGCGGCCCTCCCGCGCCGCTCTGCGGGCGGTCTCCAGGGCGGCCTCGGCCTCCCCGAGCCGTGCCTTCAGCCGCCGGCTCTCGCTCTCGGCGGCCGACACCTGGGCCTGCCCCTCGGCCCGTACGGACTCGATCTCGCCCCGCACCTTCCGCAGGGCGGCCTCGCCGCGTTTGACGTCACTGAGGGCCGAACGCAGCTTGCGATGCAGCGAATCGGCCTCTCTCTTCGCCGACTCCAGCTCCGTACGCAGCCGTTCGGTCTCGGCCCGGGTCTGGTCGCGGGCCTCGGCGAGCTCCTCGCGCAGCCGCTCCAGCTCGGCGCGGTTCTCCTCGTCGGCGCGCTCGGCGTCCGCCCGCTGGGCCTCCTCGCCCGCGGCGGTCACCAGCTTCACCCAGCCCGTGGGCCGGAGCACATAGGCCGCGGCCGCCACGTCGAGCGGGTCCGCGGCCGGGGGCGGCGAGCCCGAGTCGAGGGCACCGCAGAGCTCCGGCTGGGTCTCTCTGAACCGCTCACCGATCCGCTGCCGGAAGAGCGGATCGGTCTCCAGCGCCGCGGCCATGGCGTTCCCCGCGAACTTGGCGCGGCGGGTCGGGGTGAAGCGGGCGTACTGCCGCAGCTGGGTGGGCAGTTCGGCGACCGTCAGTCCACCGAAGCCGTCCGAGACGATCTGTACGACTCTGCGGCGCACTCCGTCGGGCATCGGACGGTCGAGCACCTCAGCGGCGCCGTCGGCCGGCTCCCCGCCTGTGGTCTCCACCATCGGTCACCCCAATATCTCGACGGGGCCCGCTCCCTCAGGAGCCGGCGCCCGGCCTGTCCACCAGTTCCACCTGATCCACCGCGTTGCACCAGCGGCAGCGCACCGACTCGATGGTCTCACTGACCACCTCCCGCTCCTCGACCTTCGGCTCACCGGCCAGATCGAGGTGCACGTACTCGACGACCTTCGACGAACGGGTCACGTCGAAGCGTGTGAGATTGCCGCAGAGCGTGCAGCGCCACCGGGTCTCGGCAGTCGGCAGGGGAACCGTCATCGTCGCAGTCGCTCGCTTTCCTCAAGTTCTCGTTCCGCGCCGGGCATACGCCGGAGCGTGTTGGCTCGTAACCCTACGGCCTGGCGTGTAGTCGACGCCCGTCACCAGGGAACGGCGAGGCACTCTGTGCCATCTGGTCCGGTTACGTCATGATCTGTCCATGATCGGCAACTGGGGTACGACCGTCATCCGTGCGGCCCGGAGTCAGTCCGCACCGGTGACCCACTCACTGATCACCCTGTGCTGTCTGATCTTCCTGGTCGGCCCGGCCTCGGGGCTCAACCCCGCGTACGGCACCGGTGACGAGCTCCTTTCCGCGCAGCGGGCCTATTTCGAGCGCTGGGGTGTCGTGCCCGTCGAGCTGTTCAGCGGGGCACCGCGCGCCGCCCTCACCCCGGCCACGGCGCTCTTCGTGCACGGCAGCTGGCTGCATCTCCTCGGCAACATGCTCTTCCTCCATGTCTTCGGTGGGATGGCCGAGGAACGGATGGGTCACATCCAGTACGCCCTCTTCTACGTGGGCTGCGGTTGCCTGGCCCTGCTGGGCTACGCGGCCGCCCACGCCGACTCCGGACACACCCTGGTCGGCGCCTCCGGTGCGATCTCCGCGGTCCTCGGCGCGTTCCTTTACCTGTTCCCCAAAGCCCGGGTGACCAGTCTCTTCCCGTTCCTGTTCTTCCTGCCGCTGCGGTTCCCGGCCTGGGTGGTCCTGCCGTTCTGGGCGTCCCTCCAGTGGCTGGCGGCGACCCGCGAGACGCGGGGCCCGGGGGTCGCGTATCTGGCCCACTTGCTGGGGTTCTCGTTCGGCTTCGGCTACGCGTGGGTGCGCTATCGCTGGACGGCTACAGTGAAATCCCCAGCGAAGGCCACCGAGGGAGAAAACCAGCCGTGATCACCGCGATCGTGCTCATCAAGACCAGCGTGGACCGGATTCCTGAGATCGCCGAGTCGATCGCGGCGCTGGACTCCGTCAGCGAGGTCTTCTCCGTGACCGGCACCTACGACCTGATCGCCATGGTCCGGGTAAAGGCTCATGACGATCTGGCGGACATCATCCCCGGGCAGATCAGCAAGATTCCGGGGGTCGAGGCCACGGACACGCATGTGGCGTTCCGTACGTACTCGCAGCATGATCTTGAGGCCGCGTTCGCCCTCGGGCTCGACAGCTGACGGTCGTCATGGCCGCCGGATGAAGAGTTCCTCATCTTGGGCTCATCCTCCGTGCCGGGTTCCGGCCGGAGGATCTGGGCCATGAGCTTCTCTCATCGCATCGCAGCCCTCACGGCCGTCGTGGCCATTCCGCTGGGGATCGCCGCGACCAGTTACGCCCTGACCGACAGCCCGGAGTCTCCCAAGGTCCCCGCCAAGGTCGAGCTCGACAAGGGTGGGACACCTTCGGAGACCCCCTCGAAGAAACCCACCCCCAGTGACGAGGTCGTCTCCCGGCCTCCGGTGACCGACGACGACAACAACGACGACGGCGGAGCGGGAGCCGGGACGGACGACGCGACAGGTGGCAAGACGAGCGGCGGCGGAACAGGTGGCGGGTCGGATGACGACGGGCCCGGCGACGACGACGGTCCCGGCGACGACGGCTGAGCCCGTTCCCGTACGCCGGTGGATCACGGCCCGGGTCCGCATCCTGCTCTGGCTGCTGCTCGTGACGGCGGTCGCCTTCGCGGCGGTGGCCATGACCACGCGCTCGATCCTTCTGCGCGACGTCGACAACCGGGTCAGCCGGCTGCTCGCGCAGGAGACCGGTGAGTTCGCCAACTTCGAGACCCGGGGCAAGGACCCGGAGACCGGTCGTCCCTTCACCGACCCCGAGCGGCTGCTGGTGGTCTTCCTCGAGCGGCAGTACGCCGATCCCGACGAGGAGCTGATCGGCCTGATCGGACGGCCGGACCAGGGCCCCGCACAGCGCACCCAGCAACGCGAGATCGACGTCCCCCGGCCGCTGCACAACGACCGGGAAGCCCGTCGCCGCATCTTCGAGTCCCCCGACTCCACCGGTACGCTGCACCGCGCCTCCGGAGAGATCCGCTGGGCCAAGGTCGCCATCGCCCGGTCCGGCGGCGAGCCCGAGGCCGCCTTCGTCGTCGCCTTCCACCCCGGGCGCGAGCAGGCCCGCGCGAACGAGGTGTTCCGTATCCTGCTGGCCATCTCCGGGGTCGCGCTGGTGATGACGACGGGCATCGGCTGGGTGGTGGCCGGGCGGATCCTCAATCCCGTACGCCTGGTCCGTACCGCCGCCGCACAGCTCACCGAGCAGGACCTCACCCGCCGTATCCCGGTCCAGGGCCGGGACGACGTTGCCGCACTCGCCGAGACGTTCAACGCGATGCTGGACCGCCTGGAGCGGGCCTTCGCCGCGCAGCGGGAGTTCGTCGACGACGCGGGCCACGAGCTGCGCACCCCGATCACGATCGTGCGCGGTCACCTGGAACTGATGGGCGACGATCCGGCCGAGCGCGAGGAGACCGTACGTCTGGTCACCGACGAGCTGGACCGGATGAGCCGGATCGTCGAGGACCTGCTGCTGCTCGCCAAGGCCGAGCGCCCCGACTTCGTCACGCCCGAGCCCGTACAGCTCGGCGAGCTCACCGCCGATGTCTTCGTCAAGGCCCGCACGCTCGGTGAGCGCCGCTGGGAACTGGCCGAAGTCGCCGACGGGGAGGTCCGCCTCGACCCGCAGCGCATCACCCAGGCGATGGTGCAGCTCGCGCAGAACGCCGTACAGCACACGACCCCCGGCCAGGCCATCCGCATCGGCTCGCGCCTCACCGGCTCCCGCATCGAGCTGTACGTCGCCGACTCGGGGCCCGGCGTTCAGCCGCAGGACGCCGAGCTGATCTTCGAACGGTTCCGCCGGGGCACCGCACGGCGCGGCGCCCGCGGCTCCGGCGCGGGCCTTGGCCTGTCGATCGTCCGGGCCATCGCGGAGGGGCATCGCGGGCAGGTGGAGCTGCGGGACACCGAGGGCGGCGGGGCCACCTTCGTACTCGTACTGGAAGAGGAACGCACATGACGGGTTGTCGCGCATGAACCGGATCCTGATCGTCGAGGACGAGGAGCGCATCGCCTCCTTCGTCGAGAAAGGGCTGCGTGCGGGCGGTTTCACCACGACTGTCGTCGGCGACGGCGACGCGGCCTACGAGTACGCGCTGACCGGTGGCTTCGACCTCGTGATCCTCGACATCGGGCTGCCGGGCCGGGACGGCTTCACGGTGCTGCGGGAACTGCGTGAGGCCCGGGTGACGGTCCCGGTGATCGTGCTGACCGCCCGGGACTCCGTACGCGACACGGTGGCCGGTCTGGAGGGCGGTGCCGACGACTGGATGACCAAGCCGTTCCGCTTCGAGGAACTCCTCGCCCGGGTGCGGCTGCGGCTGCGTACGGCGGTCGGGGCGCCCGAGGTGACCATGCTGCGCGGCGGGGACCTGACCCTGGACCTGCGCACCCGCCGGGCCCGCGCGGGAGAGCGGACGGTCGATCTGACGGCGCGTGAGTTCGTACTCCTGGAGCTGTTCCTGCGCCACCCCGGACAGGTCCTTTCGCGCGAGCAGATCCTGTCCCACGTATGGGGCTACGACTTCGATCCGGGGTCCAACATCGTTGACGTGTACGTCCGTTCGCTGCGCAAGAAGCTGGGGGCGCAGAGCGTGGAGACGGTGCGCGGGATGGGGTACCGGCTGCCCGGATGACGCCGGGCCCGGCCGCATGAAGTTCCCTTCATCCAAGGCTCATTGAGGGCTCACCGCGCGCATGAACTCTGGATGTCGTGAGCCTGACTTCCCCACAAATACGCCAAGCCGCCGCCCTCTGCGTGGCCCTCAGCATCTGCGCCCTGCTGGTCGTGCCCGGTAACTTCCCCGGGCTCAGCGGTGACGCGAGACTGACGCTCGCCGTCTTCGCGCTTGCGACCTGCGCCTGGATCGGTACGCCCATCGACGACACGTACATCGCCCTGGGTGCCGGACTCGCCCTCACGGTGACCGGGGTGATCAGCAGCGAGACGCTCTTCGGCACTCTCGGCGACTCGACCGTGTGGCTGCTGATCTGCGCCTTCGTGCTCGCGGCGGCGGTGGCCCGGACGGGACTCGCCGGACGGGCGGCCGCGTTCCTGGTCAGCGGCGCGCGCAGCGTCCGTCAGCTGGCCCATCTGACCACGGCGGCGCTGGTCGTGACGGCCTTCGCGGTGCCCGCGACCTCCGGCCGGGCGGCGCTCGCGCTGCCGGTGTTCCTCGCGCTCGCCAAGGTGCTGGCCGACCGGAAGCGACTGGTCGTGATGCTGGCGCTGCTGTTTCCGACCGTGATCCTTCTGTCCGCGGTGGCGACCCTGATCGGTGCGGGAGCGCATCTGATCACGGTGTCGGTGCTGTGGGAGGCGACCGGCAACCGGGTCGGCTTCACACAATGGCTGCTGATCGGCCTGCCATTGGCGGTGGCCTCCTCCCATCTGGCCGCCGAGGTCGTGCTGTTGACGACCACACGGCGCGCGGACCGCCGAGGTCCCGTACGGATCACGGCCGATGACATCCAGCGGCACAGCGAGAACCCGGTCACCGGTCCGTGGTCGTCCGCCGAGTCCCGCTGTCTGATGCTGCTCGCCACCGTGGTGGCCCTGTGGTGCAGCGAACCGCTCCACCAGGTGCCCCCCGCGATCGTCGCCCTGATCGGCGCGATCGTCGCGTCCTCCCCCGCGCTCGGCACCGTACATCTCAAGGACGCCCTCAAGACCGTCCCCTGGTCGCTGCTCCTCTTCATGGCCGCGACGATGGCGATGGGCGTCGCGCTCGCGAATTCCGGGGCGGCGAAGTGGCTGGTCGCCGGCCTGCCGGTCGATGTGGAGCCGTGGCTCTTCCTCGCGCTCGTCATCGCGGTCAGCACGGCGGCGCATCTCGTGCTCCAGTCCCGTTCGGCCCGCTCGTCCGTCCTCGTCCCGCTGGTCATCGCGGCGGCCGTGGGCGCCGGCGTCAACCCGGTGGCCGCCGCGCTGGCGTCCACCGCAGCGGCCGGCTTCTGCCACACGCTCCCGGCCTCCGCGAAACCGGTCACGCTCTTCGCCGAGATCCCCGGCACGCCGACCTACACCTCGCACGACCTGCTGCGCCTGTCCGCCGTACTGGCCCCGCTGACCGCCGCACTCGTCCTGCTCTTCGCGCTCGCGGTATGGCCGCTGCTGGGCGTGCCGGTCCTCAAGCCCTGACGCCCGCGGTCCCGAAGCCCTCACCCCCAACCCCCTCAACCCTCTGAAGTCCACAAGGAGTTCCACCATGCTGACCCGTTTCGCCGTGGCCCCCAGCGGCTTCAAGGAGTCCCTGTCCGCCCGGGCCGCCGCCGACGCCATCGCGGCCGGCGTACGCCGTGTCGTCCCCGACGCCGAGATCGACCTCATCCCCCTGGTCGACGGCGGCGAGGGCACGGCCGCCGCACTGGCCGCCTCGACCGGAGGCAGGCTGGTCGCCCTGCCCGCCACGGGTCCGGTGGGGGAACTCGTCGGCACCCACTTCGCGCTCCTCGGTTCGCGGGACACGGCGGTGGTGGAGATGGCGGCGGTCGCGGGCCTCTCCCTCGTCCCGCACAGCCTGCGCGACCCGGGCGCCACGACCACGTACGGCGTCGGCGAACTGATCCGCGCCGCCCTCGACACGGGCGTACGGCGGATCCTGGTGGGCTGCGGCGATTCGGGTACGTCGGACGGGGGCGCCGGTGCGCTCCAGGCACTCGGCGCCCGGCTGCTCGACGCGGACGGCTTCGAACTCCCGCACGGCGGACGGGAGTTGATCCGCCTGCACCGAATCGACCCGACCGGCCTCGACGCCCGTCTGGCGGAGACGGAACTGCTGGTCGCCTGCAACCCGTACAACGTGCTGTGCGGCGAGCGCGGCGTGGCGCGGGTCTTCGGCCCGCAGAAGGGCGCGACGCCCGCGCAGGTCGAGGAGCTGTCGGCGGGCCTGGAGAACTGGGCGTACGTCCTCAAGCGGGACCTCTCGGTCACTTCCGACCTGTGCGGCGGCCCCGGAACCGGCGCCTCCGGAGGCCTGGGCGCGGGCCTGGCCGCCCTGGGCGCCCGACTCCTCCCCCGCTTCGACGTCCTCCTGGACCACCTCGACCTGGACGCCCGCCTCGCCCGCGCCGACCTGGTCCTCACCGCCGAGGGCGCCCTGGACCTGCAGACGCCGCGCGGCAAGATCCCGGCGGAGGTGGCCCGCCGCGCCAAGCTGCACGGGCGTCCGGTCCTCGCCCTCGCGGGCACGCTCGGCGAGGGCGCGCACACGGTGCCGGGTGTGGACGCCTTCACCGGCATCCTCCCCGCCCCGATGGCCCTCGCCGAAGCACTGGTCCGCGGCAGCGAACTCCTCACGGACGCGACCGAGCGGGCCCTGCGGATGATCCTGCTGGGCGCCCGGCTACCGGTTCACGCGGAGGTTGCGGCAGACGTGCCGGTGGAGGTGTCCGGGACACAACGGCCGTCCTCCGTACGGTAGTTCCACCGTGCGCCGTCCCTCACCAGCTCCTTGACCGCGCCCACGAACCGCTCCACGTGCTCGTCCGGCGTCCCCGCCCCGAAGCTCACCCGGATCGCGTTGAGCGACTTCTCACCGGGCGCGGCCTCGGGTGCGCCGCACTCGCCCTGGGTCTGCGGGTCACTGCCGAGAAGGGTACGAAGGAGAGGGTGGGCGCAGAACAGCCCATCCCGTACCCCGATGCCGTACTCGGCGGAGAGCGCGGCGGCGAAGTGCGAGCTGTTCCACCCCTCGACGACGAAGGAGATGACGCCGACGCGCGGGGCGTCGTCCCCGAAGAGGGAGAGGACCCGGACCTCGGGCACCTCGGCGAGACCTGCCCGTACGGTGTCGATCAGATGCTGCTCACGGGCGACGAGCGTGTCGAAGCCGGCCTCGGTGAGGGCCTTGCAGGCGGAGGCGATGGAGTAGGCGCCGATGACGTTGGGCGACCCGGCCTCATGGCGGGCGGCACTGTCATGCCACTCCACATCGACGCCGCCGTCCGTACGCCGAGAGACCTTCCGGCTCGCACCGCCGCCCGCGAGGTACGGGTCGGCCGTACGCAGCCAGTCGGAGCGCCCGGCCAGCACACCCGCCCCGAAGGGCGCGTACAGCTTGTGCCCCGAGAACGCGACCCAGTCGACGTCCAACTCCCGTACGGAGACGGGGTGATGGGGCGCCAGCTGTGCGGCGTCGAGCACGATCCGCGCACCGTGTGCGTGCGCGGCAGCGGCCAGTTCGCGTACGGGCCACAGCTCGCCGGTGACGTTCGAGGCACCGGTGACGCAGACGAGAGCCGGCCCCTCGGGGTCGCGTTCGGCGAGAGCGCGCTCGAGGATGGCGACGGCCTGGGCGGGCGTGCGCGGCGCGTCGAGGTACGTGACGCGGGCCTCCCGCCAGGGCAGCAGCGAGGCGTGGTGCTCGGTCTCGAAGACGTAGACCTGGCAGTCGGCGGGGAGGGCGGCGGCGAGCAGGTTCAGCGAGTCGGTGGTGGACCGGGTGAAAACGACCTGGTCACCGTCCCGGCAGTCGAGAAACTCGGCGACGGTCTTCCGGGCGTTCTCGAACAGGTCGGTGGACAGCTGGGACAGGTACCCGGCCCCACGGTGCACGCTCCCGTAGTACGGCGCGTACGCGGCCACGTCGTCCCAGACGCGCTGGAGGGCCGGGGCACTGGCGGCGTAGTCGAGTGCGGCGTACGTGACCTCGCCGCCGGTGACGAGCGGGACGGTGACGTCACGTCCCAGAACGGGCAACGGCTCGGCGACGGACTGCTCGGCGACAGCGGTGGAGACAGACATGACACTCCCTCAAGACCAGGACCCCTGGTCTGTGCGAGGGGTCCGCGCTTGTCGCAGGCCTTGCTGCCTACGACCTGGTCTTCACCCGGGGCACCCCGCCACGGACGGAGGGTTGCCGGACAGCCGGCCGGGGCCTTTTGGCTGTCACTCATGACCTGCCATCGAACATACGCAGTCTGATCGTCCGCCCGCAACTCCCGTCCGGATCCCGGACCGCCGGGGTCGGGACAAGGGGTTTCTTCGCCCCCGCCGCCCCTACCCGTCCCATCCCAGGGGCTGCGCCCCTGGCCCCCGCCAGGGGGTGGTGGGTGACACTGCGTGTCGCGGCTGCGGGTGCGTCGTGGCTGGTCGCGCCCGCGCGGCGGAGCCGCACATTGATACAGCCCCGCGCCCCTGAAAAGCCTGCGCCTGCCCGTGCCCCGAGAAAGCCCGCTCGCCGCACAAGCCCGCCCCCGGGGGAAGCCCGCGCCCCCAA
>NZ_JNWJ01000057.1:0-47271 GCF_000716805.1 Streptomyces yerevanensis | reverse complement strand
GGAGGGGTCGTGGGCCGGTGCGTCGTATGCCCGTCGCGTAGGTTCTGTCTCGGAGGACCCGCACCGTGTACCAACACCGAGTCGTATGCCCGGCCTGCGACGGGCTGACGCACCGGCCCACGGCCCCGCACCCCCCCACCCACCCAGGGGCGCGGGGAACTGCGCGACCAGCCACGACGGCGCCGCAGCCGAAAACGAACCCAACCGCCGGAGGCACCCGTGGACGAACGGATACCTGTGACCCGCCCCGTAGACCACGGAACCGCCAAACTGCTCCCGGACATCGACCGCAAGCGCGCCTGGCTGCTGACGGTGAACGACGCCCCGCAGTCGTACGTCGACCTCGACGCACCAACGCACCTGGAGTTCGAGTACGCCCGACGGCTCGGGCACGTCCTCGACACCCTCGGGGAGCCCGGGCGCCCGCTCGACGTACTGCACCTCGGCGGCGGCGCGCTCACCCTGCCCCGGTATCTCACCGCGACCCGACCGGGCTCCCGCCAGGACGTCGTCGAGGCCGACCGAGGGCTGATCGACCTGATCAACGAGCACGTTCCCGTCCCCGACGACGCCGGCATCAGACTGCACGCCGCGGACGCCCGCACCTGGCTGGAAACCGCTGCCCCCGACTCCGCCGACGTCGTGATCGCCGACGTCTTCGGCGGCTCACGCGTCCCGGCGCACCTGACATCGGTGGCGTACGCCCGAGCCGCCGGGCGGGTCCTGCGCGGCGGCGGGGTGTATCTGGCGAACCTCGCCGACACCGCGCCGTTCGCCTTCCTGCGCTCCCAACTCGCCACGTTCTCCACGGTGTTCGAGGAACTGGCGCTGATCGCCGAGCCGGGCGTGCTGCGCGGTCGCCGGTTCGGCAACGCGATCCTCGTCGCCGCCCATCACCCCGTCGACACGGCCACCCTCGCCCGCCGTACGGCCGCCGACGCGTTCCCGGCCCGCCTCGAACACGGGGCCGCGCTGCGCGACTTCATGGGAGACGCCGAGCCCGTACGGGACGAGAACGCGGTGCCGTCACCCGAACCACCGGACGGCGCGTTCAGCATCGGCTGACGCGGTCTTCACAGCGCCCCTCACGATCCGCCTCACGATCCGTCGGCCGGGCGCTTCCAGCCGGCCGGCTCACTCGCCGTTGGCACTCCCACCACCACTTCCTTCGTACGCCGCGTCATGTTCCGTACGTCGGACACACACAGCACCCCCGCCGTCACCACGACCACCAGCACGGTGCACCCCCACAGGGCCGCCGTACGCCCGAAGGCCTCCTCCGCCGGACCCGCGAGGGCCGTGGCCAGCGGGACCATCGAGACGGAGCCGAACCAGTCGTAGGCCGAGACGCGGGAGAGCCGGTCCTCGGGGATCTCCTGGTGCAGCGCGGTCATCCAGGAAACCCCGAAGACCTCGAGGGCCACACCGCTCACGAACATCACCGCACAGAGCCCGGCAACCGACAGGGGCACCGCGAGCGCGGCCGACGGCATGGCCAGCGGGAAGACGCAGAGGGTGCCCGCGAGCAGCATGCGGCGCGGTTTCCAGCGCATCATCAGGATCGCGCCGCCGACGTTCCCGGCGCCGAACGCGCCGAGTGCCAGCCCCCACGGAGCGGCTCCGCCGAGGCTGTCCCGGGCGACCAGCGGTCCGTACACCGACTCGGCGGCGGCGACCACGGCGACCACGACGGAGAACTGCGCCACGATCGACCACAGCCAGGGCCGGCCGACGACCTCGCGCCAGCCGTCCCGGAGATCGGCGAGCAGGCCCTCGCCCGGCTCGCGCGGCGGTATGTGGCTCACGTCGAGGAAGGCCCGCAGCGACCCGGCGACCGCGAACGCCACCGCGTCCACGGCGAGCACCCAGCCGGGGCCGATCGCCGCCACCATCGCCCCACCGACGGCCGCCCCGCCGAGACCGGACCCCTGCGTCGCCAGCCGGAACAACGCGAAGGCGCGGCCGACCTGTTCGCCGCTGACGGAGGACATCAGCATGCCCTCGGCCGCGGGGCCGAAGAACGCCTGGCCGGTGCCGCCGAGCGCGGTCAGGAGCATCATCTGCCAGAGCTGCGGCTCCCCGGCGAGTACGAGGACCGCGAAGGCCGCCTGCGAAAGGCAGTTGAGGGTGTTGGCCGCGACCATCACCCGATGCCGCGGCAGCCGGTCCGCGACCGCGCCGCCGATCAGCAGGAACAGCACCAGCGGGAGAGTGCGGGCCGCCGCCACCAGGCCCACGTCGCCGCCGTCGCCACCCGCGTCGAGTACCGCGAACGCCGCCGCGATCAGGGCGCCCTGGCTGCCGAGACTCGTCACGACCGAGGCGGCGGTCAGCAGTGTGTAGTTGCGGCCCGCCCATTCGGGGCGGCGCGGGCGTTTCGGGGCGGCGGCGGGACTGGTCACTGGTGAACTATCGCGTCACCGCCCCGACTTGCCAATCGCCAATCGCGCCGAAGCCCCCAGAACCCTCAGAACCTCAGAAAGTCCGTCAAGCTACGAATTCGTGGGGGCGGCATCGGTGAGGCGTACCGTCTTGAGGATCTTCTGAACGGTCGCCTCCGGAATCTCCTCGTCGACGCCCTTGGCGCCGTAAAGGTTCCAGGTGACGAAATCGCCCGCGCCGTTCTTGAACGCGAAGGTGATGGCCTTGCCGTCGGAGGCGCACTTTCCGTTCTGCGGCGTGTTCTTCGAATACGCCGTGGCGACGCTTCCCTCCAGGCCCGAAGTCGTCTTGAAAGGCTTCGGCTTGGTGAACGTGATGCTCTTCTTGTCGGGCTGCGTAAAGCCGCCGAAGATCCACCACGGGACCCGGGTCTCGGCCGCCTGAGCCGTGCTCGTGGCGCCGTTCTCACCACGCGTTCCGGCGGTGGCGAGAGCGGTGTCCTCCTCGCGGCCGTCCTTGTCGGAGTCGTCCGAGCACCACTTGGACTTGAGATAGGCGGGAGCCGTGACGGTGGTCCGGTCCGTCTTGCCCTTCTCTTCCCATTCGAAGCCGACGCTGGTGCCCGCGCTCTCGATTTCCCAGTCGGCGGGCACATCGAACTCGGTGCCGAACCGCGGGTTCACCACGACCTTCCAGCCGGGAACGGTCGGCTTCTCGCTCTCGGTGCCGCGCGGGTTCTCCCCACCACCGGATGCGGGCGCGCTCGGCTTCTTCGACGCGGGAGCCGTGGCGGCCGGGCTCTTCTTCTCGGAGTCGTTCGCCGTGTCGTCCTTGTCGCCGCCCAGGACCAGAAATCCGGTGACACCGGCCGCGACGACGACGGCGGAGGCCGCGACGATCGCGACGACCTTCGTCTTGTTGTTGCCACCGCCGCCCTGCGGCGGCTGGGGAGCGCCCAGCGGATCCGCTGGCGTGGGCGTACCCCAGCCCGGCTGGCCGGGCGGCTGCGCATAGGGGTTGGGCTGCTGCTGATATCCGGGCTGCTGATACGGATTCGGCTGCTGGTACCCCGGCTGCTGATAGGGATTCTGATTCGGATCCTGCGGGTTCTGCTCGCCCCCGGGCGGCTGCTGTCCTGGCCACATGGGCGCCCACCCTAGCGGCGTGGGGACACGTTTTTGTCACTGACACTCGTCAGCGCTGTACCGGTCAGGACCCCGACGGGTCCGTGTACAGCCGCACGGTGCTGAGGATTTTCTTCACCGTTGCGTCCGGTACCTCACCGGACACGCCTTTTGCGCCGTGGAACGACCAGGAGACGAAGTCGCCGTCGGCGTTCTTGAAGCCGAACACGGTCGACTTGCCGTCGCTGTCACATTTACCCGACTTCTTCACACTCGTGGACCACGCGGTGCCCACACTGCCCGTGATGCCGGACTTCGTCGTGTACGACTCCACGGCATTGGAGTCGATGTTCGTCTTCTCCGGTTGCGTATACGCCCCGTAGACCCAGGCATTCGAGTCGGCGCGAGCGATCTCCTCGGTGCTCTTTGCGCCGTTGTTGCCCCGGGTGCCCGCGCCTGCCAGCGGCGTGTAGTCCTCGCTGCCGTCCTTGTCCTCGTCCGTCCCGCACCACTTCGACTCGAGGAATGCCGGAGCCGCGAAGGCGGCCAGGGGCTTCTCCTCGGGATCGTCGTCCTCGGTGACGTACGAGACCCAGTCGGGGGACTCGAGCGCCCAGTCGGCAGGCACGTCGAAGGCGATGCCCGTCTTGGGGTTCACCACGGCCTTCCAGCCCGCGATCGTCGGCTGTTCGCCGTCCGAGCCGCGCGGATTTCCCGAACTGGTGGGCTGCGTACTGGACTTGGCGGGATCCGGCTCGGCCTTGTCTTCCTTGTCGCCGCCGAGCAGGACGAATCCTGTCACGCCCGAGGCGACCACGACGGCCGCCGCCGCGACGATCGCGATGAGCTTCGTCTTGTTGCTGCCACCGCCGCCCTGAGGGGGCTGAGGAGCGCCCGACGGGACGGTGGGGGTCGTCCACTGGCCCTGCTGATACGGGTTCGGCTGCTGATAGCCAGGCTGTTGGTACGGGCTCGGCTGCTGATAGCCGGGCTGCTGGTACGGATTGGGCTGCCCGCCGGTCGGCGGCTGCTCTCCTGGCCACATGGGCGGTCACGATACTGCGATCACATCGTCGGCTTATGGCCAGGGATGCTACTCGCGGGTAACGTGTCGGCTATGAGCGCAGACCAGATGTCGATCGGCGAGATGCTCGCCGCCACGGTGCCGATGGTCCGGACCCTGAACCTCGAGTACCTCGAGACCACACCGGAGAAGGCCGTCCTCGCCCTGCCCGACCAGGGCGAGTTCCACAACCACGTCGGCGGGCCGCACGCCGGAGCGATGTTCACGCTGGGCGAGTCGGCGAGCGGGGCAGTCGTCCTCGCCGCCTTCGGGGACCAGCTCACACGCGCCGTACCGCTCGCTGTCAGCGCGGAGATCGCGTACAAGAAGCTTGCGCGCGGGCCCGTCACGGCCACCGCGACGCTCGGCCGTCCCATCGCCGACGTCGTCGCCGAGCTCGACGACGGCAAGCGCCCCGAGTTCCCGGTGGCCGTCGCCATCCAGCGGGAGGACGGTGCCGTCACCGGAGAGATGACGGTCGTCTGGACACTTCGCCCGAACAACTGAGCCCGTTCGAGGCCTGGTTGCCGAGTCCTGGCAGCTTCCCGGGTACGAAACTGCCGACGGCGGGCGGTGATTCGTACCGGGGGAGCCCGCACGATGGGAAGTGTGGAGGGTGCGCGCTTCCGGGTCCCTGGAATGCGAGGTCGGCTGTGAACGGAGGCTGTGATGGTGCTCGTGGTGATCGTCGGGGTCGCTCTGTTCGGGCTCGTCGCCTGGGCGACGGTCGTGCTGATCCGTCGGGACAGGCGACGCCTCGAAACGACCGCGGACGCCCACCGAATCGAGTCGGCCGCCACACAGGGCATCCGCGACGCCCGCCGCCGGGCCCGCGCACTCGACCGGATCGGCGGCGCCGGCGGGATCAGCCGCCTGGACGTGCGTGAGTAGAAAGTCCCACCCTTCCCGGACCAATGGGACCCACGCTCACTGTGGCCGCCCCACACTCCTTACGAGGAACTGACGCCGCAACCAGCGCTGTTGCCTCTCCCGTCACACAGGCCACTATGGTTCTTCACGTCACCGGCCCATCGGTGGCGGCGAGGCCCGGGACCGGGCGTGAGCCAACAGGGACGGCTCGCGAACGAAGGTCACCAGGGCCACCGGCTTGCCTCTTTCGCCCCCTCGGCGACGAGGCCGGCATCGCCGCGGTGTTAAGAAAGCGGCCACTGCGGCGCTGGGCAGGCGCCCCGGGTCCTCTCCGGGGCGCCCGCACGGTCGCGTACGGCGGGATGTCGGACCCGTACACCCGCTGTCCCGTGATGCGCGGGAATCCAGCCAATGATCTGCGAAACATGGGCAGTTGGCGGCCCGTGCTTACCCGTGCCGAGCCGTGAGGAATAACGTGGGCGGCAACGGCTGGTATTCGCCTATGTGCCTATGCACCTCTTCGACGGGGTTGCGTTCCCCGCACCGACTACTCACAGGAGCGTCCATGACTGATGAGCCGAACATCTCCGACCCGGAGGCGCTCTCCAAGATCGACACCACTGTGCCGCAGTCGGCCCGCATCTGGAACTACTGGCTGGGCGGCAAGGACAACTACGAGGTCGACCGCGTAGCCGGTGACGCGTTCCGTGAGATCTTCCCCGGGATCGAGACCGGAGCCCGTGCCGCCCGGTACTTCCTGGCCCGCGCCGTCAGGCATCTGGCCGCCGAGGAGGGCATCCGGCAGTTCCTGGACATCGGCACCGGTCTGCCCAACGTGGACAACACCCACGAGATCGCCCAACGGGTCGCCCCCGAATGCAAGATCGTCTACGTCGACAACGACCCCTTGGTGCTCGCACACGCCCGCGCGCTGCTCACCAGCACCCCCGAGGGCGTCACCAACTATGTGGACGCCGACCTGCGCGAGCCGGCCACCATCGTGCGGGAGGCCGGGAAGACGCTGGACTTCGATCAGCCGATCGCTCTCATGTTGATGGGCATCCTGGGTCACATCGAGGACTACGACGAGGCCCGCTCGATCGTGCGGCAACTGGTGGACGCCCTGCCTCCGGGCAGTTACCTGGTGCAGTACGACAGCACCAACACCAGCGAGGAGTACGTCACGGCGATCCAGCAGTACAACGAGGGCGGTTCGATCCCGTACATCCTGCGCAGCCCCGAGCAGATCGCGCGCTACTTCGACGGTCTGGAACTGATCGAACCCGGTGTCGCGTCGTGTTCGCGCTGGCGCCCCGACACCAGCGCCTGGGGCCTCCCGGCGGAGGTGCACCAGTACGGCGGCGTCGCCCTCAAACGCTGAAGCCCGCCGGCCGCGCGGCCTGCCGGTCCGCGTCCGAAGGTTCCGAAGGTCAGGTCTCCTGGAGGATCCGGTGCAGGATCGTGGGCGTCGCCTCGGGTGACTGGGCCTGCACCACCAGGCGGTTCATGACGCCCCAGTAGTACTCGATCTCGGCCGGCTTGTCGGGATAGAGGGCACTGGCGAGCTGCTCGAGACAGACCACGTCGGGCAACTGGCCGCCGGGCAGCCGCAGGATGGTGACCGGACCGCCGGACGCGGCATGCCCGCCGGCCCGGAACGGCATGATCTGGACGGTGACCTGCGGGAGTTGAGAGACCTCGATGAGGTGCTGGAGCTGGGCGCGCATCGTGCTCCCGCCGCCCACCGCACGACGCAGCGCCGCCTCGTCGATCACGGCCCAGAGCTGGGACGCCTGCTCCCGGTGCAGGATCCGCCGGCGAGTCATCAGCAGGGTGACCCGCCGGTCCAGCTCGTCCGCGGAGGCGTCCGGATGGGCGAGGCGGAGGGCGGCGCGGGCGTAGTCGGGGGTCTGCAGCAAGGCGGGAACACGCTGGACCTCGAAGCTGCGGATGAGCGTGGCCGCCTGTTCGACTCCCAGGTAGGCCTGCATCCAGCTGGGCACCACGTCGCTGTAGGCCTGCCACCAGCCGGGGGTGTTGGCCTCTTCGGCCAGAGCCAGCAAGGTGGCGCGTTCGGCCTGGTCCGTGACTCCGTACAGCGTGAGCAGATCGGCCACGTCACGCAGCTTGCACCCGTGACGGCCGCACTCCAGCCGGCTGATCTTGGACTGTGAGGCGCGGATGACGTGGCCCGCGGTCTCACGGGAGATCTGCTGTTCCTCCCGCAGTTGGCGCAGCCGCGTACCCAGCACGAGGCGCGGCACCATGGGCCCGGCCGACCCGGCAGACGGGCCGTTCAGGAATTCGCTGTCGGACGGTGAATGTGCGGCCTCTGTGGTGCCCATGGGCATGCTCCCTGCGGTGAACGCAACTCTGCACGCGTGAAAACGCTGAGGTTAGCCATGGTAAGGGCTGACCGGTACCTGATCTTCGACTTGACGCAACCCAACGGATCAACGACCCAAGGGGAACCGTTCGGCTCTATATGACCGGTTTTCTTGCCCTCGGCGGGGGCGTCGGCGAGCATGGGTCAATGAGTGTGTTGTTCACCATGCGATCCGTACGGACCACCCCGGAGGGCTTCCTGTGGGAGCCCAGCGAACGCTGGGTCCGTGGCCGCAAGGGCGATGTCACCGTCGTCGACAGCCACCACCCCGTACTCGTCTGGGAGCCGGACCGGCCCGTCCCGCTGTACGCGTTCCCCCGCGACGAGGTCCGCGAGGACCTGCTCCGGCCGGCGAAGAACCCCCGGACGGGCAAGCACTCCGGATCGCAGATCTTCTACGACCTCGAAGTCGACGGCGAACTGCTGGAGAACGCGGCCTGGACCTACCCCGCCGACGACCTGGTCGGCCACATCGCCTTCGAGTGGTCCGAGCGCGGTGGCCGGGGGCTGGACCACTGGTACGAGGAGGAGGAAGAGATCTTCATCCACCCCAAGGACCCGCACCACCGGGTGGACGCTCTCGCGAGCAGCCGTCACGTCCAGGTCGAGATCGACGGCAGGGTCGTCGCCGACACCCGCCGTCCGGTCCTGCTCTTCGAGACCGGCCTGCCGGTGCGGTACTACATCCCGCGCGAGGACGTCCGCCTCGATCTCTTCGGCTCCACCGGCCACAGCACGGGCTGCCCCTACAAGGGCACCGCCGAGTACTGGTCGCTGCGGGGCGATCTCGACGTCCCCGGGAACATCGTCTGGAGCTATCCGGACCCGTTGCCCACGGTGCCCGCCATCAAGGGACTCCTCGCCTTCTACAACGAGGCGGTCGACATCACCGTGGACGGCGAACGTATCGAGCGGCCCGTCACCCCGTTCACCGAGACGCTCTCGACGCGACCGTCAACGAGCTGACTTCTCCCGCTTTCGGCTTCGCTCGAGCCGGGGCCCGTCGTGGGCGCGACCAGCCACAACGGACCCGCAGACCGCTGACAGCCGACAGTCGTTACTTCTCGTGCGCTTCGCGGTGCGTCTGCGCCAGCTCCGTGTAAACCGCCGCGTTCAGCACAATCCCCTCGCGCTCCTCCGCTGTCAGTTCCCGCCGCACCTTCGCCGGTACGCCCGCGACGAGCGACCCCGGCGGCACCCGCATCCCCTGCGGCACCAAGGCCTGCGCGGCGACCAAGGATCCCGCCCCGATCACCGCGCCGTTCAGCACGGTGGCACCCATCCCGATCAAACAGTCATCCTCGACCGTGGCACCGTGCACCACGGCGTTGTGCCCGATCGAGACGCGTTCTCCGACGGTGATGGGGAAGCCGGGGTCGACGTGGAGTGTGCAGTTGTCCTGCACGTTGCTGCCCGCGCCGATGGCGATCGGTTCGGACTCGGCACGCAGCACCGCGCCGTACCAGACGCTCGCGCCCGCGTGCAGCGTCACATCGCCGAGCACCACGGACGTGGGGGCGGCGAACGCCTCCTGATCCACCTTCGGATCCTTGCCGCCCACGCTCGCGATCAGCGCCTTGTGCGTCATCGTCAACTCCTCGTCTCGTCGCTACCGGCACCGTAAGCCATCGGTCCGGACAGCCGGGTGGGGCGAAGATCACAGGTGTACGGCCTCTTGGGTGCGACGCCCGCTGAGTACGGTGAGCGGGTGCCCAGAAGCAGGAACACGTTCTCGTCATGGCGGCGCCGCCTCGTCCAGCGCGCCGTGCATGCGGGCTGGGCCTGGGTGCAGCGCACGGGATCCGTGAGCGCCGAGAGCCCGGGACGGTTCCGCTTCGGCGCGATGGGAACAGGTACCAGACTCGCCTTCCCGCTCGGCACGGTCTTCGGTGAGCCGTGGATCCATCTCGGCGCCCACTGCATCGTCGCCGAACAGGTCACGCTGACCGCCGGGTTGATGCCCGATCTCGATCTCGGGCCCGATCCCATTCTGCGCATCGGCGACGGTGTCGTGCTGGGCCGCGGCAGCCACGTCATCGCCGACACGACGGTCACGATCGGCAGCGACTGCTACTTCGGGCCCTATGTGTACGTGACGTCCACGAACCACTCCTACGACGATCCCCACGAGCCGATCGGCAAGCAGTGGCCGCGGATGGAGGCGGTGGAGATCGGCTCCGGCTGCTGGATCGGGACGGGTGCGGTGATCCTGCCCGGCGCGCGGATCGGGCGGAACGTCGTGGTGGCGGCCGGTGCGGTGGTCCGCGGCGTGGTGCCCGACCACGCGGTGGTGGCCGGGGCTCCGGCGCGCGTCGTACGGCGCTGGTCGCCGGGCGACGGCTGGCAGCCGCCCCTGCGTACGCCGGCACCGGTGCCGATCCCCGAAGGCGTCACCCCGGACCAGCTGCTGGCCCTGACCGAACTCGACGCCGAGAGCGCGGCCCGCCTCGCCGCGCTGGGCGCGGAGGGCGCCGTCGACGACGTACGCGCCGACTCCTAACCGGTGGCCAGCAGTACGGTGCCGACGAGGGCCAGGCCCGCGCCCGCCGCCTGGACGCCGCGCAGGCGTTCGCTGAGGATGCCGCGGGCGGCCAGGGCCGTGACCACCGGGTAGAGCGAGGCGAGTACGGCCGCCACGGTGACCGGGCCTGTCTGGGCGGCCAGTGAGTATGTGCCGTTGGCCGCGACATCGGCGAGGCCGACGAAGGCGAGGGCCGGGAGCGCGGCCGGCGAGACCTTCGGGGGAGCCTCGGTGCCGCGGCGGACGGCGGCGTACAGGGCTGTGCCGCCCGCGAAGACGTTCGTCACGCGCTGGACGAACAGGGCGAGGAAGAGGCCCGTGAGGTTGGTCGAGGCCTCGGCGATCAGGGCCATCACCGCGCCGAAGCCGAACGCCGCGAGCAGGGTGAGCAGGACGGCCTGCCGCTGCACCGGGGCGCCCTTGAACTGCGGGCCCCCGGCGAGCACGACGCCCACGACGGCGACCGCGATTCCCGCGAACTGCAACAGCCCCGGCCGCTCGCCGAGGACGAGACCCACCCCCACCGGGACGGCGACGCCGAGCGAGCCGAGCGGCGAGACGACGCCCATCGGGCCCAGGGCGAGCGCCTTGTAGAAGGCCAGCATCGCGACCGGCCCGACGAGCCCGGCCGCCACCGCAAACCACAGCTGCGGACCCGCCTCGCTCCAGGCGCCCGTCGCCACGACGATCGCGCCGAGCACGACGGTGGCGATCGACTGAGAGGCGACCACCACGGTCAGGGCCGGCATACGTCGTGTCAGCAGCCCGCCGCCGAAGTCGGCCAGCCCCCACAGAAGGCTGGTGGCCAGAGCGAAGAGTGCTGTCACGGGATGCCTCGCAGTACAGTGCAGTGAACGAACAGGTGCACCACACCGTAGTGCAAAGTATTGAACTCTGTCATTCATAATATTGGACGTGATGTGTCGGACCTCAACCTGCTGACCCAGTCCCTGGCGCGCAACGTCAAGCGCTGGCGCAGCGAGCGCGGCTTCACCCTGGAGACGCTCGCCGCTCGCGCCGGGGTCAGCCGCGGCATGCTCATCCAGATCGAGCAGGCGCGCACCAACCCCAGCCTCGGCACCGTCGTCAAGATCGGCGACGCCCTCGGCATCAGCATCACCACGCTGCTCGACTACGAGCAGGGGCCGAAGGTCCGCATCGTCCCGGCCGAGCAGGCCGTACGGCTCTGGCACACCGACGCCGGCAGCTACAACCGGCTCCTCGCGGGCACCGAGGCGCCCGGCCCGCTGGAGATGTGGGACTGGCTGCTGATGCCGGGCGAGGGCAGCTCTTCGGACGCGCACCCGACCGGCACGGTCGAACTCATCCATGTCACGGCGGGCGAGCTGGCGCTCACCGTCGACGGCACGGAGCACCGGGTCCCCGCGGGCGCGAGCGTCTCCTTCGAGGCCAACGTCCCCCATACGTACGCCAATTCGGGCGACGTACCGCTGGAGATGGTCATGACGGTGTCGGTACCGGGCGTGCACTGAGACACCCGTCGAAGGCCGCCGGTCCTCCTGTTAGCGTGCGGTCATGCGCGCACCGATCGGACACTTCGACAACGCCACGCCCGCGCCCGACTGCCTCGACGAACTGACCCGCCCGGTCGCCGACGCCGTACGCCACTGGCGCGGCAACGTTCCCGCCGAGCAGATCGTGTACGTCGACACCGAACCGGACTGGGCCGACACCGCCACGTTCCTCGAGCACTACGGTCCGGAGCTCCTCGACCAGTCCGCCAACTGCGTGGTCGTCGCGGGCAAGCGGGGCGGGGAGAGCACGCTCGCCGCCTGCGTCGTGCTCTCCGGCACCCGGGTCGATGTGAACGGCGTGGTCCGGCGTCAACTGGGCGCGCGCAAGGCGTCGTTCGCGTCGATGGACACGGCTACCGGCGAGACCGGGATGGAGTACGGCGGGATCACGCCGATCGGGTTGCCTGGCGACTGGCCGGTCCTTGTGGACTCGGCCGTGGTCGATCTGCCGTACGTCCTGGTCGGCAGTGGCCGTCGGCGCGGGAAGCTGCTGGTGCCGGGGAAGGCGTTCGCGGAGCTTCCCAGCGCCGTGGTGCTGGAAGGGCTCGGCGTCGCCTGATGTGCAGGTCACGCCGTGTGGTGGGCCAGGGCAAGGTGGGGATCCGTCTCGCCGGGCGCGGGTGACGGGTCGGCGTGGACCAGGGCCGCGGTGAGCCCGGGAACGGCGTGCAGCAGGGCGTGCTCGGCCTCGACGGCCACGCGGTGCGCCTGACGTACGGTCACGTCACCGTCCACGACCACCGCCACCTCGGCCCGCAGCCGGTGGCCGATCCAGCGCAGCCGCAGCTCGCCGACGGACTGCACGCCCGGCACCTCCCGCAGCGCCCGCTCGGCCCGGTCCACCAGCGCCGGGTCGATCGCGTCCAGCACCCGGCGGAAGACCTCGCGTGCGGCGTCGCGCAGGACCAGCAGCAGGGCCACCGTGATCGCCAACCCGACGATGGGGTCGGCCAGTTTCCAGCCGAGCGCCGCGCCGCCCGCGCCCAGCAGGACGGCGAGTGAGGTGAAGCCGTCGGTGCGCGCGTGCAGGCCGTCCGCGACGAGCGCGGCCGAGCCGATCGCGCGGCCGACGCGGATGCGGTAGCGGGCCACCCACTCGTTGCCCGCGAAGCCGATGACGGCCGCGGCGGCGACGACCGGAATGTGCGTGACCGGGCGCGGATCGAGCAGCCGGTCGATCGCCGTCCAGCCCGCGAAGACCGCGGAGGCGGCGATCGTCAGCACGATCACGAGGCCCGCCAGGTCCTCGGCCCGGCCGTAGCCGTACGTGAACCGTCGCGTGGCCGCGCGCCGGCCCAGCACGAAGGCGATCCCCAGGGGTACGGCGGTGAGCGCGTCGGCGGCGTTGTGCACGGTGTCGCCCAGCAGCGCGACCGAACCGGAGATCACGACGACGCCCGCCTGCGCCGCGGCGGTCACGCCGAGCACGGCCAGTGAGACCCACAGGGCCCGGATGCCGCGGGCGGAGGACTCCAGGGCGGCGTCGACCTTGTCGGCGCTCTCGTGGGAGTGGGGGGTGAGGAGGTGGCTCAGCCGGTGGAGCAGATGGGAGAGGCGCCCGCGATGCCCGTGCTCGTGCCCTTTGTGCTCGTGCCCGTGATGTTCGTGATGCCCGTGCTCAGAATGGCCGTGGCCGTGGTGCTCGACGCTCACAAGGGTCCCCTTTCCGTATGCGGGAGTGGACTCGGCGAGGCCCACGGAGCCATTATGTGCGTATGAGCGCACGCATGCACCTATCACCTGCGCAGGATGCGCATCCGCGTACCCCCGGCGAGGAGCAGTTCGCCCTCGCCGCCGAAGTCCTGGCCCTCCTCGGCGACCGCACCCGGCTCGCCCTGCTGCACGCCCTCGCCGACGACGAGGCCGACGTCACGACGCTCACGGAGCGGTGCGGCGCCGCCCGGCCGGCGGTCAGCCAGCATCTGGCGCGACTGCGTCTCGCGGGCCTGGTGAACACCCGCAAGGAGGGCCGCCGGGTCATCTACTCCCTGCGGGACGGCCATCTGCGCCGGGTCGTGGACGAGGCGCTCAACCTGGCCGACCACCGGCTGAGCGGCCGACCCGCCCACGACTAGGGCCGCTCGTCAGTCCTCCGGCGGCTCTTCTTCGTGCACGTCTCGCTGCTCCAGGGCATGCGTCGCCGGGCCCTGCACCACCCGGCCGTCCGTGTCGAAGCGCGAGCCGTGGCACGGGCACTCCCAGGCGCGCTCCGCCGCGTTGAACGCGACCAGGCACCCCATGTGCGTACACCTCGCGGACACGGCGTGCAGGCGACCGTCCTCGTCGCGGTAGACCGCGCAGCGCTGTCCGCCGTGTCGGACGACGGCGCCGGTGCCGGGCGCGATGTCGGCCAGGGTGTCGGCGTGCGACGGTGGGAGGCGGTCGCCGACGAAGTGCCGGGCCACCGTCGCCTGGTGCCTGAGGAAGGCCGGGGCCTCACGGAGTACGGAACGCAGGCGCCGCGGATCGTACAGCTCGGCCCACGGCGGGCGGTTGTCGGTGATCAGTCCGGTCAGCAGTCGGCCGGCCATGATGCCGCCGCTGAGTCCCCAGCCGCCGAAGCCGGTCGCCACGTACGCGTGGCGGGACAGCGGGGGCAGTGGGCCGACGAGCGGCACGGTGTCGGTGGAGTCGTTGTCCTGCGTGGCCCACCGGTAGGTGGGCGTGAGGCCCGGGAAGTGCTCCTCGGCCCAGTCGGTGAGGCGTGCGAACCGTTTGTCGGTGTCGCCGGTGCCGGGGGTGAAGTGCTCGCCGGTGACGATCAGCAGCCGTCGGCCGTCCTCGTACGGGGCGGTGCGGACCGAGCGGGTGTCCTCCTCGGGCGTGATGTACATGCCGTCGGGATCCCGGTCCGCGGAGATCGGCGCGGCCACGACGAGTTCGCGGCGCGGGGAGAGCCGGGTGAACAGCAGCGCCCGGTCGAAGACCGGATAGTGAGTGGCGATCACGACATGGCCGGCGGTCACCCGCGCCCCGGTCTCGGTCGTCAGACGGCAGGCATCGCCCGTCTCGAGGCCGAGGACCCGGGTGCGCTCGTGGAGGAGGGCGCCCCGGGCCCGTAGATCCTCGGCGAGGGCGAGGAGGTACTTGCGCGGGTGGAACTGGGCTTGATGCGCGACGCGGACCGCCCCGGCCACGGAGTAGGGAAGACCCGTCTCGGTCACGAACTCCGCGTCAAGGCCGGCCTCCCGGGCAGCCTGAGCCTCGGCGCGGATCTCGTCGGCCCGGCGCTCGTCCCGGGTGTAGGTGAACGCGCTCCTGCGCTCCCAGTCGCAGTCGATGCGCAGCTCGTCGACGACGGCCGCGGCGTGCTCGATCGCCTCGGTCTGCGAGCGTGCGTACAGGTGCGCCGCCTCAGGGCCACGGGTCCGGCGCAGCCGGTCGTAGATCAGCGTGTGCTGGACGGAGAGCTTCGCGGTGGTGTGGCCGGTGACGCCCGCGGCGACACGGTCGGCCTCCAGGACCGCGACGCCGCGCCCGGCGCGGGCCAGCTCCCAGGCCGTGCTGAGTCCGGCGATGCCCGCGCCGACCACGGCCACGTCGACGGTCACATCCGTGTCGAGCGGTGGATACGTCTCGCCGGGTGCCGTGTCCATCCAGTACGAGCCCCGGATGTCTGCTTTCTCGGTCATAAGCTCCGAGTCCCCTCGAGCCGCGGGCCGAAGCGTCCGCCCGGCCCGGGCGCGGAACGCACCGCCCGTTTGGAACGCGGGCGCCGGGTACTCGGAGCCACGAGCGGAAGACGTAGGAGGTGCCCTCATGGAACCCGGCACCAGCGCGGACATCGAGTCGGCCGGCGTCGAGCCGGTGATCGCGGAGCGCAGGACCGAAGACGGTGCGCGCGCTGTTCTTTCAGTTCGCCGCGAGGCCCGCAGGGAACAGCGGGGTGAGCAGGAGCCCGCGGGCCTTCAGAGCAACATCATCCTGGGCGAGGACTGATCGCTCCGCGCGGCCCGGGTCGGCGAAGGCGGGCTGGTTCAAGGGTTCGGTCGGGGGTACCCAGGCGGCGCAGAACACTCCCCGACCTCTTGGAAGTGCGATGAGCGACAAGAACCCGCTGAAGGCCGCAGCGCACAAGGCAGGCGACGTACTGCGCGAAGACGGCCCGGCGGACGGCGTCCCCGGCAAGCCCGGAGCACACACGCCGTCAGTCGCCGAACCGACCGAACCCCACGCACCCCTCCCGCCCAAACCCGACCAGAGCGCACCCGAAACGGTCAGCCCCACGGGACGACCGACGGGCGCAGATCAGTCCACCAACGCCCAGGGTGACGCCTACCTGACGACGGCCCAGGGAGCCAGGCTCTACGACACCGACCACTCACTGAAGGCCGGTGAGCGCGGGCCCGTTCTGCTGCAGGACCACCATCTGCGGGAGAAGATCACCCACTTCGACCACGAGCGCATCCCCGAGCGGGTCGTGCACGCGCGCGGGGCCGCCGCGCACGGTGTCTTCCGGAGCTATGGCACCGCCGCGAAGGTCACCAAGGCGGCCTTCCTGACCGGCGAGGCCGAGACCCCGGTGTTCGTACGGTTCTCCACGGTGCTCGGCTCGCGCGGCTCCTCGGACACGGTGCGCGACACGCGGGGCTTCGCGACGAAGTTCTACACCGGCGAGGGCACCTTCGACCTGGTCGGGAACAACATCCCGGTCTTCTTCATTCAGGACGCGGTCAAGTTCCCGGACATCATCCACGCCGGAAAGCCGCACCCCGACCGGGAGATCCCCCAAGCGCAGAGCGCCCACGACACGTTCTGGGACTTCGTCACGCTGCACACCGAGGCCACCCACCACACGCTGTGGAACATGTCCGACCGGGCCATCCCGCGCTCGTTCCGCACGATGGAGGGCTTCGGCGTCCACACCTTCCGGCTGGTCAACGCCGAGGGCGCCACCACGCTGGTGAAGTTCCACTGGAAGCCGAAGCTCGGCGTGCACTCCCTGGTGTGGGAGGAGGCGCAGCTCATCAACGGCATCGACCCGGACTTCCACCGGCGCGACCTCGCCGACGCCATCGAGGCCGGTGCCTACCCGCAGTGGGAACTGGGCATCCAGACCTTCCCGGACAACGCCGAGCAGACCTTCGAGGGCATCGACCTGCTCGACCCGACGAAGATCGTCCCGGAGGAACTGGCGCCCGTGCAGCCGGTGGGCCTGCTGACCCTGAACGCCAACCCGTCGAACTTCTTCGCCGAGACCGAGCAGGTCGCCTTCCACCCCGGCCACCTCGTGCCCGGCATCGACATCACCGACGACCCGCTGCTGGCCGGCCGGCTCTTCTCCTACCTGGACACCCAGATCTCCCGCCTGGGCGGGCCGAACTTCGCGCAGCTCCCCGTCAACCGCACCCACGCCCCCGTCAACGACATGCACCGGGACGGCATGCACCAGACGGCCGTCCACACCGGAGCGGCGCCCTACCGGCCCAACTCCCTCGACGGAGGCTGCCCGTTCCTCGCGGGCGCCGACACCGGCGCGTACATCGAGACGCCCGTGGAGGTGCCGACAGGCCGGAAGCAACGTGAGGCCCCGGCCTCCTTCTCGGACCACTTCAGCCAGCCCCGGCTCTTCTGGCGCAGCATGTCCCCGGTGGAGCGCGAGCACATCATCGCGGCGTACACCTTCGAGCTGGGCAAGTGCTACGAGCAGGCCGTCAAGGAGCGCGGGCTCCAGGTGCTCGCCAACATCGACCCCGAACTGTGCGGGCAGGTCGCCACCGGTCTCGGCCTGCCCGCACCCGAGGCCACCGTCCCCCTGACGGCCGTCGACCCCAGCCCCGCCCTCTCACAGCTGGGCCGCACCTGGCCGCTGGACGGGCGCGTCATCGGCATCGTCACCGACGAACGCGGCGACCTCGACGGCGTACGCACCGTGCGCCGGGCGGTCCTGGACGCGGGCATGGTCCCGCTGGTGATCGCCCCGGCCGGCGGCAAGCTCGACGCGGAGGGCGAGCCCGTCCAGGTGCAGCGCACCTTCGCGACCGCCCGGTCCGTGGAGTACGACGCCATCGTGCTGGCGGGTGCTCCGGGCCCCGGGAGCGACGCCTACGGAGCGCGGGACGCCAAGGCGGGGGATGCTGGTACGGAAGCAGCCACGGATCCGCGGGTGCTTCTGATGCTGTCGGAGGCCTACCGGCACGGGAAGGCCATCGGCGGCTGGGCGGGCGCCGAAACCGCCCTCGATGCCGCGGGCGTCCCGGCCGGTGCGCCGGGCGTCGTGACCGCGGACAGCGGCACGAGCGCCCTGGAACAGATCACCCGGCTGCTGGGCGAGCACCGCGTCTGGGAGCGATTCGGCACCGGCGGCTGAGCACATCGGTCAGGGAAGCCAGGACGGTACTGCCATGAACCGTGACACCACAGTTCAAGACGATGTCATCTCCAGCGAGTCCGTGTTCGGCGCCCCGTGCTGGGTCAGCCTGACGGCACGCGACGAAGCCGCCGCGGAGGACTACTACCACGCGGTGTTCGGCTGGAAGTTCCGCTCGTTCGCGCTGGGCGACCGGTTCCGCATCGCGTACGCGAACGATGTGCCGGTCGCGGGCATCTCGGCCGTGGCCTCCATGTGGCAGATGGCAGTCGCCTGGACCCCCTACTTCGCCGTGTCCAGCGCCGACGAGGCCGTGGCCCGGGGGCAGGAACGCGGCGGCACGACAGCGGTCGGCCCGATCGCGTTCCCGCCGGGCCGGGCCGCTCTCCTCGCGGACCGCGACGGAGCGGTCTTCGGCATCTGGGAGGGCCGTCTCATCTCCGGCTGGGAGTCCTGGCGCCGGGCCGCCCCCGCCTTCGTACGCCTGCACACCCGCGACGCCTTCGACGCCGCCATGTTCTACGGGGAGGTCCTCGAGTGGGCCTCCCCGAAACCCGGCTGCTGCGAGGTCCACTACGAGGCGGACGAGGTCGTCCTGCGCAGCGAGGGCGAGATCGTGGCCCGGATCCACTCCGGCGCCGTGGAGGCGGCGCCCGACCCCACGATCCGGCCGCACTGGCAGATCCACTTCGCGGTCCCCGACGTCGAGGCCTGCGTCGGCGCCGCGCGGGCCCACGGCGGCACCGTCGTCCGGGTCGGCACGTCGCACACGGAGACGCCTCCGACGGAGGCGGTGCTCCGGGACCCCGACGGGGCGCAGTTCACGGTGACGTCGCGCAAGGACCGCTGAGGACCGGCCTGCGGTTCGCGGATCTCAGCCGAGCTTCGGGATCTCGATGGCAGGGCAGCGGTCCATGACCATGTCGAGGCCCACCGCGCGAGTCCGCTCGTACGCCGCCTCGTCGATGACGCCCAGCTGGAACCAGACGGCCTTGGCGCCGATGGCGGCGGCTTCGTCGGCGACGGGACCGGCCAGGTCACTGTTGACGAACACATCGACGACGTCCACGTCGAAGGGGATCTCCGACAGCGACGCGTACCCCTTCTCCCCATGGACCGTCTCCGCCTTCGGATGCACCGGGACGATGCGCTTGCCGTAGCGCTTGAGGACGCCGGCGACTCCGTAGGCCGCCCGGCGCTCGTTCGTCGACAGCCCGACGACCGCCCAGGTGTCACCGAGCTCGGTGAGGATCTTGCGGACCGTTGCTGAGTCGCCGTACACGTTCGGCCTCCTTGGGGCTTCCTGCGGTGCCTGCTCTGGCAGGCAACAGCGGGCGGGGAACGATGATTCCCGCCCGCTCGGCGAGCCCGGGTCCGGCCTCACTCGGGCGGCAGGCCCGCAGGGACTGCGAGTCGATGATCACCGCCGTCGGCGTGCGGTTGCAGGCGTACACTGCTGGGCAAATAGCCTTTTAACTGTTTAACTTTCCAATTCGGGCAGAAATGTAGCCAGAACCGTCGGATCCTCGGATCCGGCGTCCGATCTGCCCGGGAGGTCCGCAGCGAGTGGCCGTCGGCAGCCTTGGGAGGGCGCGGGCGGATCACATAGGCGCCAGGAGGAAGATTTCTCGATGACCCGGCCCGATGACCCGCGTACCGCGGCGGCCCGGGTGTTCGCCGAAGGCGGCGCGTTCGGCGAGCTTCTGGCAGGGATCGACTGGGCGGCGACGCCGCTCGGGCCCCCCGTCTCCTGGCCGGGGGCCCTGGTGGACACCCTGCGCCTCATGCTCACCTCGGAGCATGCGATGGCTCTGTACTGGGGGGCTGAATTCGCCACGCTGTACAACCAGGGCTCCACACCCATTGTCGGCGCCAAACACCCCTGGGCGCTCGGCAGGCCCTACAAGGAGGTGTTTCCCGAGGTCTGGGCCCACCCCGTGAGCTCCCACTTCCACTATGTGACCGGTACCCGCAAGCCCCTGCTGGTCCCGAATGAGCTGCTCATCATGGAGCGCCACGGCTTTTTGGAGCAGTGCTACTTCGACTCCGCCTTCCAGCCCGTGCTGCTGGACGACGGCACTGTCGGCGGCGTGCTGCAGATCCTCACCGAGACCACCGGCCGGGTACTGGGCGAGCGCCGGCTGCGCCTGCTGAGCGAGACCGGCACGCGCACGGCCGGGCTGCCCACCCCGGACGAGGTTGCCCGCGTGGTCGCCGAGGTGGCGGGCTCCTACCCCGAGGAGATCCCGTTTCTGGGCCTGTACCTGGCCTCCGAGCCGGGGATGCAGCGGCCGGCGGCCTCCGCCGGGCTCCAGTCGGCGCCCGAGACCGGCTCGCTGAGTGCGGCCGACGGGTCGGAGGCGGCGGCCCGGCTGGCTCAGGTGGTCGCCGACGGTGCCCCGGCCACGCTGCCGGCCGCCGCGTTCACCGGCGGCGGCACGGCCGGGCAGCACGCCGCGGCCACCCGGATCCCGGTCGAGGAGGCGCTGGCCCTGCCGCTGCACGGCGCGGGCCAGGTGGAGGGCGTCCTGGTGGTGGGCCTCAACCCCTGCTTCCCCCCGGCCGGGGCCTACCACGACTTCCTGGAGGTGCTCGCCTCCGCCGTGGCCGGGGCGCTGTCGGCCGCGCTCGCACACGAGTCGGCCGCGCTCGCGCACGAAGAGCAGCGCCGACGGGCGGAGGCGCTGGCCGAGCTGGACCGGGCCAAGACCACCTTCTTCGCCAACGTCAGCCACGAGTTCCGCACCCCGCTCACCCTGCTCCTGGGCCCGCTCCAGCAGGCCCTGGCGGACGAGGACCGGCCCGAGCGGCGCGAGCAGCTGGAGCTGGCCGAGCGCGGCGCCCTGCGCCTGCTGAAGCAGGTCAACACCCTCCTGGACGTCGCCAGGGCCGAGGCCGGGCAGATGCGCCCGGCCCTCGAACCGGTCGACCTCGCCGGTGCCACGGCCGAGCTGGCCGGGGTGTTCCGCTCCGCCTTCGAGGCGGCCGGGCTGACGCTGGAGGTGGACTGCCCGCCGCTGCCCGAGCCGGTGCCCCTGGACCGGGAGATGTGGGAGAAGATCATCCTCAATCTGCTCAGCAACGCCCTGAAGTTCACCTTCACCGGCGGCGCCCGGGTGGAGATGGCCGCGGCCGGCGACCGGGCCCGGCTGACCGTGACCGACACCGGCACCGGCATCCCCGCGGACGAGCTGCCGCGCCTGTTCGAGCGCTTCTACCGGGTCCGCGGCGCCCGCTCCCGCTCCCACGAGGGCAGCGGCCTCGGCCTGGTGCTGGTGAAGGACCTGGTGGAAGCACACGGCGGCACCGTCGGCGTGGACAGCCGGCTCGGCCAGGGCACCACCGTCACCGTGGACCTCCCCTTCGCCGCCCGCCAGCCCCGCCCGGCCCCGCCCGCGGCCGGCGCCGGATCCCCCGGGGAGACCCCCAGGGAAGGCGGAGGCGGCCGGCCCGGCCGCTCCGCGGCCTACGTGGACGAGGCGCTGGGCTGGCTGGCGGCCGACCCCGACCCCGCCGCGGCCACCTCTGCCCCCGCCGCGGCACGCACCCCGCAGGCCCCCGCGACCCACGATGCCCCCCACGGCCCCGGCCCGCACGAAACCGACCGCCCCCACCGGGCCCGCCTGCTGGTCGTCGACGACAACGCCGACATGCGCGCCTACCTCACCCAGCTCCTGCAGCCCGACTACGACGTGCTGCTCGCCGCCGACGGCCGGGCCGCCGTGGAGACGGCCCTGGCACAGCCGGTGGAACTGGTGCTCAGCGACGTGATGATGCCCCGCATGGACGGCTTCGAGCTGGTCCGGGCGCTGCGCGCCGACCCGCGCACAGCCCGCCTGCCCATCGTCCTGCTCACCGCCCGCGCCGGCGAGGAGGAATCCGTGCAGGGCCGGCACGCCGGCGCCGACGACTACCTGGCCAAACCCTTCTCCGCGCGCCAGCTGCTGGCGCGCGTCCGCACCGGGTTGGAACTGTCCCGGCTGCGCGAACAGGGCCTGACCGAGACCCGCAACCAGCTGGCCGTGCTGGCCTCCCTGGCCGAAGCGGGCCTGCGGCTGGCCAACACCCTCGACCCGGACCAGATACTGCAGACCGCCGGCCAGATCCTGCTGCCCGACTTCGCCGACCAGATCAGCATCCACCTCACCGCCGCGGCACCCGCCCCGGCGCAGTCGCCCCCGGCATACATCGCCGGCGCCCCCCTCCTCGACCGCGAGGCCCTGACCACCGCCGCCGCCCACGCGATCGACGACACCACCCCAGCCCCAGCCGGCTCGCACCCAGTCCCAGCCGACCCGCACCCGGCGCCCGCCGCCGTGCTGGCCCTGCCGCTGCACGCCCACGACCAGACGCTGGGGGCCCTGGTACTGGTCCGGCACACCGGCGGGTACTCCGCGGTCGAACACAAGTATCTGGAGAACCTCGCCCACCGCCTGGCCCTGGCCTACGACAACGCCACCCGGTACCACAACGAGCGCCGCCTCGCCCTGACCCTGCAGCGTGCCCTGCTGCCCCACCGCCTGCCCCAGGTGCCCGGCGTGCGCCTGGCCACCCAATACCGGGCCAGCAACCGCGGCGCCGAGGTCGGTGGCGACTGGTATGACGTGCTCGCCCTGCCCGACGGCGCCGTGGGGCTGGCCATCGGCGACGTCATGGGCCACGACGTGGAAGCCGCCACCGTGATGGGCCAACTCCGCTCGGCCCTGCACAGCCTCGCGCTGGAGGGCGCCGGCCCGGCCCAGGTGCTGACCAGGCTGGACGCCTACCTGCAGTCGCTCGCCACCGACCGCTTCGCCACCTGCCTGTACGCGGTCTACGACCCCCACCGGCACCGCCTGCGCTACGCCGCCAGCGGGCACCTGCCGCCCCTGCTGGTAGCCGCCGACACCGCCTACCTGGAGCTGCCCCCGGCGCTGCCGCTGGGACTGGGCAGCATCCCGGTCGACCGTGAGGTGGCGTTCTCGCCCGGCACCAGCCTGCTGCTGTACACCGACGGCCTGGTGGAGAACCGGGCGCTGTCCCTGGACGACGGCCTGGCGTCCCTGCGCCAGACCTGCGACGCGCTGCCCGCCGCCGCCCGCACCGACCCCCAGCAGATCACCGAACGGGCCCTGGAGCTGCTGAACACCCCCGACCGGGTCGACGACGACGCCGCCCTGCTCGCCGCCACCGCCGAACCGTCGCGTCGGACCATCGCGTCGAACCGGTGACCCGCAGGCTGAGGGAAGTGCCGTACAACCGGCCGCTGTTGCTCGTAGTCGTTGCCGGTCGGTCCGAGGAAGCTGCGAATTCGCTGATCCACTGCTGACGAACTGTCTTCATCGCTCATGGAGTCGCGGATCCCGGACGTCATGTCGAGGGCACTACATGTCGAGGGCGCTATCGGTCCTGGGAGAGTGCGAGGAGTTCGGCGAAGGTGCCGCCCGCATGGACGAGTTCGTCGTATCCGCCCTGTTCGGTGATGCGGCCCTGGTCCATCACCACGATGTGGTCGGCGACCTTCGTGTTCTCGAGCCGGTGGGTGACGACGATCGTGATGCGGTCGCCGGCGATGGCCTTGATCTCCTCGAAGATCGCGTGCTCGCCGCGGGGATCCATCTGCGAGGTCGGCTCGTCGAGGATCAACAGAGACGGGCGCCGGTACAGAGCCCGGGAGCAGGCCAGCCGCTGCCACTGTCCTCCGGACAGTTCGGCCCCGCCGAACACCTCGCGGGCGAGGAGCGTGTCGAGGCCATGGGGCAGATCCTCGACGGCTTCGCGCATACCGACCGCGTCGAGCGCCTGCCACACCTCTCCGTCGTCGAAGGTCCGCGGCTGGCCCAGCGTCACGTTCTCCCGCACCCGCAGCGGCCACTGGGCGAAGATCTGCGGGACCAGACCCGTGCGGTTCCAGACCGTGGCCTCGGCGATGCGGGCGAGGTCCGAGCCGTTCCAGGTCACACGGCCCTTGTCCGCGAGGTAGATCCCGGTGATCAGGCGGGTCAGCGTGCTCTTGCCGGAACCGTTCACCCCGACGACGGCGAGGATCTCCCCGCGCCGCAGGGTCAGGGAGACACGGTCGACGGCCGGCTTGTCCTTCCCCGGATACTGGTACGTGACCTCGTCCAGCCGGATCTCCTCCACGGGCGCGCTCACGGCGAGTTCGCCGCGGTCCGGCGCCCGCGCCTCGGCGTCGTCGAGGAAGGCCTGCATATCGCTCAGGTACAGGCTGGTGTGGAACACGGCGGCCCCGTTGATGATCACCTGGGACAGCGCCGCCAGCGTCGTCTGGACCGCGACGACAGCCGTCGCGGCGAGGGCGAGCGCGACCCGTCCGGTCACGGCGAGCCAGGCGAGAACCGCCCAGGTGGCGACCAGGAACACCCCGCCGACCACCGATGACACCAAGGCGATCCGCAGCGTCCGGGGAGCGGCGGTCAGCGTGCGCCCGTCGACCCGCTCCGACAGGGACCGGTACCAGTACAGCAGGTAGTCCGTCATCCCGTTGGCGCGGACCTCGTCGGCGTACTTCGGTGTCGTCGACCACCACCGCATCATGCCGCGGACGTTGCGGTCGGCGACGTTGGCGTAGTGGATCTCGTAGTCGACCCGGGCGCTCAGCACCGCGCCGACGCCGGCCGGGAGCACGGCAAGCAGGAGCAGGGGCAGCATCAGGGGGTTCAGGACCGACAGGACGCCGCTTGCCGTGACCATCTTGACCAGGGCCGACATAAAGCGCTGGGCGTCGGAGACCATGACGTGGGTGCGCATCACGCCCATCTCCGCTGCCTCCTGCCGGTCCGCGAATCCGTCCACGGCGTAGGCCGCCGCCTCCACTCGACAGACCGCCTCGACCAGCGCGGTGTCCGTCACGGTCGTCAGCCTGGGGGTGATGCGACGCTCGGCGTAGGTGGCCACGGCAGCCGAACCGCGTGTGAGTGCGCTGGCACCGGCCACGACGAGGAGAGCCGGCAGAGCCGCGTGCAGCCGGTCGGCGACGGAACCGCCGCCGAGGACGGGGCGCATGGCACTGGCCGTCGCGGCCAGCAGCACCGCGGCGGCCACGCCGGTGACCAGCTGGCAGATCAGCAGGAGGACGACGGCCCGTCGGTCGACGTCCCACGACATCCTGGCGATGCGGCGCAGCACGGAGGGCAGCTGCCCACAGAGCTTGCGGAAGGAGACCTCGCCGAGCGGGTTGATGGAGTACTGGCCCGTGTAGGTGATCTCGGCGGGCGGCGGCGGAGGCGGAGTGACGGCTTGCGTGTCCTGGGTGTCGGCTGAGGTCAACTGGACTCTCCTGCAAGGTCGTTGTGAACGGATCGGCGCGGGCGAACGCCAATGGAGTCAACGACGCGGGAGGTGTGTCGAACACACGTGTTTGAGACGGTGTGGATTCCGTACGGGAGCACGGAAAGCGTCAGGTGCGGGGTGCATCCACCCTTGGGGCGTGCGGTCGGCCCTGGGCGGAACAATGGCCGAAACGCCGAGGCCGATACGTATGTGTCGGACGGGGTTTTCGCCGAGCACCGAGCGGTGCGCGACCCTGCCCCAGGGCTGAAAAATCGCGGGCGTCGGACGGGCCGTGGGCGGTACGTTCCCCGAATGCATGATGAGGACGGCTACTTCGGGGAGAAGGTGGCGGCCGGCTACGACGAGTCGGCGGCGGACATGTTCCGTCCGGAGGCGGTGGATCCGGCGGTCGGCCTGCTGGCCGGGCTCGCCGGCGACGGCCGGGCGCTCGAACTCGGCGTCGGCACCGGCCGGATCGCGCTGCCGCTGGCCAGGCGCGGAATCCCGGTGCATGGCATCGACATGTCGCGGGCCATGGTGGCCCGGCTGCGCGCCAAGCCCGGCGGCGACAGCGTCGGCGTGACGATCGGCGACTTCGCCACGACGCGGGTGGAGGGCACGTTCGCGGTCGCCTACCTCGTCTTCAACACGATCAACAATCTGACGACGCAGGACGCCCAGGTGGCCTGCTTCCAGAACGCCGCCGCCCATCTGCGGCCCGGCGGCTGCTTCGTCATAGAGGTGGGCGTGCCGGAGCTGCGCCGGCTGCCGCCGGGGCAGAACGCCGTGCCGTTCCGCATCAGCCCCACACAGTGGGCGTTCGACATCTACGACGTCGCCACCCAGGCGATGAGTTCGAACTACGTCACCATCGTCGACGGACGTGCCGAGCACGAGTACTACCCGTTCCGGTACGTGTGGCCCTCGGAACTGGACCTGATGGCGCGGCTCGCCGGACTGCGGCTGCGCGACCGCTGGGAGGACTGGGACCGGGCGCCGTTCACCAGCGAGAGCCGCCGGCATGTCTCGGTCTGGGAGAAGCCCGCCGACTGACGGCCGGCCTCAGGGGGCGGTGCGCCGCGCCGACAGCCCCCGGCACAGGCACTCGGTGAGGCGGACGGCGATGCTGCCGTCGGGGTCGAGGCGGGGGTTGAAGATCGTGACGTCGAAACCGACGGCTCGCTCGCCGGCCAGCGCGGTCCGCAGCACGCTCTCCAGTTCCGACCAGGTCAGTCCGCCGGGGATGCGGTAGTCGACGGCGGGCATCACCGCGTCGTCCAGTACGTCGACGTCGAGATGGACCCAGTACCCGCCGCTCCCGCCCCGGGTGAGCCGTTCGACCGCCTGGCGCGCGGCGGCGTCGGCGCCGAGAGCCCGTACCGCATCGAGGTCGAACGCGTGCAGCCCCGACGGCAGCGGCTGCATCCCGGCCGCGGTGGACTCCTCGGTGTCGCGGAAGCCGAGGGCGACGACGTCCTCGTCCCTCAGCAGCGGACCACGGCCCTCCAGGTCGGTCAGCAGGCCGGGCCCGCGGCCCGTGGCCAGGGCGAGTTCCATCGAGGCCACCTCGCCCGTCGGCTCCGCGGACGGCTGGTAGAAGTCGGTATGGCCGTCGAGGAACAGCAGGCCGTAGCGTCCCCGGCGGCGCAGGGCGAGGAGATTGCCGAGCAGGATGCTGCAGTCGCCGCCGAGGACCACGGGGAAGCCGCCCCGGTCCAGTACGCCGCCCACGGCGTCGGCCAGCTCCACGGAGTACCGCGCGATGCCGACCGGGTTGAGCACCCCGGTGTCGGCGTCCCGCCTCGGGTCGTACGCCGCCGCCTCGACCCTCCCCCACTCTCGGCTTCTCCCCCACTCTCGAATTCGCTCGAGCGGGGGAACCCCCATGAGCGGGGGGACCCCCATGGCCACCACCGCCCCGAGGCGGTCGAGCAGCCCGGCATCGCGCAGGGCTTCCGGCAGATCCTGTACCCCGGACGGCCGCAGCCCGAGCACGGACGGCGCCTCGATGACCATCAACTCCCGCACGCCCGAACCCCTTTGTCCGCCGGCCTGCCTCAGGGCGTCGGATGTCGAGCACCGCCGCCACAGCACCCATAGTGCCGCAGAACGGACACTCTCTCCTGTGCCGCCGCAGACCAGTTGCGGCTCGGACCGACCGCTCACAGCCGCGTCCGCCACCACCCCGATACCGAATGAAGCACGTCTCCCTGCGCCCGGCCTCCCGCGGGCCTACGCTCACCCCGTGCTCCGTATCACCGACGCCCGAACGGGCGAGTCCGCCGACGCCGCCCCCGCCCGCCGCGGCCTGACCCGCGTCGAGGCCCATGTACCGCGTGCCGACACCACCGGCCTGCGGGTGCTCCTGGTCGCCGACCTCCTCGTACGCGCCCTGGAACTCAACGGGACGCCCGTCTGGACGGTGCTGACCGCCCCTGAGGGGCACGCGGAACTCCGGGAACGCGCATCGGCCCTCGGCATCCGGCCGTTCGAGGATCCCCGCGCCGGGGAACCGCCGCTGGGTGAGGCACAGGTGCTCCATGTTGTCGCCGGTCCCGCCACTCCCGAAGGGCCGGGCGGCCAGGACGACGAGGTGCCGGACGGCGTACACGTCGAGGTCGCCCCGGTGCACGACGAGATCCCGGCCGATGACGAGAGCGGTCCGGTTCATGAGGGCGTTGAGGGGAGCGACCCCTCGGCCCTGCGTCTCGCGCTGCTCGCGCGGCCCCGCCGCGATCCCCTCCGGCTCGACGCGGCCGGCCTGGCCGACGCCGAGAAGGTCCTCACGCACTGGCGGGGAGCCGTCGCCACCTGGGCCACGCATCCCTCCAGCCCCATCCCCGATCCCGTACGCCAGCAGCTGCGCGCCGCCTGGGAGGACGACCTGGACGTGCCCGCCGTGCTCGACGTACTGCGCCGGGTGGCGACATCCCAGACCGTTCCGGACGGGGCCCGCTTCGAGACGTACGCCTACGCCGACCGTCTCCTCGGGCTCGAACTCACCCGTGACATCGGCCGCGGAACCCCGTCATGAACGCCCCTGCCGGAGCGCCCCCGCAGCGCCGCCTGATCGTCCTACGGCACGCCAAGTCGGCCTGGCCGGACGGCGTCGCCGACCACGAAAGACCGCTCGCACCGCGTGGCCGCCGTGACGCCCCGGCCGCCGGGCGCGCGCTTGCCGCTGCCGACTGGCTGCCCGACCTGGCGCTCTGCTCCACCGCCGTACGCGCCCGCCGGACCTGGGAACTGGCCGCGGCCGAATGGACCACACCTCCTCCCGTACGCCACGATCCGCGGCTGTACGCGGCCGACGTACCCGAGTTGCTGGCAGCGGTGCGCGAAGTGTCCGACGACGTCAGGACGTTGCTGCTGATCGGACACAACCCCGGGCTCGAGGAACTGGTGCTCACCCTGGCCGGGGACAGTCTCGACGACGCGCTGGACGAGGTCCGCACGAAGTTCCCGACGTCGGCGATCGCGGTCCTCACCTGGTACGGCGACACCTGGTCCTCCCTCGGCCCCGGCATGACGCTGCTCACCGACGTGACCGTGCCGCGGGGCAAGAAGGGCTGATCTCCGCACCGGGTGGCGGCCCGACGGGACGTACGCGCGCGTGCAGCACCTTCGCGCGGGGCGCATACGCTGGCCCGATGCAGGACGAGTACCGCACGGTGGCCCGCGCAGGCGTGCACGAGACCGAAGTCAACCGCTCCCGCTTCCTGTGCGCGCTCGCCCCGGCGGCCACCGAACAGGAGGCCCAGGAGTTCATCGCGGCCATCCGCAAGGAGCACGCGGACGCCACGCACAACTGCTACGCGTACGTCATCGGCGCCGACGCCTCCGTACAGAAGGCGAGCGACGACGGCGAACCGGGCGGCACAGCCGGCGTCCCCATGCTCCAGATGCTGCTGCGCCGCGACCTGCGGTACGTCGTCACCGTCGTCACCCGCTACTACGGCGGCGTCAAGCTCGGCGCGGGCGGGCTCATCCGGGCGTACGGGGGAGCGGTGGGCGAGGCCCTCGACACCCTCGGCACGATCACACGTAAACGCTTCCGTCTCGCCACCGTCACGGTCGACCACCAGCGGGCGGGCAAGGTGCAGAACGACCTGCGGTCGACGGGGCGTGAGGTACGCGACGTCCACTATGGAGAGGCTGTCACCATCGAGATCGCCCTCCCGGACGCGGACGTGGAGACGTTCCGGGCGTGGCTGGCCGATGCCACGGCGGGGACGGCGGGGTTCGAACTCGGGGGAGAGGCGTACGGGGACGCCTGATGCGGATGGCACTGTGGCCGCCCGAAGGGGCCGATACGGCAGTAGCCGCCCGTGATGTCCGACCCGGCCGTTAGTCTCGGGGATCATGAGGTTGCTGCACAAATTTTTGGGGCGCCTTTACCGTAAGTGCGCTGATTCGGCAAAGGTACAGGTCAGATGGCCGTCGTTCCGTCAATGAAGGGCTCGTCGGTGGTGCCGATGCTGGTTCGGTGCTGACCTGTGGGCACCCCTCGTCATCCCTAGAGAACGGTCCTGCCTGTGGTCGGTGGGTGCGCTGCGGAAGCTCCTTCGATTCGTCTGGCGGTCACAAGCAGTTACTGCCGACGGCGGGACAAAAAGCCGTCGGCAGTCGCCGCCACCTGTTGTGTGCGTCGTTCCGTGACCGCCAGATCGTGCTGGTTCGCCAACCGCCAGATCACTGGTCCGGACACAGATGCATGGCCAGGGCGGAACCGTCCGTGGTTGCCGCGGGAGACGACCAAGGCACGGGGCATGGGAGACACAAGAGTGCCTTCCGGTTCACAGAGGCTCCGCCCCGGAACTCGGGGGTGGAGCGTCTACGGCTCACCGCTTCAGATCGGCTTGACCTGCGGTCACAGCTCCTGTACGTACGTGTCCTGGTACGCCGCCCTCCCCCCGAACACGTTGAGGCCGATGTGCCCGCTCGTGTACGTCGTGTCCGTCACGTCGATGATCCGGGTGCCGTTGAGGAACACCTGGATGCGGTCGCCCTCGGCGAGGATACGGACCGAGTAGGTCGTGCCGCGGCGGATCAGGGCCGGGACGCGGGCGAGGGCGGCGCCGTCGTCGAAGTGGCCGTCGGTCTTGGCGACCAGGCGGATCACACGCAGGTCGGGGTCGATGTTGAGGCAGTAGGCGTCGGTGCCGTCGGAGGAGGCGCGCCAGAGGAGGGAGAGGGCGCCGCCGGTGTCCGAGTCGGGGCCGCCGAGCCGGACCAGGGTGGTGAGGTCCACGTCCGTCGCCGTGCGCGCCGATATGGCGTTGGAGTCCTTGTCGAAGGTTCCGGCGCGGCCCGCGCTGTCCGTCGCCCAGTGACCGGCAGGGAGGACTGTCAACTTGCCCAGATCTGAGCGGAATTCACCGCCTGTCGGGGGTGCCACCGGCGGATTCACCCGGTCCACGAGGCGGTAGACGCTGTCCAGCTTGTGCACCTTGAGTGACTCTATGTGTGCGGTGCCGCCCTTGGTGTAGAAGGCCATGCCGTCGGCGTCCGTGTCGGGGAAGACCAGGCTGGTCACCGCAGCCTGTCCGTCCGCGCCGAATGCCTCGACCGATGACGAGTCGACGTACACGCGCAGGGTCACGCGGCCCTCGGTCGCTTTCATCGGCGCGGTCGTGCGGCCCGCGAAGTACTGGGTGAAGTCGCTCAGGCCCGAGGCCGACCGGTCCGCAAACAGCTGGTTCGCCTCTGCGTCGTATCCGACCGTCGTGTACTGGTCGTTGCCGGCCCGGAGCCGGAAGCCGATCTCCGTGGCGGTGCCGAGGGTGATCTCGGCCTCGATCTCGTAGGCGATGCCCGTGACGCCCGCGAGGGCGTTCGCGGAACCCGGGCTGACGGAGAGGTCCTTGCAGGTCGTCGTAGACGTACGCAGGGCGGACAGCTCCGTGACCGGGCGCTGCACCAGGCGTACGCCGTCGGCGGTGTCCGTGAGGGTCAGTTCGCGGGAGATGCTCAGTTGGCCGTTCCAGGCGCCGGTCGGGGCGCTGAACGGGTAGTCCCAGTTGCTCATCCAGCCGAGCCAGACTCGGCGGTTGTCGGGCAGGCCGTAGAAGGACATGGCGGCGTAGTAGTCGCGGCCGGAGTCGGCGCGCAGGACTGTGCCGGCCTTCTGGTCGGGGGTGAAGGACGTGCCGTTCCACTCACCCGTGAAGTACTGGGCGGCCGAGCCGTTCGTGGCACGTACGGCGCCCGTGCTCAGGGTGAGGACCCACTTCACCTTGCCCTTGTCGCCGTCGACCGGGAGCGGGAAGAAGTCGGGGCACTCCCAGACACCCGGCGTGACCCAGTCGCCGAAGCCGAAAGAGCTGGCCTGGGTCCAAGTGAGGAGGTCGGTGGAGGTGAAGAAACGGACGTGGTCGCCGCCGGAGACCACCATCAGCCACTGGTCGTGGGCCTCGTCGCGGATCACCTTCGGGTCGCGGAAGGTCCAGCCGGCGTCGGGACCGCCTGGGTTCTGCACGGCCGGGGTCGAGCCGCCGTGCAGCTTCCATGAGCGGCCCTTGTCCTTGCTGTACGCGATGCGCACGCTGGCGTTCCCGCCCGGCTTGTCCGGGTGGTGGCTCGTGTAGTACGCGATCAGGCCCGAGCCGCCGTCGAAGAGACCGGAGGTGTCGTCGGCGTCCACGACCGCGCAACCGGTCCAGCAGTGGCCGTACGCGTTCCAGGGCAGGGCGATCGGCAGGGCCTGCCAGTGGACGAGGTCGGTACTGACCGCGTGCGCCCAGCGGCCCTCGTCCTGGTGGAAGAGGTGGTACTCGCCGTCGTGGTACAGCAGGCCGCAGGGGTCGCTGGTGGAGCCGGTGAGCTGGGAGTAGTGATACGTGGGGCGGTACGGCTCGGTGAAGTAGTCGGCGGTGCTGTGGACTTCGACATTCTGGAAGTACGACGTCCCGTGCGCGGCGGTGGTGCCGACCGCGCCGCCCGTGGTGCGGGACACGCGGGTCCTCAGGGCCCGTACGCCGTCCACGTACACCTCGATCGTCCTGCCCGTCGCGCGGGCCTCGACGCGGTACGTGCCGCCGGACGTGATGCGCCGGACCGGACCGGAGGCGGACGCGAGGCGGGCGCCGGAGGAGCGGTCCAGCAGGACGACGGCGTTGCGGCCGGGTTCCAGGCGGGCTTCGTAGCCGCCGGAGCCGTTCGCGGACGCGCGCAGGACGAGGCCGGCCGAGGAGGAGCGGTCGGCGGGTGTGATGTCGGCCCTCGCCACCAGGTCGCCCTCGGTGAAGGGTGCCGTGCGCAGGCCGTTCTCGCCGCGGATGCCGCGCAGGTCTGGGGTCCAGGTGCCGGAGCGGGTTGTCCAGCCCTGGAGGCCGGTGGCGAGGTCGGCGGCGGCGATGTTCTCGAAGGACACCGCGCCGGACGATGCCGTGACGGCGAGTCGGCCCTGCGTGTGGGTGGAGTCCTGGGCGGTGATGACTGGGCTGTAGCCGTCGGGGGAGAGGAAGTTGGTCTGCCAGTGCACGCGCAGTTCGTCGCCCTCGGCTTCGACGCGGAGGCGGTAGACCGTGTCGGCCTTGATGGTGGTCGCGTACGTGCCGAGAGTGACGTTCCCGTCGACGCGATAGAGCCTCAACTTGCCCTGGCCTGGGTCGACTTGGATGCCATAGCCGCGCGTGGCCCTGGCGTCGGTACGCACCAACAGCGAGGCGAGCGCGGAGGCGTCGTGCAGGAGCAGGTCGGCCTGGAACGCGGTGTCGTACGCCTGGGTCGTGGTGACGGCGCGGGCGGTGGCTCCCGGGGACGGGGCCGCTCGCCAGCCGAGCGGACTCGCGTTCCAGGTGCCGCCGCTCGTGGTCCAGCCGGTGAGGTTGGTGGTGACCGTCGAGAGGGAGGGCGGGCCGAAGGTGACGGTGCCGCCCTGGGCGAGCAGGCCCACCGAGCCGGTGTCGTGGCGGTGGTCCTCAGTGTGGAGGAGCCGTTTGCCATCGACATACACCGTCAACTCAGGTCCGTCGACGGCCACTTCGAGGCCGCAGGGTCTCCCGGTCCGCGCGCCCGGCAGTGGTGCGGTGGCGAGTGTGTCGCCTCTCGCCAGATCGTAGAGCCGTATGCGGGCACGGCCGGGGTCGAGGGCGACCGCGTATCCGGTCGAGCCGTCGAGGGCGGCCCGGAACACCAACGCGCCTACGGAGGAGGCGGATTGGGGCGTGACGCGGGCCGTGTACGTGCCGTTGGTCGCGAGTTGCTGCTCGGACAGGGCGAGGGCGGGCTCGCGACTGCCGGCGGTCGCCTTCTGGCCGCCTTCGGAGGTGCGGGTCCAGGTGCCGGTGACGGGGTTGGGGTCGGGGATCGGGGTGGGGGCGGGGGTTGCTCCGGCGGCGCTCGGGGCGGCGGCCTGTGCCGCGGACATGATGCCTCCGAGAGGCAGCAGGGTGGCGGCGGTGCCTCCTGCGAGCAGGAGGGTACGGCGGGACACGCTCATGGCGGCTCCTGAGGGAGAGCGGGGAAGGGTGGGCCACGGCCCGGGGGGACGTTCACACCCCGGGCCGTGGTCGTGTGTAAGACCGTCACGGCCACAGCGGCCGGGGTCCGTCGGTGAAGGCCGACGCCATCTGCCAGGCGTCGAACCGCTCCAGGATCACGTCGCCGTCGGCGCCGATGCCGACGCCTACGGCCTCGTCGGGGCGGGTGGGGTAGATGCGGGCAGCCAGCGGGCGCCCGTTCGCGAAGATCTCCAGTGCGGAGTGGTCGACGAGGACGCGCAGGTCCACACGGCCGTCGGCGTCCAACGGCAGCTCTCCGTACCGGGGTTCGGTGTCGACCGTCGGGTCGAGGCTGCTGGTCTCGCGGTGCAGGCGGAGGGTGCCGCGCGCTCCGACGTACGCCCTGCTGACCTCCACGACCGTCCGCTCCGCGCCATCCGGTGTCTCGCGGACCACGAGCCGGGCGGTGGCGCCGAGGGCGAGACGCAGGGTCGTCTCGATGTCCAGCTGGTCTCCGCGCACGGCGTGCAGCCGGGTGTACAGCTCGGTCAGCGGGCCCGCCGCCACCTCCACGCGCTCCCGCCGCAGCACGGCCAGTTCCGGCACCGGGGCCTGGTGCAGACGGCCGTCCGCGCCGAGCGTGACGACCCTCGGTACGGACATCGCACCGCACCAGCCGGCCTGCGCGTTCGCCTCGTCGGTCCGGCCTTCCTGGAGCCAGCCGAACATGATGCGGCGGCCGTGCTCGTCGCGGGTGGACTGGGGGGCGTAGAAGTAGCGTCCGCCGTAGTCGAGGCGTTGGAGGGCGGTCGGGGTGAAAGTGTCGCTCTGGTAGCGGCCGGTCCAGTACAGGGGGTGGTGGGTGGTGCCCTCGTCCCAGGCGGAGAAGACGAGTACGTCCGTCCCGCCGAGGCGGAACAGGTCGACGCACTCCCACAGCGTGCCGGTCCAGTCGAGTTCGCCCTGGTTCTGCGAGGCATCGCCGGTCAGCAGGGGGCCGACGTAGCGCCAGCTGCGCAGGTCGTCCGACTCGTACAGGAAGGCCGTTCCGCCGACGCCCCGGATGCCCGAGCCGACCAGCTGTCGCCACACCGCGTCGTCACCGGAGCCCTCCCGCCATACGCAGTGGTCGCGGAAGGCGGTGGTGTCGATGCCCTCGGGCGGGGCGGTGATGACCGGGTTGGCCCGGTCCTTGGTCCAGTACCTCAGGTCTGCCGATCCCCTTGCCACACAAGGGAGTTCACGGTCTCCGTGCCTGCCCGAGTAGACGAGCGTGGGCACTCCGCCGTCGTCGACGAGGACGCCGGACCAGCAGCCGTCGCGGTCGGGGCCGTCGGGGCCGGGGACGAGGGCGACCGGCTCGTCGGTCCAGTGGACGAGGTCGGTGCTGGTGGCGTGGCCCCAGTGGATGCGGTGGTGCGCAGGGGAGAGCGGATTGTACTGGTAGAAGAGGTGGTAGGCGCCGTTCCAGTGGGTCAGGCCGTTGGGGTCGTTGAGCCAGCCGCCGGGTGAGGTGAAGTGGTAGCGGGGGCGGTGGGGGTCGCGTTGGGCGCGCTCGGCCAGCCCCTCGGCGGTGGGAGTGCCGGAGGGGAGGGTGAGGTCGTGGGTCATGCGGCGGTGGTCTCCGCTTTCTCAGTGGCGTCGGTGGTGTCGGTGGCCTCGCCGGTCGGCTGGTCGGTGGCCTTGAGGACGCGGCGGGCGATGTCGGAGGCGGGTGCGCGCAGGTGGCAGCGCACCCAGTGGGGTTGCCCCTCGTTCTCGCCGACGATGTGGCGGACGGGCTCGGTGCGGCTGCACGTGCCGTCGTTGCCGTATGGGCAGGACGTGGGGTTGAGGATCGCCTCGCGGAGCTTGGCGCGCTCGACGGGGTCGTGGCTCCCGGCCCGTTCGGGGTCGGGTACGGCGGACAGCAGCAGGCGGGTGTAGGGGTGGGCGGGGGCGTCCATCACCGCCAACGCGTCGCCGCCCTCGACGAGTTCGCCGGCGAACATGACCATGGTGGTGTCCGCGAGGTAGCGCGCGGAGCCCAGGTCGTGCGTGATGTAGAGCATGGCGATGTCCCGCTCGTCGCGCAGGCGCCGCATCAGGTTGAGCACGCCCACGCGCACCGAGACGTCCAGCATCGAGGTCGGTTCGTCGGCGAGGATCAGCCGGGGCTCCACCGCCAGCGCACGGGCGATCGCGACGCGCTGGCGCTGGCCGCCGGAGAGTTCGTGCGGGTAGGACTGGAGCATGTCCTCGGTCAGGCCGACCGTCGTCAGCAGCTCGCACAGCGCCTCGCGGGTGGCGGGGTGGCCGTGCAGGACCAGGGCGCGGGTGAGGAAGTGCTCGATGCGGTGGACGGGGTTGAGCGAGCCGAAGGGGTCCTGGAACACCATCTGGACCTTGTGGCGGTACGTCCGTGACGCTCGGCGCCGCTCGGTGCGCAGCACATTTTCGCCGTCCAGCAACACCTCACCGGAGGTGGGTTGTTCGAGGCGGGCGAGGCAGCGGGCGATGGTGGACTTGCCGCTACCGGACTCTCCGACCAGGGCGGTGATGCGGCCGGCAGGGAGGTCGAAGGAGACGTCGTTGACGGCGCGGACGCGGCGTCGGGAGAAGACGGTGCCGACTTGGAAGTCCTTGGTCAGGTCCCGTACGGAGAGGAGGGGTGTGGTCGATTTGGTCGGTTCGGTCATCGGGAGGCTCCTTCCGGACTGCGGGCCGTACTACGGGCCACCCAGCGGCCGGGCGCGACCTTGCGCAGGTCGGGGATGTTCATGGAGCAGTCCGAGCGGTCTTCGGGACAGCGGACGTGGAAGCCGCAGCTGTCGGCGGTACGCGGGGCGTCGAAGAGGCCGGTGAGCTGGCGGCGCGGGCCGGTCAGCGGCGGGAAGGCGTTCATCAGCGCCTCGGTGTACGGGTGGAGCGGCCCCGCGAACAGGTCCTTGGCGTCGGCGAGTTCGACGATCCGTCCGCCGTACATCACGCCCATGCGGTCCGACAGCTCGACCATCAGGGACATGTCGTGGGTGATGAAGAGGATGGAGAAGCCCAGCTCGCGCTGAAGGCCGCGGATCTGCGCCATGATCTCCTGCTGCACGACCACGTCGAGCGCGGTGGTCGGTTCGTCCATGATCAGCAGCCTGGGCCTCAGGGCCACGGCCATGGCGATGACGACGCGCTGACGCATGCCGCCAGAGAGCTGGTGCGGGTACGCCTTCAGCCGCCCCGGGTCGATGCCCACCAGCTCCAGCAGCTCGCCCGCCCGCTCCCGCGCCACCCGCTTCTTCATCCGCTCATGCGTGGTGAAGATGTCGACGATCTGCTCGCCGATGGTCAGGACGGGGTTGAGGGAGTTCATCGCCGACTGGAAGACCATGGCGATCTGCCGCCACCGAAAGGCGCGCAACTCCCGTGCGTCCAGGGCGAGGACGTCTCCGCCCTCGAAGCGGATGCTGCCTGCGGTGATCTCGGCCGGGGGCTTCAGCAGGCGCATCACCGCGTTGGCGATGGTCGACTTGCCGCAGCCGGACTCGCCGGCGAGGCCGAAGACCTCTCCGGCGCCGATGGAGAAGGAGACGTCGTCGGCGCCCACGACGGTGCGTCCGTCGCCGCGGTATTCAACGCGGAGGCCATTCACCTCAAGTACGGGTTCCATGGCTCAGCCCCTCCTCTCACGGCGGGCGCGGCGGTTGCGCAGCCGCGGATTGGTGATCTCGTCGACCGCGTAGTTGACCAACGCGAGTGCGAAGGCGACGAGGGCGATGCACAGTCCGGAGGGGACGAAGGCCCACCATGTGCCGGTCATCAACGCGCCGTCGTTGCTGGCCCAGTAGAGATTGGTGCCCCAGCTGACGACGCTGCTGTCGCCGAGGCCGAGGAACTCCAGGCCGGCCTGGGCGCCGATGCCGAAGATCACGCAGCCGAGTAGCGTGGTCATCACCACGGACGCCATGTTGGGCAGGATCTCGCGGAACATGATCCGCAGCGGGCGCTCTCCGGTGACGACGGCGGCGGCCACGAAGTCCTTGCCTCGGATCGACTTGGCCTGTGCGCGCAGTACCCGGGCGGATCCCGCCCAGCCGGTGACGACCAGCACGAGGATGACGGTGGAGGTCCCGGGCGGCAGGAACGCAGCCAGGATGATGAGCAGCGGCAGTCCGGGCAGCAGCAGGAAGACGTTGGTGACCAGGGTCAGCGCGTCGTCCACGATGCGGCCGAAGTAGGCGGACGCGAGGCCGACGAGGATGGCGACCCCGGTCGCCGCGAGCCCCACGGTGAACCCGACGAAGAGGGAGCTGCGCGCGCCCCACAGGGTGAGGGCGAGTACGTCCTGTCCCTTGGCGGTGGTACCGAGCCAGTGGGCGGCCGAAGGGGCCTGGCTTCCCGTGGAGTTGATGAGTGATGGGTCGCCCGGCGCGAGGACGGGAGCGAGCAGGGCGAGGAGCGCGAAGAGGGCGAGCAGGATCAGCCCCGTCAACGCCTTCTTGCTGTCGATGAGTTGGCGCAGCAGTCCGCGGCGGCGGGAAGGGCGCGCGGGGGCTGTCGGCGTGGTGGCCGGCGCGATCTCGATGGCGGTCATGTCGGCAACCTCCTCAGCGGACGCGGACGCGCGGGTCGAGGCGGACGTAGACGAGGTCGACGAGGAAGTTCGCGAACAGCACCGCCGCCGTGAGCGTCAGGAAGATGCCCTGCATCAGCGGGTAGTCCAGGCCCTGGACGGCCATCAGCAGTTGGTAGCCGATGCCGGGGTAGGCGAACACGACCTCGGTGAGCAGCGCGCCGCCGACGACGAAGCCCAGCGCCATGCCGAAGTTGGTGACGGAGGGGAGCAGCGCGTTGCGGGCGGCGTAGCGGAACATGATCCGCGAGGGCCTGAGCCCCTTGGCCTCGGCCATCGTGATGTAGTCCTCGGCCGCCGTGGCGATCATGGTGTTGCGCATGCCGAGCATCCAGCCCCCGATGGAGACCAGCACGATGGTCAGCGCGGGCAGCACCAGGTGGGTGGCGACGTTCGAGAGGAACTCGCCGTTGAAGCCGGGGGTCAGGCCGACGTCGTAGGCGTGCCGCAGCGGAAACCAGCCCAGGGTCACCCCGAACAGGTACAGCGCGCCCATCGCCAGCCAGAAGTACGGGAACGAGCCGATGAAGATCAGCAGGGGCGGGAAGGCGGAGTCGAGGACGCCGCCACGCCGCCAGGCGGCGACGATGCCGAGCAGGTTGCCGGCCACGGCGGCGATGACGAGGGCGACACCGCCGAGCAGCAGGGTCCAGCCGATCTGCGAGCCGATCACGTCGGAGACCGGGGTCGGGAAGCGGGTGATGGAGATGCCGAGGTCGCCGGTGAAGACGCTCTTGACGTAGGAGACGTACTGCTCCCAGAGGGGGCGGTCGTCCAGGCCGAAGAGTTTTCGCAACTGGGCTATCTGGTCGGGCTGCATCGAGCCCTGGGCCTGCGCGAACATCCGGGAGACCGGGTCGCCCGGCATGAAGCGCGGGAGAACGAAGTTCAGGGTGACGGAGGCCCAGAAGGCGAGCAGATAGAACCCCAGGTTGCGCAGGATCAGACGCACGGGTCGTGCTCCCTGTCGGTGGGGGTGAACGGGGATGCGGTGCGCGGGGGCGGCCGCCGGGTCGGGGAGGAGGGCGGCCGCCGGTCCGCGCGGGCGGCGTCAGCCCTTGACGGGCTTCAGCGACGTGAGCACGAGGATCGTGCTGCCGTTGCGGTTGCCGAGGGTGGCGTACGGGTTCTTCTCGGTGGGCCAGCCGGTGAAGCGGGCGTCCGTGTACGCGCCCCACTCGGGGCCGGTGAACAGCGGGACGACGGGAGCGTCCTCGTTGTACAGCTCCTGCAGGTCGTTCATCTGCTCGCGCTGCGCACTCTCGTCCGTGGCGGCGGCGAAGGCGTCGATGAGCTTGTCGGCCTTCTTGTCGCCGAAGCGATGGTAGTTCTCGGTGGCCTGCTTGCCGACCGGCTGCAACATCTTGGTCGACATCACGCCGCGGTAGTACTCGTACGGTGTGGCGCCGTTGTTGCTCCACACGATGCCGCTGTCGAAGGTGCCGGTGTTGTACGACGACTGGACGGCCGACCAGTCGGGCGTCTTCACGGTGGCGGTGATGCCGACCTTCGCGAGGTCCTGCTTGATGATGTTGGCGACCGAGATCCAGTCGGTGGAGGCGGAGCCGACGGAGATGTCGAGCGTGAAGTTCTTGCCGTTCTTGAGCTTCCGCTTGCCGCCGCTCTCCTTGTAGCCGGCCGTGTCGAGGGCCTTCGCCGCCGCGTCGGTGTCGTGCTTGGTCCAGGTGCAGGAAGCGGCGAGGGAGGTGTCGCGCCAGTCGTCGTACGTGCGGGCCAGACCCGTGCAGTCGGCGGGTTCGGCGTAGCCGTTCATCGCGACCTTGGCGATCTGGTCGCGGTCGACGGCCATGCTGAGCGCCTTGCGCACGGCCGGGTCGTCGAAGGGCGCCTTGGTGGTGTTCAGCTGCCAGTTGATCATGGCACCGGCGGGCGGGAACCAGTAGTGGTTGTGCTTCTTGTTCTTGGCGACGAAGGACTTTTCGATGTCCGGGATGAACGACTGCGTCCAGTCCACCTCGCCGTTGGTGAAGGCGACGTTGGCGCTGTCGTTGCCGGAGAAGGCGAGCATCTGGATTCCGGCGATCTGCTGCTTGGCGGGCTGCCAGTAGTCGGGGTTCTTGCGCAGCTCGTACGACTGGGCCTGGAACTTCTCGATCTGGGTGTACGGGCCGGTGCCGACCGGATCGGGGTTGGTGTACTTCGCCGGGTCCTTCACCTTGGACCAGATGTGCTTCGGCAGGATGTAGTGGCTGCCGATCTCGAAGAAGGCGGGCGAGAAGGGCTTACTGAAGGAGAACGTCACCGTCTGGGCGTCGACCGCGGTGACCTTGTCCAGGTAGTCGTAGCCGCCCAGCACCTTCTTCTGGAGATCGAAGGTGTACACGACGTCATCGGCGGTCAGCGGCTTGCCGTCCGACCACTTCACGCCCTCGCGCAGCGTGAAGGTGAGGGACTTGCCGTCCTTGGCCTGCTCCCACTTGGTGGCCAGCCACGGGGTGTCCTTGGAGTCCGCCATGCTGTGGACCACCAGCGGCTCGTAGACGGCCTCTTTGGTCATGGGGGCGGCCTGCGGGGAGAGCGGGTTGAAGTTGCGCGTGAACGTCGCCAGGTCCTCGCGCGGGATGGTGAGTAGCTGATTGCCGGAGGTGTCACCGGCGCCGGAAGCGCCTGAGCCACCCGTACAGGCGGACAGGACGAGGGCTGCGGCGGCGGTCGCGGTGACCGCTCTCAGGACGGCCCGTGGCCGCCGTGAAGGTATGCGGGAGGGTGCCATAATGGAGACTCTTTTCCTCTCTTCAACACACAGGGCGAAGGCGGGGATGGGATTACTCGGCGGGCTGATTAGCGGTCAGACCGACGAGCGTTCGAGCAGCGGGCAGTCGATCGTCACCCGGTGGGTGTCGAGCGGCTGCCCCGCTGCGAGAGCGGCGAGCATGTCGACGCCCTTGGTGCCCATGGCTTCGAAGGGCAGGGCGAGCGTCGTCAGTTTCGGCCGCAGATAGGCGGCGATGAGTTCCTGGTTGTCGAACCCCACCACGGCCACGTCGTGCGGGATGCGCAGCCCACGTTCCTTGATCGCGTCGTACGCGCCCATCGCCATCCGGTCGTTTCCGCAGAACAGCGCGGTCGGCCGGTCGGCGGCAGGGCGGTCCAGCAGTTCGCAGGCGGCGGTGTAGGCGCCGTCGGCGGTGGCCCAGCCGGGGATGACGAGGGAGGAGTCGGGGGTGATCCCGGCCTCGCGCAGGGCACGTTCGTACCCCTCGCGCCTGCCGATGGCGGCCGGGATCGCCGGGTCGAGGTTGATGAACCCGATGCGAGTGTGACCGGCGTCGAGGAGCCGGCGGGTGGCGCGGTGTCCGCCCGACTCCTCGTCGGGCAGGATGCACGGCAACTCCCCTTCCGCGTCATAGCAGTTGACGAGCACCGTCGGCACCTCACGGGCGACTTTCGGCAGAGTGACGGCCCGGTGCCAGGTCGTGGCGTACAGCAGACCCTCCACGCGGTGCTCCAGCATCTGGTCGAGCGCGGCGGCCTCCTGGGCGGGGTCGCCCTCGCTCGCGGCGATCAGCAGGAACCTCCGGTCGCCCCAGGCGCGGCTCTGCGCTCCCGTGATCACCTCGGCCGCGAAGGGGCCGGTCACGATCTCGGTGATCAGCCCGAACCACCCGCTGCGGTTCGCGGCCAGCGCCCGCGCCCCGGCGTTGGGCCGGTAGCCGAGCTCGTCTATCGCCGCCAGGATCCGCCGACGGGTCTCCTCGGGGATGGCGGCACCGGGCTTGTCGTTGAGGACGAAGGAGACCGTGGTCCGCGAGACGCCCGCGTGGCGGGCCACGTCGCTCATGGTCACGCGACGCGTCTTGTTCGTGGCCACTTTCAGTTCCCTTCGGCCGCACGGAGGCGAGACAGCGCCTCCGGTTTCGCGCTTTAATAACGCGCGTTACTTCCGTGTGGCAGGGAAGTTACGTCCGTCTTGAGTGGCATGTCAATACCTGTGCAATGGGCTGTAACTGGCCACCGGCCCGGTGTCGGGCAGCCCTGCGGCCTTCCAGGTGGGGCAAGCAGTCGCCATGGCCCGACCCCGGGCCCCCAGCAGTGTCACCGTCCTCGGCGAGTGTGTCGCCGACGCCCTCATTGACCGTTCCTGCAGGCCGAGCGGGGGTGGGTCCAGTCGTCAGGACTCGCGGCTTGGGGGTGGTCGCCCATCCGGGCTTTGTCCTGTGTGTGGAGAAAGTTGTGCTGGATCGTGCGTAAGTCCTTCCCGCTCCGGAAAATCGCTGCTACGTTCCTCCCCGAAAGCCTGACGGCTCAGCTGACGGAACCAGGCGTCCGGGCCCCCGGCCGTGGGCGAGGGGAGGGGAGGGGTTCGTGAGACGAATGACTGCTCGGCCTGAGAACGCGCATCAGGCGCGGCTGCTTCGTTTACTGCGTGACAACGGGTCCAACTCCCGCGCCCAGCTGGGTGATCTGGTGGACCTGTCCCGTTCGAAGCTGGCTGTCGAGGTGGACCGGCTGCTGGAGACGGGGCTGGTCGTCGCGGACGGGCTTGCCCCCTCGCGGGGCGGCCGGCGTTCGCACAACATCCGGCTCTCGCCGACGCTGCGTTTCCTCGGTGTCGACATCGGTGCCACGTCGGTCGATGTCGCCGTGACGAACGCGGAGTTGGAGGTCCTGGGGCATCTGAACCATCCGATGGATGTCCGGGATGGGCCGGTGGCGGTCTTCGAGCAGGTGCTGTCGATGGCTGCCAAGCTGAACGCCTCCGGTGTCGCGGAGGGCTTCGACGGTGCCGGGATCGGGGTCCCGGGGCCGGTCCGCTTTCCGGAAGGTGTGCCGGTCGCGCCTCCGATCATGCCGGGCTGGGACGGGTTCCCGGTGCGGGAGGCGCTCAGTCAGGAACTGGGTTGTCCGGTCATGGTCGACAACGACGTGAACCTGATGGCGATGGGGGAGCAGCACGCGGGCGTCGCGCGCTCCGTGGGCGACTTCCTGTGCGTCAAGATCGGGACCGGCATCGGCTGCGGCATCGTCGTCGGCGGTGAGGTCTACCGGGGGACGACCGGCAGTGCCGGCGACATCGGTCATATTCAGGTGGAACCGGGAGGTCGCGCGTGTGCGTGTGGCAACCGGGGCTGTCTGGAAGCCCACTTCAGCGGTGCCGCGTTGGCCGGTGACGCGGAGCAGGCCGCGCGTGAGGGCCGGTCGGTACAGCTCGCTGCCCGGCTGGAGACAGCCGGGCGTCTGACGGCCGAGGATGTGTCGGCTGCCGCGGCAGCAGGGGACGCGGTGGCTTTGGAGCTGATTCGGGAGGGCGGGAAGCGTCTGGGGCAGGTCATCGCCGGGCTTGTCAGTTTCTTCAATCCGGGGCTGGTGGTGATCGGCGGCGGTGTGACCGGGCTCGGGCACACGTTGCTGGCCAGTGTTCGGACCCAGGTCTACCGGCAGTCGTTGCCGCTGGCCACGCGCAACCTGCCGATTGTGCTGGGTGAGTTGGGACCGGCCGCAGGAGCCATCGGCGCGACCCGGCTCATCAGCGACCACGTTTTCTCACCGGCCTGACCGCTGCCCGACCCCGCCGGCAACGGACTACCACTCGCGCCACTACAACCAAGCGTCACTGCAACCTCATCGGCGATCCCGCACACCCATTGCGCCCTGGCAACCCCACGGCGCACTCGCAACACCCGTAGAGCCACCGCAACACCCACCGCGCCGCCGTTACCACCGCATGAAGCGTCGGCGGTTGCCACCACTGCATGGTTGCCGGGCCACCAGGCCTGCCCTGCCCTTTCTCAGCCCCTACGCCCCAGCGCACACGACGCCAGGGGCTCTCCAGAGCCGCCCACGTACCTGCACCACCTTGCCCAGTCCTGCCTGCTCACGTCCCGCATCCGCCGAGGGGATTCCTCATGGCATCACCACCACCCCTGCTCACCATGTCCGGTATCACCAAGTCGTTCCCGGGTGTTCGCGCCCTGGACGGTGTGGACCTCGAGGTTCAGGCCGGCAAAGTCCACTGCCTCCTCGGCCAGAACGGCGCCGGCAAGTCCACTTTGATCAAAGTGCTCGCCGGAGCCCACCAGCCCGACAGCGGTGAGATCACTTGGCGGGGTGAGCCCGTGTCCCTGGGGTCGCCGATCGCCGCCATGCGTCTCGGCATCGCCACCATCTACCAGGAACTCGACCTGATCGAGGGGCTGTCTGTCGCGGAGAACGTCTTCCTCGGACACGAACCCACCTCCGCCGGGTTCGTGGTACGCGGCTCAGCCGCCCGTACGGCGACCGCGGAGTTGCTGCAACGTCTTGGGCACTCGGAGATCGACCCTGCGCGGCTCGTCGGTGACCTGTCCGCGGCGCAGCAGCAGATCGTCTCGATGGCCCGCGCCCTGTCCCACGAGGTGCGGTTGATCGTGATGGACGAGCCGTCGGCGGCGCTCGACCCCGAAGAGGTGGACAACCTTTTCAGGATCGTGGGCGATCTGACGGCTGATGGCGTCGCCGTCATCTACATCTCTCACCGTCTTGAGGAGATCCGGCGCATCGGCGACCGGGTCACGGTCCTGAAGGAGGGCCGGTCGGTCGCGGGCGGTCTGCCTGCCAAGTCGACGCCGACCCATGAGGTCGTGGCCCTGATGACCGGGCGGAATGTGGAGTACGTCTTCCCCGAGCGCCCCGGGGCGGAGTTCGCCGCGGGGAGGGAACCGGTGCTGAAGGTCGAAGGGCTGACCCGGCGAGGGGAGTTCGCGCCCGTCGATCTGGAGCTGCGGCCCGGAGAGATCGTCGGTCTGGCGGGGCTCGTCGGGTCCGGGCGCAGCGAGATCCTGGAGACGATCTACGGGGCTCGCAAGCCCGACGGCGGCCGGGTTCTCGTCGACGGCACGCCCCTGCGCCCCGGAAGTGTCCGCGCTGCCGTCCGCGCCGGCATCGGCCTCGCGCCCGAGGAGCGCAAGGCGCAGGGCCTGCTGATGCTGGAGTCCGTCAGCAGCAACGTCTCGGTCTCCACCCTGTCCCGGTTCGCCCGCGCGGGCTGGATCGACCGGCGTGCCGAGCGCGCCGCGGCGCACCAGGCGGTTCGGGAACTGTCCCTGCGGCCCGACAATCCCGATGCCGCGATCAGGACGCTGTCCGGCGGCAACCAGCAGAAGGCGGTGCTCGCGCGCTGGCTGTTGCGAGGCTGCAAGGTCCTGCTGCTGGACGAGCCGACCAGGGGCGTCGACATCGGCGCTCGGGCGGAGCTTTACGCAGTGATTCGCCGGCTGGCCGACGAGGGCCTGGCCGTACTTCTCGTGTCCAGTGAGGTGCCCGAGGTTCTGGGTCTCGCCGACCGGGTGCTGGTGCTCCGTGAAGGCAGCGTCGTGCACACGGCGGACTCCCGGGAGCTCGACGAGCACCGTGTACTTGATCTTGTAATGGAAGGGAGCCCGACGCCATGACGCAGCCGGCCACTGCGGCGCAGAAGGAAGCGCCGACGTCCGCCGCCAAGTCCGCGGGAGACAAGGAGAGTTCGCGCCGACCCGGTCTGCGGTGGGACGTACGCACTCTGTCCCTGCTCGGAGTCCTCGCCGTCCTCGTCGCGGTCGGTGGGATCACCGCACCGGACGAGTTCCTGGCGACGAACAATCTGCAGCTCGTCCTCACCCAGGCGTCGGTGATCGGCGTCGTCACCGTCGGCATGACGTTCGTCATCACCAGCGGCGGGATCGACCTGTCGGTCGGCGCGATCGTGGCGCTCGCCTCGGTGTGGGCGACAACCGTGGCCACGCAGGAGTTCGGCTTCGCGGGCATCCTCTTCACCGCGGTGATCGTCGGTGTGGGCTGCGGTCTCGTGAACGGCGTGCTGATCGCCTACGGCAGGATGGTGCCGTTCATCGCGACGCTGGCCATGCTTGCCTCCGCCCGCGGTCTGGCGCTGCAGATCACGGACGGCAGCACCCAGATCGTGACCGTCGAATCAGTGCTCGATCTCGGTGCCAGGGACGCCTACATCCTCGGCATCCCGCCCCTTGTTCTGATCTTCGCCGCGGTCACCGTCATCGGCTGGCTGCTGCTCAACCGCACCACCTTCGGCCGTCGCACCGTCGCGGTCGGCGGCAACGCGGAAGCGGCACGCCTCGCCGGCATCGACGTCCGCCGCCAGCGCCTGTACCTGTACCTGCTGTCCGGACTGTGCTGCGGTATCGCCGCGTTCATGCTGATCGTGCTCGCCGGCTCGGGTCAGAACACCAACGGCAACCTCTACGAGCTGGACGCCATCGCCGCGGCGATCATCGGCGGCACCCTGCTCAGCGGCGGTCGCGGCACCGTCGTTGGCTCCGTCCTCGGTGTTCTGGTCTTCACCACGATCACCAACATCTTCGCTCTGAACAACCTCGAGACCGCTGTCCAGCAGATCGCGAAGGGCGCCATCATCGTCGCCGCCGTCCTGGTCCAGCGCCGCTCGCTGCACGGCGGCGACACCTGACACCGTGCAGCACACCGCCGGACGGCGGACCCTGACACCGCCGTCCGGCACCCCCACATCCTCCATCTGACGCACACCGCCCAGTCGAAGGGTCGATCCGCCATGGCAAAAACCCCCGCCACCAGCCGCAGAGCACTGCTGTTCGGCACCGCAGCCGTTTCCACCGGCGCGCTGCTGACGGCCTGCACCAGCAATGAGCCCAAGAACCAGGAAAAGGCCGCGGACAACGCCGCCCCGGTCGCGGACGACAAGCCGGGCAAGGCCGTCACCATCGGCTTCGCCGGCCCCCAGGCCGACCACGGCTGGCTGAACGCCATCAACGACAACGCCAAGAACCGGGCC
>NZ_JNWJ01000056.1:0-52375 GCF_000716805.1 Streptomyces yerevanensis | reverse complement strand
CGAGGACGTGCTGCTGATGAAGCGGCACAACATCAACGCTGTGCGCACCTCCCACTACCCGCCGCACCCGGCCTTTCTCGACCTGTGCGACGAGTACGGGCTGTGGGTCATCGACGAGTGCGACCTGGAGACCCACGGCTTCGTCGAGCAGGCCTGGCGCGACAACCCCGTCGACGACGACCGCTGGACCCCGGCGCTGATCGACCGCGCGTCCCGCATGGTCGAGCGCGACAAGAACCACCCCTCCGTCATCATCTGGTCCCTCGGCAACGAGGCCGGCACCGGCCGCGGCCTCACCGCCATGGCCCAGTGGATCCGCGACCGGGACGGCTCCCGCCTCATCCACTACGAGGGCGACATCAACTGCCGCGACACCGACATGTATTCACGCATGTACGCGGCCCATGACGAGGTCGAGCAGATCGGCCGGGACCTCGACGGCGGCACGCACAAGCGACGCCAGCTCCCCTTCATCCTCTGCGAGTACGGGCACGCCATGGGCAACGGCCCCGGCGGCATCGCCGACTACCAGCAGCTCTTCGAAACCTACGAGCGGCTCCAGGGCGGCTTCATCTGGGAGTGGATCGACCACGGCATCAAGGACACCCGATACGGCTTCGCCTACGGCGGCGACTTCGGGGAAGAACTGCACGACGGCAACTTCGTCTGCGACGGCCTGATCTTCCCCGACCGCAAGCCCTCACCGGGGCTCATCGAGTTCAAGAAGGTGATCGAGCCGGTCCGTATCGAAGGAGACGGATCGGACGGCACCGTACGGATCACCAACGCGTACGACTTCGCCGACCTGTCCCACCTGGAGTTCGAGTTCTGCCACCAGGTGGACGGGATGCCTACGGGTGCGAGCAGGCTCACCGTTCCGCCCCTGGCGCCCGGCGAGTCGGCCGAAGTCAAGCTCCCGCCGGCCCCCGACGGACAGGGCGACGATGTCCAGTGGACGGTCCGCGTGCTACTCGCCGAGGACACTCCCTGGGCGAAGAAGGCCCATGTGGTGGCGTGGGGGCAGGCGACCGTCGCTCGGCGCACACCCGTGACTGTCGCCGCCTCGGAGGGTCCCGTGCGCGGCGACGGGCTGATCACACTCGGCCCTGCCTCTTTCGACGCCCGCTCGGGTGCGCTGCGGACGATCGGCGGCTTCGACGTGACCGGGCTGCGCCTGGACGTGTGGCGGGCGCCGACCGACAACGACGAGGGTGCCTCCTGGCAGGACGACATCCGCTGGGCGCAGATGTGGCGCAAGTACGGCCTGCACCGTATGCAACACCGCCTGGACGCCGTCGAGTTGAGCGACGACGCGTTGACCGTACGGACCCGGGTGGCGCCCGCCGCCTGGGAGGTGGGCCTGCGCACGGTGTACCGGTGGACCTCCGACGGTACGCGGCTGAAGCTGACGGTGTCCGTGGCACCCGAGGGTGACTGGACGGTGCCACTGCCGCGGCTGGGCATCCGTTTCGGGCTGTCGGCTGCCGTCGCAGATGACGTCCTGTATTTCGGCGGCGGTCCGGGCGAGGCGTACCCGGACACCCGTGCTGCGTCGATGCTCCTCCAGTGGCTCACCAGCGTCGACGAGTTGCAGACTCCGTACGTGCGTCCGCAGGAGAACGGGGCGCGGGCCGACGTCCGTTGGGCGGAGCTCGGGGGCTTGAGGATCGAGGGCGACCCGGAATTCTGGCTTACCGCCAGGCGCTGGACCAACGAGCAGTTGGACGCGGCCCAGCACCTGACGGACCTCACTCCCGGCGACACGGTGTGGGTCAACCTCGACCACGGCCAGCAGGGCATCGGCTCGCAGTCCTGCGGTCCTGGCGCGCTGCCGCAGTACCAACTGCGGGCGGCACCCGCCGAGTTCTCGTTCGTATTCTCGGAACCTCGTGACTGAGAGGGACACAGTCGTACCGACCGCGGCCGGCCGGCTCTTCACCCGTCCGGCCGCGGCCGCGGCCTGCGTCGGATTCGTCCTCATCGGCATGCTCCAGGCCCTCTACGGCCCGGCGGTCCCCGGCATGCGCGAGGAGTACGGCCTCGCCCCGTCGGGCGTCGGACTGGGCCTGAGCCTGCACTTCGCGGGCGGGCTCGCGGGCGTCCTCGCCCTCAGCGCCATCCACGCCCGGATCAGCAACAGGACGCTGATAACCGCGAGTTACGCCCTGATGGCGGCCGGCGGCGCGGGCTTCGCGCTCGCCCCCAACTGGCCGGTGGCACTGGCCGCCGCCTTCCTCGGCGGCCTCGGCTTCGGCGGCATCGACTACGGCCTCAACCAACTGTTCGCGGTCGGCTTCGGCGAGAAGTCCACCGCCATGCTGAACGTGCTCAACGCACACTTCGGCATCGGAGCGGTGCTCGGCCCGGCCGTCGTGGCGTGGCTGGGGCCGGGCGACTACGCGTACGCGTTCGCCGGGTGCGCGGTGCTGGCGGCGGCGCTCGCGCTGACCACGAGCGGCATAGGCACGAAAGCGGCCGGCATCCCGTCCGCTGCACCGTCCGCGAAGCTGGGCCTGTCCCCCATCCTGATCGGCTTCATCGCCCTCTACGTCCTCAACGTCGCCGTCGAGACGGGTGTGGGCGGCTGGGAACCCACTCACCTGGAGACCGTCGGCTACAGCGCCACCGTGGCCGCCTCGGCAACCTCCGTGTACTGGCTGATGATGACGGCGGGCCGCTTTCTCGTCGTCCCGATCACGCTGAAGTACTCCCCGGAACGCATCCTCACCGTGTGCGCGGTCGGCATGACCGTGTGCCTGCTACTGGCGCGCGTCAAGGGAATGGCGCCCCTCGCGTACGCCGGTGTCGGGTTGTTCATCGCGCCCGTTTTCCCCACCGGTCTGCCCTGGCTCAACAGGGCCCTTCCACAGTCCAGACACGCCGGTGCCTGGGTCATCGCGGCCTCGATGCTCGGCGGTGTGGCGGCGCCGCCGCTGCTCGGCGTGGGCATCGAGGCGACGGGAATCCACGCCGTTCCCTGGCTGCTCACCGCACTGTCCGCCGCCTCCCTGGGAGCCACGGTCTGGCTGATCCGTCTGACGAGAACAGCGAGCGGAGCCCCTACTCCTACGTGCAAGTCCCACGACTGAGCACTGTGCGGTGGCGCGGAAACTCCGACCACGACGAAGAGCGACGGCACCCGACGACTCCCGCAGCGGCCGTCGACCGGGAGCCCAGCCCGTGGGCCGCCCCGCGCCCCGGGTCGCCAACCACTACACCCGGCCTGCCGCGACGCGCCGCGGCAGGCCGAATACCGCCGAATCCAAGAAGGAGAGCAGCAGCTGTGCGAGCCGGAATCGTCATCCTCCCCGAATATCGTTGGCGCGACGCCGAACCCAAATGGCGCGCCGCGGAAGAGTACGGGTTCGATCACGCCTGGACGTTCGACCATCTCGGCTGGTCTTCGCTCGTGGACGGGCCCTGGTTCGGGACGGTGCCCACCCTGACCGCGGCCGCGCTGGCGACCTCCAGGATCGAACTCGGCACCCTCGTCGCCTCGCCGAACTTCCGGCATCCGGTGTCATTCATCCGGGAGTTGACCGCACTGGACGACATGTCGAATGGCCGGTTCACGCTCGGTGTCGGGGCAGGCGGCGTCGGCGAGGGCGACTACGACACGACGGTCTTCGGCCCCAGCCGCGGAGTGGCGCGACGAGGTACCCGCTTCCGCGAATTCGTCGAGCTGCTCGACGCACTGCTGACGTCGGACACGGTCACCTCGGAGGGAGAGTTCTACACGGCGGTGAACGCTCACTCCGCGCCGGGCTGTGTGCAGCGGCCCCGGATGCCGTTCGTCGTCGCGGCCAACGGGCCGAGGGCGATGAGGATTGCCGCACGTTTCGGACAGGGCTGGATCACGACCGGCACGCCGAGCGAGACGCTCGAACAGTGGTGGGAATCAATCGCCCAGGCGGCTCACCGCTTCGATGAGGCACTCGGCGAACAGGGGCGGCGCGACGTCCGGCGCTTCGTACAGACTGACGCTGCCCCGGTGTACTCGCTGTCCTCGGTCGAGTGTTACCGGGAGTTCCTCGGACGAGCCGGTGAACTGGGCTTCACCGACGTCGTGGCACCGTGGCCGCGCCGGGAAGGGGTGTTCGCAGGATCGGAGCGCGTACTGGAGGCAGTCGCGGCCGATGTCCTTCCGGACCTGCACACGCAGTCGGATGTTCGTCGTCCGTAACCGCAGGTATGAAGCGGGCAGGTGGAACGCATCGTCTTCAGCAAGCGGGTCGGCCGCTACCTCCCGCGCCGGGAACGGCGGGGCCTTCCCCCCTCCGGCAACCTGACACCCGGACGGGACGCATGGACACCAGGACGCCACAGGCCGACGACGCCCACCGGACAGCCGACAACAGCCGCGACTCGCCGGCCGTCATCACCCTGCACGGTGTCACCCATCGCTACCCGGGCCTGAGTCGGCACGCCCTGGACCCCGTCTCGTTGACCATGGCACCCGGCGCGCTGTCCGGCATCCTCGGACACAGCGGCGCCGGGAAACCCGCCCTGATCCGCACCATCGTGGGACCCCTGCACCCGAAGAAGGGACAGGTCAGCCTCTATGGGGCGCCGGTGGCCTCGGCCAAGGGCTCGATCCGCGATCGGCTACCTCGGCCAGGAAGCAACCCCGATGTCTCTGCCCACCGTCGCCGAGGCATTGCGGCTCACAGCATCTTGGAGTGTCTATGGCTCGTTGCACGCCGCAGGGCGCCTCCCGGCGGTGGACCGCGGTGGGCCACCGGATCGAATTGTCTCTTGCCGTGCCGCGCAGGCTGCGCCCGGCGCCTCATTCGGTGAACTCCTGATAGGAACGGACCCGGTCGAAGCGGGCCGCCGCCAGGTCCTCCCGGCGGATCATCAGCCGGGCATTGGTGTATTTCTCGTCCTGCACGCTGAACTGAGCCAGAGGCAGCCACTCGCGATACACCTGTTGCTTACGCTCCTGCCTGGCCTTGCTGGAACTGTCCTCCCCGGGTGGTGCCAACTCCGCGGCGATCGCGTCTTCGCAGTCCCATTGCTCCCCCCACGTGTGGCCGCCGACCTGGACGCCCTCCCACCACGGACCAACCGGCAGAAAACGCAGCGTCAGGTCCTTCAGGACAGCGGCATGCGGGTGGTCCGCCGGCAGTCCCGGCAGCTCTATGCCGTAATCGGGGTCGAATCCCGGAATGTCGATCCGCAGTGCTGCCCGCAGTTCGACACGCTCGTGCACCGGGACCGGCCTTTTCTCCGCATGAGCGTATTCGGGAACGGCACGCTGCTCGGCCAGGCCCAGGTCGGGAACGTGAACCACTCGAACGAATCCGAGAGCTTCCTCCTCCCCGGTGCAGTGCTGACTGCGCGGATCCTGGGAATACAGGTAGAACAGTTGCAGGAGACCGGTGGCCGGCAGCGTGAACGGCAGTGCCTCCCGTAACCCCTCCCAGGGCAAGGCCGCCAAGTCGATGGTGACAGCCAGCGGGAAGGGCTCGGCCTTGACGTCGTGGTCGTTGCCGTCGGCGCGCGGCCACGCCACACCGTCGGGAAGCACCGGCAGTCCACCCACCCATCCGGCGACCGGTCCGGGTCCGGGCCCCAGACGTAGGCAAGGGCGTCCATCCGCCAGGTACGCGTCGACATCCGCAGACGAGACGCCCTGCTCGATCGCCGCCGTCCGGAAGGCTTCGTAGAGATCCATGGCGGAAACAGTACGGGGGCAACTCCCGCCCCGGACACGGCCATAGAGAATGAGGATCACCCTCACCGGTCCCGATGCTGTCGTGTGTGCGGAGAGTCAATCGGTCCTGCGATCTGCGCGTTCAGGCCGCACCTTCAGAAGCAGGCACTCAGGAGCCAAAGCGGCCGTGTACGCGGCGGCCGAGATCGGCACCAGCCATAACCGCCGTCAGGTTTCGGCCTCGCAGCTGCCGGTGGATGGAAGGCGTGCGCGGCCGTCCAGCAGTACTCGGCGACCTGGACGAAGTCGAATAGGACGGTCGGGCGGATGCCGTGGCGGCCGGCCTCGGTGTGGATCAGGTTTCAGCCGCCTCGGGCAAACCGACGGCCTGCCCAGCATGCGCAACACGCAGCAACAACCCCAGACTTGCCACTGTTCATCTGTGGCCCCCACATCGAGATCATCGCGGCATGGGGCGAGCCATCACCCGTGTGGTAGGCATGGCAGGATCGCGGCCATGTCCCTCAGCGTTCCCCGCCTCCGGATCGGCTCGACCGAGATCATCGCCCTCGCCGACGGCGAGGGCCCGTTCTTCTCCCCGCGTGCCGAGGCCTTCCCCGAGGCCACGGCCGCACAGTGGGCCGAGGCCGACCGCTACGACCCGGGCGCGGTCGACGCCGAGGGCCGCTGGCGGCTCCAGTTCCGCGCGTACGCGATCCGCGGTGACAAGGGCCTCACCGTCGTGGACGCCGGGATCGGTCCGGCGGACAGCCCAGCCGCCTCGTGGGCGCCCGTGCCCGGTGCGCTCCCCGAGTCGCTCGCCGCCGCGGGCATCGACCCTGCCGAAGTCGACACCGTGGTGCTCACACATCTGCACACCGACCACGTCGGGTGGGCGGTCGTGACCGAGGCGGCCGTCCCATCAGCGGGCGGCGCGGCGGACGGCAACGCTTCGGCCGGCGACGCGAGCAGCGGCCGCCGCCCTTATTTCCCGAACGCCGAATACCTGCTCCAGCGGGCCGAGTTCGACGCCCTCGACGCGCTCAACCCGCAGCTTCGCGAGACCCTCACCGACCCGCTCGCGGCCGCCGGTCGGCTCCGGCTCCTCGACGGGGACACGCCGCTGCGCACGGGGCGCGCGGTCGCCACGCCCGGTCACACGCCCGGACACCAGAGCGTGCTGGTCGCCGACGGGCGCGAGCTGGCGCTCCTCACCGGCGACCTCCTGGTGCACGCGCTCCAACTCCTCCATCCCGAGCTCGCCTACGCGCACGAGACCGACCCGGAGGCGGCCAGACACTCAAGGGAACGCCTGCTCGGCCACGAAACCGCCACCACGCTGCACCTGGCGACGCCGCATTTGACGGAGCCGTTCCTCTCGGCGTGATCGCGGCCGTTCGGCGCGCGCGTGAGGCGCGAGGGCATGCAGACGCTCCAATTTCTCGGCGGTCTCGACGTCGACGGGACTGAAGGCCGTGAGGCGGCAGCCGCATCCGGACTGGAGCCACATCCGGTCCGCGTGCAGGAACGCAGCGCGTACGTGTCAGCGACGAGGAGACTGGCCAAAGAAGGGCTCCGTACGACGGCCCATCCAGACAGGGCCCAAGGCGTCTGCGGCCACTGACCGTCACCAGCGGGGCATCGGCTCTCGGCACGGACTCGATGGGATCGCTGGTGTGCAGCAGGTGGGTGCTCAGCAGGTGTCGCCGTGTGCCGACTTCAGCCGGCACACGGCGACAGGCCGGCTTCTGCCCATCGGTGACGTGCGGGTTACCTCCTTCGGCCGCAGGGAGAGGCAGGGTTTCTCTGGCTACGCCGGACGCGCTCGCTGCTCCGCGGAGGCGGTGGCGGTGGCGACAAGGACCGAGGAGAGCGAGAGCAGCGCGGGCGGCAGCACTGCCTGCCGGTCCGAGAGGGGCAGGACTTCTTCGGCGATCTGCAGGCCGAGGGTTTGCGTCATGAAGGTGCGGCGGGCGGTGACGCGTGCCCACATCTGCGGGTAGCGCTCGGCGAGTTCCGCGCGCAGGTCGGCGTCGGCGATCGCGACGGCGTCCTCGCAGTTGACGGCCAGGTCCGGTGTGGAGCCTACGGGGATGATGTCGGCTTGCAGTGACATGCCGGAGTGGACGGTGCCGTGGGATCCGGCGGCGAAGGGGCTGTCCAGCCATTCGTCGATGTGCTGCAGGTGCCCGGGGTTCAGCAGCGGGCGGATCGACGACTTCGCCAGCTCCTGCGTGGTCTGCTCGGCGATCTCGGCGGTCGCTGCCCCCAGGGTGAGGCTCTGGTACCAGGTGGCGATGGCGGCGAAGTAGCCGGCCGCGAAGTCGGTCTGCCGCTGGTCGAGTTCGTCGGCGCGCAGCACGTATCCGGCGCGCGAGGTCAGTCCGCCCTGGAGCCCGACCGCGGTCGACAGCAGGTCTCCGTGCCCGATCACGCGGTCGCTGGGGCTGCACAGACCCACGATCTTGCCGGATCCGGTGGTCAGCATCACGTGCGCGGTCAGGGGCAGACCGTTGAGGGCCATGTGCTGGCGGCGGAACTGGGGCAGGACCCAGTGGCTTTCAGGCGCAGGTTCCTCAAGACCGACGAAGACCGGGCGGTGCTGGACCGGGCCGCCTCGGCCGGGGACTGGGGTCGTGCGATGGCGGACGGGTTCGCCCAGGGCATCGGCTTCCACGCCGAGTACAAGTCGCGTACCGCCTGTCTGGTCGAGATCGACGCCCGGGACCCGAAGGCCCCGCGTGTGACGAGAGCGGTGATCGCCGTGGACGTCGGGCGGCCGATCAACCCGCGCGGCCTCGAGGCACAGATGCTCGGCGGGCTGACGGACGCGATCTCCACGACGCTGACCGCCGGACTGCACATCGACAAAGGGCTGCCCCTGGAGGGGAGTTACTCGCAGTTCCACTATGCGCGGCAGCGGAATTCGCCGACCGACGTGCGGGTCATCGTCATGCCCGCGCACGGCGAACCGGGCGGGGCGGGTGAGCTGGGAGTCCCGGCCGCGGTCGGCGCCATCGCGAACGCGTACGCCCGGGCCACCGGCACCCGTCCTCGCAGTTTCCCCGTCCACTTCCCCGTCGACTTCGAACCCTTCCCGCGCTGAGGCCCCCACCCCGGCCCGGCCCCACACCGCGCAGGAGCGCCCGCATGCCCCAGCACACCTTCACCGTGAACGGCACCTCCGTGACCGTCGACGCCCCCGCCGACCTGCCTCTGCTGTGGGTCCTGCGCGATCTGCTCGGCATCCGCGGGCCCAAGTACGGCTGCGGCATCGACGTCTGCAAGGCCTGCACCAGCCATCTGGACGGCGAAGCCGTCAACCCGTGCGTGGTCCCCGTCTCCGAGGCCGCCGGACGCCAGGTCACGACCATCGAGGGCCTCGCCGACGGAGAGCGTCTCCATCCCGTCCAGGAGGCCTGGCTGGAGCAGGACGTCCCCCAGTGCGGTTACTGCCAGCCCGGCCAGATCATGGCCGCCGTCGCCCTGCTGAAGAGGACCAGCAACCCCACCGACGCCGATATCGACGCGATCGACAACGTCTGCCGCTGCGGGACGTACTTCCGCGTCCGCGAGGCCATCAAGCTGGCGGCGGCGAAGATGGCGGCGGCCGAGACGGGCCGGTGATCAGCTGACGTGGTCGGCGATGGTTCGCGCGCCCAGCAGAGACTCGGTATGCGTCGTGTGCACCTCCACGTCGTAGGACACCCCTTCGTGAATCGTCGGCCTGCAACGCGGCCCACGGACGCGGTTTGAGGGTCGGTAGGTGCGTCTCGTTGGTGAGCAGGCGCAGCAGCCGGCGTGTGGGCTTCGCCCGCAGTTTCGTCACGGGCTGCGGGGGGCGTGACGCCGGAGAACGTACCGGTTCTGACACGAGGCGGGCCCCGCCCGGGAGTTGCCAACTTTGGTCGCGGCCCCCCGCCCCTGCATCATCCCTTGGTCGGCCGCCGCGCGACCACCGACCGATATCGGGACGTGTCAGGACCTTCTTAGCGTGGGTCCATGACAATCGCGAGCAAAGAGAAGCCGGTGCGGCGCGGGGGCGTACGGGCCGAGGAGCGAGCGCTCGCACCCGACCTCGCGCGCGGATTCATGTTGTTGCTCATCGTCCTTTCCAACACGGCCTTCCATCTCTGGGCGGCGCGGGGCGGACCTTCGGGATGGCAGCCCGTGGACGGCTCGTGGCTCGACCACGCGGTGCAGTTCACCATGATCACCGTGCTGGACCTGCGGATCTATCCGCTCTTCGCGTTCCTCTTCGGCTACGGGATGATGCAGCTCTATCTGCGGCAGACGACCGCAGGCACTTCCGAGCGGGACACGGTCCGGATCCTGCGCAGGCGCAGTCTCTGGCTGATCGTCATCGGCCTGACGCACTCCGCTCTGCTGATGGCGGGCGACATCGTCGGCTACTACGGAGTGCTGAGCCTCGTCCTCGGCCTCGTCTTCCTGCGTCGAAGCGAACGCGCACTGAAGTGGTGGATCTGGATCGGTGCCGCCCACCTGGTCCTCGTGTCGCTGCAGCCGGTCGTATCGGCTCTGCTCCAGGGAGAGTTGGGGTCCCTCGGGAACGCCGCCGACGCGGATGCGGGCTACGTGGCGTACGCCGCGGACGAGAAGAGCTGGCTCGACGCGGCCGGCACCCGCATCTCCACCGGCCTGTATGTCACCGCCGGCGGCCTGCTCACGCTCGTCGGCGGCGGCTACGTCATCTTCCTGCTCGGTTTCTGGGCGGCACGCCGCCGCGTCCTGGAGGAACCCGGGCTCCATCGGACCCTGCTGCGCCGCACAGCCGTCATCGGCATCACGGTCGGCTGGCTCGGCGCACTGCCCGCCGCGCTCGCCCACGTCGGGGCCCTCGACGTACCGGACGACGCGCAGAGCGAAACGGGAGCGCTCTTCCTGCTCCGGGAACTCACGGGCAACGCCGCCGGACTCGGCTACGTCGCCGCCGTCGCCTTGTTCGCGCACTGGTGGACGAGCAGGAGGACCCGACGGGGTTCAGCAGCCGCGGTGGCGGTCTCGGCGGTCGGCAAGCGGTCCCTGTCCTGCTACCTCGCGCACTCGCTGCTCTTCGCCCCGGTGCTGGCCGCCTGGGGCCTCGGGCTGGGCGAACACCTGACCAGCGCGACCATGGCGCTCTTCGCGGTCGGCGTCTGGCTGATCACAGTGGCGGGGGCGTACGCCCTGGAGCGGGCGGGGCGCCGGGGGCCGGTGGAGGTCGTGCTGCGGCGGCTGATGTACGGGGCGCGGGGCCGGGCGGGGTGACGCGGCTGGGCTGGGCTCCTCGGGGGATGGGGCCCAGCCCGGCGGTGTGACTTGGCTTGGTCGCTGCCGAGCGTTCCGTGGGTCGGTGACATGACGTCTGCGGGTTGTGTATGGCTGGTCGCGCAGCTGACGGGGCGGACGGAGCAACCGTGGCGGACGGGGGCGGGCTGACTCGCCCCTCGCCGAGAAGCCGTACGGCTCAAAGCACCCTCGGCGAACAGCTCCTACGCGTCGCTGACCTGGTAGGAGCGTTCGAGCCAGGTGCCGAGTTCGTCCATGTCGGTGGAGGAGAGAACGCGCTCGCGGACGGCATCCGGTACGTCGATCCGGCGCCACTGAAGATTGAGCAGAACGCTCTCCGCCCTCTCCTGGGCCAGCCCTTCCTCGCGGTCCTGCTCGGCGAGCAGGTGTCGCCAGAGGTACTGGATCGCCGCCATCAGGTCCCTCCACATCTGCTGGTCCTGGGCGTCTGCCAGGCATGAGTCGACGAACTGCACGAAGACCGCTGCACTGTCCGCGTCGATGGTCCGCGGGGCAGCTGCCAGGGATTCCAGTGTTGAAGGCCGACGTCACACACGGCCCCGAATTAACCATCCGGGAGTTAGGCGGGGTCTGCTCGCTGTCGTGTGCCGGTGCAGGTAACGACCGCCCGTACACCAGCAGCGACGGGACGGCGGCGGGAGATGCCGACGTTCTCGGAGCTCCCGGCTGCAGAGGCCGGCACCGCCGCCGCGCGCTCAAGCACGACCGTCTGGGCCCTCAGCGAGCGCGAGCGCGGCTGAGGCGGCCAGTACCGTGACCGGCCCGCGGGCAGGCGCGCGCTGATGGTCCTCGATGACGAGGGCGGGAGGGCGTCACTGCCCGCGGTGCCCAAGACGCTGAGAATTCGCGCTGGGCACGCAGATGGCCACCAGCGGAGCCCCGGGCGGGTGCGGACGCAGCTGGTGGCCTTCATGATGCGACGAGTCGGTTACTCCGGGGGTGGCAAGTGCCTATGCAGCGCCTGCTGGTTCGGCTCCCGAGCGGCGCGAGCACTCGTCACTCAAACGAAGTTCAGCAGCGGTTGGGTACGTTGCCTGTCTCGCTCCCCTTCAGCAGGCCGCCCCAGATCCAGCTCGCACCCGAGCCGAGCAGGACCCACTTGTTGTGAGAGTAGCCATGCTGGCTCACCCGCTCGCCGGGTGCCCAGCAAATGGCGCTGAGCCGGTAGTCGGCGGGGACCGAGTAATTGATGCTGCACTGGGTGGACGCACAGCTGCGGATGTTCGCGCTGGTCCACGTATAGACCCACGTGTTGGCGATGGTCACGTCGGACGTCGTTGCCCGGGCCTCCCGGTCGGCGGGCGTTGTCGCCGCGGCAGCAGGCGCAGACATGCCCGCGGCGGCCAGCATCCCTGCCGCGATCGTCGTTATGACCTTGGCTCTCATATGCATGAGAAGAATCCCCCCTGTTGAACTTGATTTGCTGGGATATCCAACGCGAAAGACGCTAACTGACACTAAGTCAGCCTAGTTAGTCATGTACTGGCCAATACGCGACTGAGAGGTGGCGCTCCGCTACGCCTTGACCGGTAACCATGTCGTGAGCACCTGAGCAGGGAAATTCCCCGAAGACATAGCAACCGGCACCCGACCGCCGCCAGCCGACACAGAGAAATCGATCACTCATAAGGGCCCGGAGAACCAAGTCGTTTCTTCCCTGGTTGCTCCTCTCTTTTGTGGCATGGGCATGCAGGAGACGGCCTGGCCGCTGGGACATGGCGGGATCTCGCCCTCGAAGTCGCCGCGCCGAGCGCCGCGTGGGTGGCGATGGGCTCGGGCGGCTCGTTGTCGACGGACCGGTTTCGGATCTTGAACGTGACCCAGGGGGACCACTCGTTCTCGTACAGGCTGCCGGGATCGAGAGGCCGCTGATCATCTCCGCAGACGTCAGGCGGGAATTCGTGGCAGGTGACGAAGGCGGCGAGGACGGCCGGCTACACACGGTGCTGCCCGCGGTGGCACAAGAGCCATCGAGCAGTCCCCCCGCGAACGAAGGTTGCTTCGTGGTGCCTGCCGAGGACCTGCCCTCCGGACAGGCACCCACCGGTGTAGACCGGCTCATCGCCATCAGCGACCAGAACGGTTGAGACACCTGGGTGGCCGCAAATCTCAGTTGATGTGGACCCTGGCGTATGAATACTGGCTGTCGTCTCAGTTGATCTGGTCTGCTTCCGGCGTTTCGAATTGGACTAGTGGAAGGGCTTGCGAGATTGACCATGCACGATGACCAAGTGGACGTGACCACCGACATCGTTGCGACCTTGATCCAAGAGCAGTTCCCTCAGTGGAGGAGCAGTTCCCTCAGTGGAGCGGCAAGGTGATCCAACTCCTGTCGTCGACCGGGACGGTCCACGCCATCTTCCGCATCGGGAACGACCTCTCTGCGCGTTTCCCACTGCGTCTGGCCGATGCTGCCGAGGCGCTGGCGGTTCTGGAACAGGAAGCACAGGCGAGCGCGGAGCTGGCACAGGTGTCTCGGTTCCCCGCCCCGGAACCCGTCGCCTTGGGAAAGCCTGGAGCGGGCTACCCCATGCCGTGGTCGGTCCAGACATGGCTGCCGGGAACGGTCGCCTTTGATGCCGACCCGAGTGGGTCGGACGCTTTTGCCGAGGACCTTGCGGCTTTCATCGCAGCCCTGCGGGGCGCCGAGACGCGGGGGCGGCGTTTCAGCGGCGAAGGTCGTGGGGGCGTTCTCGCACACCACGACGATTGGATGGCGAAGTGCTTCGAGGAGAGTAAGCGGCTGCTCGACGTGCCCCGGCTGCGCCAGGTGTGGAGCCACTTTCGGGAGTTGCCACGCACGGGTGCCGACGTGATGAGCCATGGTGACTTGATTCCCGGCAATGTACTGGTCGCGGGAGACCGGCTCAGCGGCGTACTCGACACCGGCGGCTTCGGCCCGGCCGACCCCGCCCTGGATCTGGTCAGTGCCTGGCACCTGTTGCAGCCAGGCCCGCGGGAAGTGCTCCGACGAACACTGGTCTGTGACGATCTCGAGTGGGAGCGCGGCAAGGCATGGGCGTTCGAACAGGCGATGGGTGTTGTCTGGTACTACATCGAGAGCAATCCGACGATGAGCAGAATGGGGCGCCGGACACTCGACCGCATTCTGGAGTCGGTGGAGTGATGTCGCCCTGATCGAAGGCCGTGATAGGGAAGATCACTTGCCGCCCCCACCGACAACAGCACCAACGTCGTGAGACCGCCGCCCAGTACTCCCCTGGGAAGTTCTTCTTCCCCTTGAATGCAGTGAACTTCCGTGAGAACAAGGCGAGTTCAAAGGGCTCTCCCCAGTAACGGCCCAGCGGGCCGAACCGTATGGCGCCGTGCATTCCTGCTGGTCGGCGGCCTCGCATCGTCGGCCGGTGCCCATCCGATGAGCACCTCGGCCGTTCTCCTCGACATCGGCGACCCGGTCGAGGGAGACGTGCAGCTGCCCTTCTTCGCCGTCGCCGTGGACCGCGACCTGACCCATGACAGCGCACCGCACCGCGGCGCCATCCGACGGCGTCGGAACGCCTCCAGCCGGAGCGCACTGACGGCGTTCGTGGGCGTACGAGGACGCCAGCATGGCCGCCACCCCGACGTTCACAGTCGTCACCGCCTCGGCGGCGGGGACCAAGCTGATGGACATCACCTACGCCAACGGCGGCACCGCGGCACGCAAGGCCACCATCCAGGTGGGCGGCCAGGACTCGTACGTCGTGGCCCTCCCGCCGACCGGCTCGGCCACCACCTACCTCACCGTGTCCGTGCCGGCACACCTGGCCAAGGGTGCCAACTCCGCGAAGTTCGCGGCGATTTCGGGCAGCATCGCCCCCGACATCGACACCCTCCGCGCCCAGGGCGTACCCGGCACCGACGGCGCCGCCCCTCGTCGGCTCCGCCTCGGGCCGCTGTGCCACCTGACACCCGTCTGACGTCCGTCGCGGAAGAGCGACGGTCCCGCGGTGCCCGGCCGGTCCGTCAAGAGGCAGCCGCCGGCCCCGGCCAGGATCGACGTGCTGGACGCGAGCGCCATCGCCGTACGTACGGCGATGGCGCTCGCCGGTTCCCCGACCGGTTACTCACTGCGTACGGCGTTCTGGCCCGCTAGCCTGCCCGAGACCCCGAAGCGCCGCAGCAGCGACCGTTCGTGCGGGAGGCGGACGGCCCGGTGCAGGTCAGGGCGGTTGGCGATCGGCTGGGTCTGGACGCGTCGGTGCGCGGCAGGCTGGAGCCGCTGCGGGCGAAGATGACCAAGCTCGCCGACCGCGGCTGGCTGCACAAGCGCCCTGACGGGCGGTTCACCACACGTCCATAGCTGGGCGTGGCCGGGGGCCTGCAATCGTCATCCGACAAGACTCGCCCGATTCTCAACCGTTGACGTATGCCGATATAGGAATACGATGGCTGCCATGGCACGAGCAGCGACGACGTCGGACGTCTTCAACGCGATCGCCGAGTCGCAGCGCCGGGACATCCTGGCACTGCTGCGGGCGGGTGAGCGGCCGGTGACCGACCTGGCCCAGGAGCTGGGGATGAGCCAGCCGGGAGCGTCCAATTCCAGGCCGCGCTGCCCAACGAGACCTGGCAGGCCGACTTCACCCACTACCGGCTCGCCGACCAGGCCGGCACCGACATCGAGACCCTGACCTGGCTGGACGACTGCTCCCGCTACGCCCTGCACGTGACCTGCTGGGAGCGCGTGACCGGCCCGATCGTCCTGGACACCTTCCGCCGCACCGTCGCCGTGCACGGTGTCCCGGCCTCCACCCTCACCGACAACGGCATGGTCTTCACCACTCGCCTCTCCGGCGGCCGCGGCGGCCGCAACGCCCTGGAACACGAGCTGCGCCGCCTGCACATCACCCAGAAGAACTCCGCCCCCAACCACCCCACCACCTGCGGCAAGGTCGAACGCTTCCAGCAGACGATGAAGAACTGGCTGCGTGCCCAGCCCGACCAGCCCGCCACCCTCACCCAGCTGCAGACTCTCATCGACCGGTTCGTCCACGCCCACAACCACCAGCGGCCCCACCGGTCCCCACCGCGCCACCCCCGCCGCGATCTACACCACCCTGCCCAAGGCCCTGCCGGCCCACAGCCGCGACGCCGACACCCACACCCGCGTCCGCCACGACCGCATCGATCAATCCGGCGTCGTCACCCTCCGCCCGGCCGGGCGCCTGCACCACATCGGCGTCGGACGAACCCACACCGGAACCCACGTGATCATGCTGGTCAACGACCTCGACGTCCGGATCGTCAACGCCGCAACCGGCGAACTCCTCCGCGACCTGACCATCGACCCCAGCCGCGACTACCAACCCACCGGCCGCCCACCCGGCCCACAACGACGATGACCCCGAACCCAGTCGTGGGTTCGGGGTCATTCCGATGTCCTGAGACATCACACCGTCGGGACGACAGGATTTGAACCTGCGACCCCTTGACCCCCAGTCAAGTGCATGTCAACTCTTTCGAGACCTGGCGACCAATTCCACACGATTCAAGCCCTGTTCGGGCCTGTTGCGCTCCGTTCATCGCCACACTTCCCAGTGTGCCACCGTTGGGCAGTCCTCCGCAGCTGTTGGGTGCCGTACACGGACGTTCGAGACAGCATCGGCGCGCTGCAGCAAGCCCCACCGGTCTCCAATTCTGCCTGGGTACCTCCCTTACCGGCCACGCACCTTGCGGACCTCAGCATTCGCAGGTCAGGTCCCGAGCCCGGCGGGTACAGAGGGAGAGGACGAAGCCGCCCGGGACTGCGACCAGCCAGTCGGCACAAACACCGCTGTGCAGTTGACTCCACCGATGCCGGCCGGGGCACCGTACCCACCCCGATGACCATGTCTCGAGCTAAGTTCACGCCGTTGTCCAATTCAAGGTTGGCCCCAACTCGCGCTCCTGGGGCGCGCGACGAGCACGGGCCTCCTCGATTGACCGGGAGGAGCCGCATCCCAACCACTATGTTCGGTTGCGATACCGCTCCTGACACTCGCCTGCGTTCCGCGTAATTCAGTCGGCTGGAGACCCGAATCTGTTGTGTGACCTGCGGGAACATGACTGGTGGCGCCCGGAGGGCGTTTCTCTAGGCGATGGCGTTCTGGCTGGTCAGCGGGGTGCGGGCTTCAGATCGAGGATCTGCTTCGGGGCGGGGACGCCGAGCTTGGCCAGCAGGTCGCGCTGGGGCTTGGTCAGGGCGGTGACCTGCTTGAACTGCCCGGTGGGGCCGGTGAAGGTGCCCAGGTGGAGTCGGTCGAGTTCGCGACGGATGGTGGTCCAGGTGGCACCGGTGGTGGTCTCGGTGATCCGGATCAGCAGCAGGGCCAGCCAGCAGAGCAGGACGTGCGCACGGATGCGTTCCTCGCGGTGGTGGTAGACCGGCCTCAGGTCGATGATCTGCTTCATGTCGCGCCAGCCGCGCTCGACTTCGAGGAGCTGCTTGTAGCCGAGCGCGATGTCCTCGGCCGACAGGTGCGGGTCGCTGCAGCGCAGGAGGTACTTGCCGTCGAGGTTGGCCTCGGTCTTGATCCGGGCGGTGTCGATGCGGAGCTTGCCGGTCGGGGTGGTCCGCAGGTAGCGGTTCAGGCCGGGCTTGCCGGCGATCTTCCCGCGGAGTTCACCGCGCTTGAACTCACTGAGCTTGTCGGTGTCGGCGATCAGCTCGGTGAGCTGGGCGACGAGCTGTCGGCGGACGTATTCGTCGCGGACGGCGGCTTCGGGGTTGTGGCAGATCACGAAGCGTTCGGTGTCGGAGATCTTCACCTCCTTGCCGAGTAGCCGGGAGGGATCTCACCTCCCGGCTCTCACAGATCCGTACGTGACAGTCTCCCGTCATACGGCTCTTGTCGTTCTGATCGTCAGATCAGTACGGCGCTCGTGGTCAACCTCCAGTGCACGAACATGCGGGGGTATCGCTGGGCGATCTCCTGCATCTTCGCGAGGGCCTTCCGCTTGGCCGCGAGCCGTTTGTACTTCTGGCGGATCCAGCGCACCAGGTAGGCGTTGATGCGCATCAGGAAGGCGTTCAACTCCCACCACCTGTAGCGGCCGTAGTAGTTGATCCAGCCCGACACCACAGGGTTGATCCTGCGCGCGAGGTCTTGGAAGGACAGGTCCGAGCGGGTGTGCAGGTGCCAGGAACGCACCTCCCGCCCCATCTTCTTCAAGGCGTCCTTGCTGACTGCCGGGTCGACCGCGACGAAGCGGCTGCCGTGTCGACTCTGGTTCAGTCTGGCGCGGAAGGTGTACCCGAGGAAGGTGAACGCCGTGTGCTCGTAGGAGCGCCGGCGCTTTCCGTCCTGGCAGTACACGATCCGGGTCTTGTCCGGGTGCAGTTGCAGCCCGACCTCGGCCATTCTGTCCGCAAGCGCGGCCAGCACCTGGCGGGCCTGATGCTCGGTGACGCAGTGCAGCACTGCGTCATCCGCATAGCGCTCGAACCAGACGGTCGGGAACTCCCGGTCCATCCAGGTGTCGAACGCGTAGTGCAGGAACAGGTTCGCCAGGACGGGAGATACCGGGGCCCCTTGCGGGGTTCCACGTTCCCGTTCCCGCAGGGAGCCGTCGGGCATGACGAGCGGGGCAGCAAGCCACCGCCGCACATACAAGTTCACCCAGACGGCGTCGGTGTGTGCTTCCACCGCCTTGACCAGCAGGTCCCAGGGGACGCTGTCGAAGAACTTGGTGATGTCGAATTCCACCACCCAGTCCCGCTTCCAGCACCGCTCCCGGCATTTTCCCACCGCGTCCAGCGCGGACCGTCCAGGCCGGTATCCGTAGCTGTCCGGATGGAAAATGGGCTCCACCCGCCGCATCAGATGCCGTGCCACCACGGTCTGGGCCACCCGGTCGGCGACAGCGGGAATGCCGAGCATTCTTTCGCCGCCTCCGTGAGGCTTGGGAATAGCCACCGCGCGCACCGGGGGCGGAAAGTACGAGCCTGACGACATCCGGTTCCAGACCTTGTAGAGGTTGCCCTTCAGGTCTTTCTCGAAGTCGTCGATATTCCTTGACTTCCCACTTGGAAATTTCAAACGGCTTGCTCTGAGACTTCAACTGGTTCCTCGGACTCCTCCCGGACACAGTCCGGTTGATGCGATCAACACAGTCACGAACGACCCGGCCCCTTCGCTCCACCCTCGTTACAGGGGCTTCATCACTACTACGAGCCGGTCCGCCAGCAGGCTCCGCGTCGGTACTCAGCCCCTTGCAGTGTCCGCTGCTTGGGGTACTCCCTCTTGCCGCCGCAGCGCGGCGGGCTGTATCGGTGCCTGCCTTCTCCTGTTCCATACGGAAGCCGCAGATCGGGCTCACGTCGCCTACATGCCGGACACCGCCTGGCCAATAGACGGGCGCCCGCCAGGCTTATCCCGGGATTCAGGTCACACCCCGGTTTTGATGTCGTCCAGAAACATTGCGACACGTCAGCAGCGATTCACTTGCGTTCGTCTTCCCGATCCCCACCTGACGCCTCTCACGACGCCTTTTCCTCATCGCTCACCACAACGGCCTTCAACCCAATGCAGCATGAGGTAGTTTGAAGCCTCCCCCCGCAGGGCGACTCCGAAGGGCCACTACTCCTTCATCTTCCGCACAGCATCATTTCCAGAAGCTGACCTACAACCAACTCCCTTTCATGTTCAGGACACAAGACCAGGTGTTTCACCGCCTCGGCGAGGTTGTGCCAGATGTGCCAGAGATCGGCGATCTGGACCGCATCGGGGGCTCCGAAGCGGGCGCCGTCGGCGAAGGCGCCGCCCCGGTCGCGGCAGATGATCTCCACTCCGGGGTGGTCGGTGAGCCAGGCGGCGAAGGTGGCCGACTCCCGGTCCGGGAGCAGGTCGATCGGAGCATGGGTTTCACAATCGACCAGCACGGTGCCGTACTTGTGGCCTTTGCGGGTGGCGAACTCGTCAACGCCGAGCACCCGGGGCGTCCCGGCGGGCGGATCAGGCAAGGCCATGACCAGCCCCAGCATGGTGGTCCGGCTGGCCGGCGCCGGCAGCCGGGCCGCTAACCGCTCACCCGCCCGACCGGCCAGAGCCACCGAAATCGCACTCAGCAAGTCCCTGAGCTGCGGGGTTCGGCGCCCATAGCGCACCGTCGTCCTTCGACCTGCTCGGCGAAGGTTACGCGGACGCATCCCGGCGCATCGCAGAACAGCCGGCGGATGGTCAGCTCGATGGATACCTGCCGCCCGCCGACCGCGCCGTCCGCGAGACGGCTGGTATCCGCTGTGCCGTCGTACCGCTGGTGCCCCACAGTCCGGGCACGGCACCGGAAGCGACTCTCGAGTTCTCGCCACAATGCGTAACACCCCGCCCTCGGGCCTCACTTCCTCCACCAGCACCCCGCCCAGGTGCGGTAATACGGTCTTCAGCAGCTCCTCACACTCGCCGAGTATCACGCCGCCTGTGACGGAGCGTCACCGGCGCACGAAAGCATGAGCGGCTTCACGGAAATCTTGACTGAGCCAGGATTCGAGCGACGGCGAGACTCAAGTGCAGGTGAGTTGGTTATGACGTATTCCCGGGTGGCGGACAGGATCGCGCGCCCTGTGGACGACGAGCCAGCCACGTCCGGCGAAAGCGATTCACTCGGCGAAAGTGGCGCCACTGCGACACGACCTGGACGCCTGGGGGAGCTCCCTCAATGAATAGCGACAAGAGGGACGGTGGCAAAGAGTCCAGCCCGAGTACGGCGCGTTGGCCACTGACCCGCACTTCGGCGTACCGCTCTCGGGCCTGATGCGGCTTCCGCAGGCGCGCGTCCTCATCGGGGGCCTGAAGCTGCCTCCGCCGGCGACCCGCCCGGTCGCACACAGCGGCATCGATTCACGGTGGGCGACGGCTGCACAGATTCGTCGGCCGGACGCGGTCGCTCCACGGGGGTGCGACACAGCCTGCACTCCAGTTGCGTACCGCCCCGTCCGATCACCCGCGAGCGCCACCGGGCCCAGGGAAATGCTAGGGATTTCCCTGAAGAGCCAGGGCATGCCCAGCCCTTAACCTCGGCGGTGGACGACCGGTCCAACCGGCGGTTCTCGGTACGCATCCGAGTCGCAGGTGCACGGTCAGGGGGTGATTGCGGTGGTCGGTTCCGATGTCATCGCCGATGTGTCCGACATCCTGGTCCACGTACTCACCGACGCGGTGCATGAGTCCGATACCTCGGCCGAGGTTCGCCTCGTCGCACTCGTGGGGCAACAGCAGGGCAGCAGCGGATGGCTCGGGCTCGAACTCTTCCTCTACGAAGTCGCCGAGGATCCGAGCACACGCAACCGGCCTCCGCGCCGCACCGTGGTCGAGGATCCGGTCACCGGCGCGGTCCGGCAGGAGCGCCGCAGGGCCGACATGGCCCTGTTGCTGCGCTATTTGGTCATCCCGACCGGCAGCACACCGGACGCCCAACAGCGTCTGCTCGGATCGGCGATGCGGGCACTGTACGACAACGCCATCCTGCAGGGCCCACTGCTGCTCGCGGCGGCCGCGCACAGCAACAGCGTGGTCGACTCCGGGGAACCGCTGGCGCTGCGACTGGCCCCGCTGTCCCTGGACGAGCGGGCCAAGGTGTGGTGGGCCATCGCCCAGCCGTACCGGCTCTCCCTCAACTACGAGGTGCGGGTGGTCAATCTGGCATCCCGGGACATCACCACGGATGCTCCCGTCACCGGCGGCGAGATCGGCGTCGGGCAGAGTCCGGGAGCAGGGCCGTGACGGCCGGCGGGCCGGCGGACATACGGATCGCGGCGGGGCCGGTCTGTCTGCTCCCCGTGGACGCGTTCACCGGACGCGTGCCCGCCCTGCGGGTCACCGTCGTGGTCGAACGGCGCCTGGCCGACGGGCGATGGGCGGCCGACGGCGATGTTCCTGTCGTGACCACCCCGAGCGGGGTGATCCTTCTGCCGTCGCTGGCCAGTCCTCGTCCGATCACCCCCGGCAGCGCAGTACAGCGGGTACGCGTCCGGCTCGTCTCGCCCTATCTGCTCGCCGCCGGTCATCCGGACGGTGTCGCGTTCGACGCCCCGTCATCCACGGTGCCTCCGGTCACGCGCATGCGGTTGTATCCGCTGCCCAACTACCCGTTTCCGCCCGGAATCAGACTGTTGCGCGGGCGGGTACGGCGTGGCGGGGTCCCCGGTGCGGCCACGGCCGGAGGTTCGGTCAGCGGTCGGCCCCGGACCGACTCCGACCATGTTGCGCGGGGCGCCGACTGGGTGGAGTACGCAGCGACGGCACCCGACGGCTTCTTCCGGCTGCCGCTGCGCAAGGTCGGCAGCAAGCCGTTGCTGCCCGGCCCCGTCGCGCCCGACCCCGAGTGGTTCACGATCACGGCGCGCGCGGCCCCCGGCCAGGTCGGCGGCCCGGAGGTGTCGGTCCAGCTGACCGCGGAGGACGTCCGCGGTTCCGAGCAGCTCATCGAGATCCCGTAGCGGAGGAAGCCCGATGCCCGAATATCTCAGCCCAGGCGTCTATATCGAGGAGCTCACCAGCGGTCCCAGGCCCATCGCCGGGGTCAGTACCAGCATCGCGGGCATGGTCGGTGTCACCGCTCGCGGACCGCTGGAGGGCAAGCCCCAGTTGGTGACCAGTCTGGAGGGCTTCCACCGCGTCTTTGGCGGCTTCCTGCAGCCGAGCCCCACTGAAATCACCGCCGCCGACAAAGACGGCATCCACTGGTGGCTGCTGCCGCTCGCGGTGAAGGGCTTCTTCGACAACGGTGGCCAACAGCTCTACGTCAAGCGGGTCCCGCGCCCGACCGCGAACAGCACCCGCGCGGCGGCAACGCTGACAGACGCTCCTCCCGCGCCGGCGCCCGGAGCGGTGATTCTTACCGCGACAGCACGTCAGGCGGGAGCGAGCGGCAACAGTCTTCATGTCGCGCTGCGGCTCTCGCGGGGTGCTTCAGCGACGGTCGCCGCACCGCCTGCAGCCGCCCCCGCGACCACCGTGAAGCTCACCGCTCTGGGCGCGGTCAAGGACAAGGACACCCTTCTCCTGATCCCCGCCGCCACCAATGACGCCCCCAGTGTGCACACAGTCGTGGGAGCTCCCGACTGGGCCAATAGCACGATCACCCTGGACCGTGCGCCCGCGACGGCGGCTGTCGCGGAGGACAAGCTCTTCCTGGTGGGGTTCCGGCTCGAGATCGTCGAGACGCCTCCCGGCGTACCACCGCAGACTTTCCTGGTCCCCGCCGCATCCCAGGCCCCAGCCGCCGATCTGGCGACGCTGGCCGCGGCCGTCGGCGCGGACCCGAACGGGCTACTCACCCTCGGGATCGGCGCCGCCCCGCTGCCGCCCCTGAGCACGCTCGTCCCCAGGATCGATCAGCGCGGCCCGATCGCCACTGCGCAACTGGCCGGCGGCGCGGACGGCGCGGGAAGTCCCACCTCCGCCGACTACACCGGTACGGATGGCGGCTCCGGGAAGCGCACGGGCATCAAGGCACTCGAGGACATCGACGAGATCTCGAACTGCGCCGTGCCCGGTGTCTGTAACGCAGATGTTCTGGACGGCCTGAACACCCACTGCGAACAACTCGGCGACCGGTTCGCCGTATTCGACGGGCACCCCAAGGCCACCATCGACGACATCAAGACCTTCCGCGCCAGCCTGTCCACGGACCGGGCCGCGCTCTACTACCCCTGGCTCAAGGTGCCGGACCCGGCGGGCAACAGCAGCCTGGAGGCGCCCCCTTCGGGGCACGTCATCGGCGTCTACGCCCAGACGGACCTGGAACGGGGCGTCCACAAGGCACCGGCCAACGTCGTGCTGCGCGGCATCGTCCCCGGCGCGGGATTCACCGCCGACATCACGCGGCGCGAGCAGGACACCCTGAACCCTGTCGGCATCAACGTGCTGCGGGCCTTCCCCAACCTGGGCCAACGGGTATGGGGCGCACGGACCCTGGCCGATGACACGCGGTGGCGTTACGTCAACGTCCGGCGGCTCTTCCTCTTCATCGAGGAGTCGCTCGACGAAGGATTGCAGTGGGTCTGCTTCGAGCCCAACACCGGAGCGTTGTGGGAGTCGGTCCGGCAGACCATCACCAGCTTCCTGACCAGCGTCTGGCGATCCGGCGCGCTGGCCGGCACGGTCCCGGAAGAGGCCTTCTACGTCGTCTGCGACCGCACCACGATGACAGAGGACGATCTCGCGCTCGGCCAGCTTGTCTGCCAGGTGGGAATCGCTCCCGTCTTCCCGGCCGAGTTCGTGATCGTCCGGATCCAGCAGGCGACGCGCGAGTCGATCGCGTCCTGACCAACTTCCACGCCGCGACGGCTGCGAACGCCGCGACACCGATGACGCGGCAGCCGCCGCGGGAGAGGGGTCGACTGTGCCCCCCATTACGCGCCCTGACCAGTACAGCTCCTTCAACTTCCTCGTTCAGGTCACCGGTGTCGCCCCCAATGGGCAGGACGTTCAGGCGTCCTTCACCGAGGTGACGGGCCTCACCGTGGACATCCAGCCGATCGAGTACCGCAACGGCAGTGACAAGCACAACCGTGTGAGCAAGCTGACTGGCCTCACCAAGCACTCCAATCTGGTCCTGAAGCGCGGCATCACCGGCCATATGGAGTTCTGGAACTGGGTCAAGTTGTCGATGAACGGCCAGCCTCTGCGCGCCACCGGGGCGATCATCCTGCTCGACGAGAGTCGGCAGGAAGTCATGCGCTGGACGTTCGACGGTGGCTGGCCGGTCAAGTACACCGGCCCATCGCTGAATGCGACCAAGAACGAGATCGCGATGGAGACCGTCGAGCTCGCCGTCGTAGAACTCAGGATGGCCGATTAACCGGGAGGCTGTCGTGCCCACTTCTGCCCTCCAACCACCGCTGTCCGCCGGAACGTCGCTGCCGGGACTGACTGCCACGGCCGTCGCCGCGGCCGATCCCGTACAGCCGCTGCGCACCGATGCGGCCTGTTTCGCCGGGCGCACCCGGCGCGGGCCCCTGGCCTCCCCGGTGCGCGTCACGGACTGGGCGGCGTACACCGCCGTCTTCGGGGGCCTGGACGCCGCGCTCGATCTGCCGTACGCGATCCGGGGTTTCTTCGTCAACGGCGGCAGTGCGCTGTGGGTGGTGCGGCTCGAGCCCGTGGGGGTGACGTCCGCTGCGGCCGCGTGGCCGGCCGGGGCTCCCTCGCCGTACGGCCCGGCGGCGGGCTGCCGGGTCGAGGCCGCGTCGCCGGGTGGCTGGGCGGACGGCACGAGGGTGACGGTCCGTCATCGTCCGGGCATGATCGCCGATGGCCCTCACGTGCTCGTCAGGATCGATGCACCCGGCGAGCCTCCCGAGTCGTTCGGGTGGTTGCCCGCCGCCGAACTCCCCGACGCCGTGGCTGGGCTCTCCCGGCTAGTCCGGCTGCGTCCGGACGGTCCCGCGCCCGCCGACCGGGCCGGCGCGTCGCATGCGGGAACGCAGACCACCACCCTCACGGGAGGAACTCCCGCACCCGGCAGCCCCGATGACGGCGAAACCCTTGCCCGTGTGTACACCAATGCCGTATACGCCATGGCCGACCTGCCGGAACCCGCCCTGCTCGCGCTGCCCGACCTGGACCGTTGCGGGGTCGGCACGGCGCAACGGGACGTAATCACCGACCTGTTGATCGAGGAGTGCGCCATCGCCCTCGACCGCCTGGCCCTGCTCGACCCTCCGTCGTCGGACGCCGGAGCCGCCGACCCCGCCGCGGCGACCCTGTACGCCGCCCGGTGGATGGACGCACTGCGGCAGCGTCACGGCACGGCAGGGCTTCAGGCGTGCGCCGTGCACTGGCCGCCGTTGCGGGTGTCGGATCCGGCGGCATCCGGCGGATCGTCGCTGCGTACGATGCCTGCCTCCGGCCACGTCGCGGGGGTGGTGGCGCGTCTCGACCGCGAGCGGGGCGCGTTCGCGACCCCGGCCAACGCCTCGCTCGAGGACGTCGTGGACCTCGCTCATGTGCTGCGCCCCGAGCAGGAGGCGGCCGTCTACGCGTCGGGCGCGAACCTGCTGCGCTGTCTGCCCGGCCGTGGCCCGCTCGTGTGGGGCGGCAGGACCGCCGTGCCGCAGCTGCGGGCCGGCGGCGTGGGCGACGGCTGGTTCATCGCCCACCGCAGGCTGGTGCACCGCCTGGTGCGGGCGGCGCGCGCCGTGGCCGAACCGTTGGTCTTCGAGCCGGACACCCCCGGCCTGCGGCTGCTGCTCGTACAGGGGCTCACCGAGGTGCTGCTCGATCTGTTCGAGGCGGGCGCCCTGGCCGGAGCCCGTCCTGCGCAGGCCTTTCGGGTGCGGTGCGACGAGGCGCTGAACCCTCCGGAGCTCGCGGCGCTCGGGCAGCTCGTCTGCCAGGTGGAGCTGGCTCCTGCGGCACCCATGGAATTCATCTCCGTACGGCTCCTGATGAGCCCGCCGGACCGTCTCGAGGTGGTGGAGGGATGACCGGGCCGCTGGAGTTCTTCACCGAGCCGCTGCCGAAGTTCCGGTTCCTTGTGGCACTCGGCCCGGCTGTCGCCCATCTGCCGCCCACACAGACGGCGTTGCTCGCGCTGACTGCGCAGGGCGCCTTCCAGCAGGTCACGGGGATCGGCGCGCAGCTGGAGGTGCTGGCGTATCCGGAGGGCGGGGTCAACGACCGGGTGCGGCAGTTCCCGGTGCGGCACTCCTGGAACCGGATCGTGCTGCACCGCGGCGTGGCCAGAGGACCGAGCCTCTGGGACTGGTACCAGACGGGGCTCGCCGATCCGTTGGGCGCGCGCCGCAGCGGCGCGGTGGTCCTGCTCGACGCGGCCGGGCTGCCCGGCGCGGTGTGGGCCTTCCGTAGAGGCCTCGCCTCGAAGTGGACGGGCCCGGATCTGCACGCGGAGCGCAGTGAAGTGGCCCTCGAGCAGCTGGAGATCGCCCACGAGGGTCTCGTGTCGGTGCGACAGGAGGGGTTGGAGCTCGGCTGACGGACGAGGGGCCGGCAGTGGGCAGCCGCAGGACAGGACGCAGTCATGGGTTCGCACAGGTTGGGGAGACGAGGATGCTGACGATTCATCATCTGTCGGTCGACTTCGAGGTCGGCGGGGACGACACGGCGGTCTTCGCCCGGCTCTTCGCGGCGCACATACGTGAGTGGTCGCAGCGGCAGGAGGACGCGAGGTCCCGCGACCTGCTTCTCGCCCGGGAGGCATCCCTGACCGGTGACAGGCCGGCCGAGGGCAACGCCGGCGCAACCACCCCCGGCTGCTCCGGAGGTGTGTGATGACCTCGTCGCCCGACGTCTCGTCGGCACAGGGCGCCGCACTGAACCGGGCGACCCTGACGGTCACACTGCCCGGCGACAACTCGCCGTCCGCGACGCCGCTGCTCAAGCTCCCCATCAACCCGACGGAGTACGCGGTCTCCAAAGGGGTGAACTACCAGGAGATCGAGGTGCTGCACCTGGACTCGCCCCCACTGCAGTACTTACGGGGCGGCGCGCGCATCTTGAAGCTGGACGCGCTGGTCGACACGTCGGAGGCGCCGAAGGGCCCTGCACGAAACGTACAGACGGAGTATCTCGACGCGTTCCAGAAGCTGACACTCCGTGAACCCAAGGCTCACATGCCACCGGTGGTGACCTTCAAATGGGGCAGCAACCCGGAGTTCACCGGTGTGATCGAGAGTCTCGCCATCACCTATGTGCTCTTCGACCGGGAGGGGACACCGACCCGCGCCAAGGTGTCCCTTTCTCTCAAGGAGTTCACGGCGCCGAAGACACAACAGCAGAGGACACCGACGTCTTCACCGACCGTGCCCAAGGTCTGGACGGTGCGGCGCGGCGACACGCTCTCCTCGATCGCGGCCGCGGTGTACCGGGACTCCGGGCGCTGGCGTGAGCTCGCGTCCGCCAACGGCCTCGCCGATCCCCGGGCGCTGACGCCGGGAACGGCACTCGTCGTGCCCGCCCTGGGACGGGGGTGAGCGGTGATGGCCACCCCACCGAAAGCAGCCGCGGCACCGTACCCGGCCGACATCTCCGCCCCCCGCTTCACGATCACCCTTGACGGCGCCGAGACCGCAGCGGTCAACAACTCCGTGGTCGACATCCAGGTGGTGCGCGAGCTGGACAGGACCGGAACCTTCTCGCTGACGCTGAGCAACTGGGACGAGACGCAGCAGCTGCTGCGCTTTGGCGATGACAAGGTTTTCGCCGCCGGCCGGCCCGTGATGGTCAGGCTCGGCTACACCGGGCCGGACGATCCGCCAGTGGTCGCCTTCGGTCATGTCACCGGCGTCCAGGCGGACTTCTCCACCTCGGGGCCCGCCCTTCTTCGGGTCACCTGCCAGGACAGCACGACGCGAATGAAGGACCGTAAACCGGAGTCCGGCGACGTGAAGAAGTTCCTGAACCTCGCCGACTGGCAGATCGCGGACAGGGTCGCACAGCGGTACGGGCTCGGCCTTGTGGCGGAGAAGGGGGGCGTGGTGCATCCGGTGGTCGTGCAGACCGTCCAGGACGACGCCGCCTTCCTGCTGGCACGGGCGAAGGGCATCGACCGGGAGTTCTACGTGGCACCCGATCCGCGGAGCGGGGTGGAAAAGCTGTACTTCGTCTGCCCGGCCGACGGCCGGGCGGGCTCGACGGAACGGCAGCCGCACACCTTCGACCTCTGGTACAAGGGCCCTGGCCGGGGCGATGCCGCTGGGACCGCTCCCGTGCCCAACCTGATCTCGTTCCGGCCATCCGTGAGGCTGTCCGGGCAGGTCGCAATGGTGACGGTGCGCGGCTGGGACCCCCGGACGAAGAAGGAGATCGTCGCCACCGCGACGGACGCGGACGTCAAGGCCGAGCCGGACGCCGGCCGCAGCGGGCCTGCGGCAGCAGCCCAGACGATGGGCGGTAGGGGCGAGTTGATCGTCAATCGGCCGGTGTTCTCCGAGGAGGAGGCGCGGGCTCTCGCCGCGAGCGTGCTGCGCGACAGGGCCTACCACTACGTCACCTGTACGGGCCGGCTGACCGGAGCGCCCGCGCTGGTGCCGAGCGACTCCCTGCGGATCGGTGGCGTGGGGAGCAGGTTCGGCGGCACCTACTACACGACCAAGGTGTCGCATTCCTTCAACTCCGCCGGATTCATCACCTCGTTCGAGGCACGGCGCACATCCGAAGGGCGGTGACGGGACCATGACTGCATTGCCGGGACCGGCAGGGGGCGAGCCGTACTTCGGTGTGGTGACGGGTGTGGTGGAGAAGGTGGAGGACGACCCGGAGCACGAGTGCCGGGTGCAGTTGAAACTGCTCCGGTTCGACAGCGCCATGATCACCGAGTGGTGCCGGGTGGCACAGCCGTACGCGGGAAACGGCTACGGCGTGAGCCTCGTGCCCGAGGAGGGCGACGAGGTGCTCGTCGCTTTCGACCAGGGCGATCTGCGGTTCCCCATCGTCATCGGCTGCCTCTACAACGGCATCGACAAGCCGCCCACGCACCGCTCACGCAACAAGGACGAAAAGTTGCTGCGGACCAAGCACGGCCACGAGCTGGTCCTGGACGACAGTCCGGGCAACGAGGCCGTGCGGCTCACCTCGTCCGCGGGACACCGGATCACGCTGGACGACGCGAACAAGTCGGTGGTGGTGCGGACCGCGTCCAACGGCACGGTGACGGTGACCGCCGACGGCTCCGTGGAGATCAGCGCCGGCTCCGGGTCCGTGACGATCTCCGGTCCCTCGGTGACGCTGGAAACGCCAAAGGTGAACTTGGGCAGCAACGCGTCGCAACCCGTGCTGGCAGGAACAGCCTTCGCTACCTGGGCCCTCTCGCATACCCACCCGGTCGCCCCGTCCGGCGTGACCGGGACACCCCTCCCGCCCGGCCCCTCGCCCCTGGCACCGAAAGTGCAGGTGGCGATGTGAACGGCGGACCGGACGCGTTCCTGGGGCAGGGCTGGCGCTTCCCGCTGCTGCCGGACGCCTCGGGGCGCCTCTCGTACGCGGCGGGCGAGGAGAGTGTCCGCGACTGTCTCCTCGTCCTGGTGCGCACCGCCCTCGGCGAGCGGGTCATGCGGCCCGAAATAGGCACCCGCGCCCCGGAGTTGGTCTTCTCGCCCGGCAGTGCGCGCGTTCTGCGCCAGCTCGAGGACTCGATCGGCGAAGCCATCCGCGACTTCGAACCACGGGCGGCCGTGGACGGGGTACGGGCGCAGGCACAGGCGGGCGAGGAGTGGCGGGTGACCGTATTCGTCGACTACCGGGTCAGGACCAGCGGGCGGCACGAGACGCTCGTCTTCCCGTACTACCTCGACGGCGGCTCCGGCCTGGTGGGCGGCACGGGCGCCTTCGGGGCGGGCGAGCCTCCCGGCGGCCCGCCCGGTGGGGGTGACGGCTCATGACCTTGACACCGTTACGGCTCGACGATCTGACCTGGGCCGACCTGGTGGACGCAATCCGCACCCGGATTCCCGCCGACTCCTCGGGCCGCTGGACCCTGCACTCCCCCGTCGACCCCGGCATGACGCTCCTCGATCTCCAGGCCTACCTCCTGGAGCAGCAGATCTACCGGCTCGACCAGGTCCCCGACGCGGTCGTGCACGCGGTGCTCCGGCTCCTAGGCGTGCCCGGACCCGCGACGGCGACGGCCGCGGCGACAGTCCTGCAGGTCGTCCCGCAGCAGCCGGGCACCCGGCTGCGGATCAGGGAAGGTGCTTCCTTCAGCCGTGAACCGGGGCGTGGGACCGGCTTCCACCTCGACCGCGATCTGGACGTGCTGCCGGTGACCGTGACCGGCCTGTCGGTACGGGAAGCGGACGGCGGCCGGGACCACACCGTCGACCTCGCCGCCGGACGTCCGGTGCCATTGACCGACGGGTACGGGGATCCCGCACGGGTCGGCATCCGGCTCTCGGTCTCCGGTGAAGGATTCCCGGGCGGTGCGGAGCTCTCCCTGCTCCTTGTCCTTGAGCAGCCGGCCGGTCCGTGGACGGGGAACCGCACACCTGACGGCTGGTCCACGGCGGCGGCGGACGGTGTCCCCCCGCCCGCGCGACTCCGCTGGTCCTACGGGCCCATCGGGTATGCCCAGCCGCTGCCGGGCGGGGCGGTGTCGGACGGGACCTGCGGGCTGCGCCGCTCCGGCCTTGTCCGGGTCACGCTGCCGGCCACGGCCGCGGGGGTCGAGCGGGAGCTTGTCCTCGCCACGTCTGCCGCGACGTTCGCCGCACCGCCGCGTCTGCTGCGGCTCTCGCCCAACTCCGTGCCGGCGCACCACGCACAACGGGTCGGTCTGAAGGAGGGTGCCGATGGGCCCGTGGTGGCTCAACTCGCCAACTGGTCACCGGTTTCCGGCCCGGTCGCCGTACTGCCGGGCGATGCCGCCGGGCGGCTGGTCGATGTCGGGCGGTTCACGCTGTGGGAGTCGGACGACGCCGGGAGCGGCCGCGCATACGAGTGGGAAGCCGTGCCGGATCTGGCGTTCAGCGGGCCGCTCGACCGGGTGTTCACCGTGGACCGGGCCTTCGGGGCGCTGCGCTTCGGCGACGGTCTGACCGGGCGGATCCCGCGGCCCGACGGCCCTGGATCCCGGACCGTGTTGCGGGCGGAGTACCGGCTGGGCGGCGGCCCTTCCGGCAACGGTGGCGCGGACCCGGCCGTACGCGTGTCAGCCCGAACTGCCGCGCCCGCCGCGCTGCTCGCCTTCCCCGCTCTCGCCGAACTCGCACGGGCGCGTTCGCCGCGTACTCCCGGAGCGGAAGACCCGCCCGGGAACTGGGTGTTCACCGGCACGTCCACGGACACCGAACCCCCTGACACTCCGTGCGGCGCGCGGGCCCCGGTGCCGTCCGAGGGCGGCGCCGAGACGGAGTCCCCGTCAGCCGCACGGCGCCGGGCCGCCACCGCGCTCGCCGTTGTCACCCGCGCCGTGTCCGCCGCGGACCACGAGGAACTCGCCCTCTCCACGCCCGGGGTGGCCGTCGCCCGCGCCCACGCCCTGGTCGGCGCCCACCCCGCACACCCGGGGCGGACCGTGCCCGGCGCCGTGACCACGCTGGTCGTCCCCCGGGTGCCGCGCGGCCCCGGCGAAAGTGCCGTACCGCTGCCCGTTCCCGATCCGGGGGCGCTCACCGCCGTACACCACCGTCTGGCAGCCGCGCGCCTCCTGGGTGCCCACGTGTTCGCCGCGCCCCCGCGCTACCGACCGGTCCGTGTACGCGTCACGCTCGCCACGGACACGGCCCGCCGGGACCTCGTCGACGCGGCACTGCACCACTTCCTCGACCCCCTCACCGGAGGCGATGGCACCGGGTGGCCCTTCGGTGGCGTGCTGCGCCCCTCGGCACTGCTGCGCGCGGTAGAACAGGCGCTGACGGCAGTGGGCGACCGCACCCCGGTGCGGTCCGTGGCCGTGGCCCTGGACGACGGCCCCTACGAGTCCTGCGGGGATCTGCCGCTGCGCACCGGTGAACTCCCCGGCCCTGTCGAGGTATTCGTGTGCACCGAACCGCCGTCCGGTGCCTTTCCACGGGAGGTGCGCACATGAACGCCCATGGCCCCGGCCGCCCCGCCGCCGTCGATCCTTCCGCCAGGCTCGCGCCGGGCGCGGGCGAACCGTGGTGGACGCTGTCCGCCGGTGCCACGCGCACGGCGCTACTCGACGCGGACGGGCGCCCGGTGCCGCTGGGCGTCACACGGCAGGACCTGATCGCCGCGCTGCGCGCGCGGGCCGGCGGCTTCACGCCCGAGTGGACCGGGACAGGGCCCGACGACGCGGGCGTCGCGCTGTTGCGCCTCTTCGCGCTGATGGCCGAGGCGGTGGCCGCACGCGTCGACCGGCTGCCCGAGAAGCTGCTCGTCGAGCATCTGCGGATCGCGGGGGTCTCCGCCCTGCCCGCCTCGCCCGCCCAGGTGATGCTGCGCCTCACGGCTACGGCCGTTGCCGGACCGGGCGTTCAGGTTCCCGCGGGCTTCCAGGCGGGTGCTCCGGGCAAGGACGGCACGGAAGTGGTACTCGAGAGCGTGGACGACATGTGGGTGTCACCCGCCGAGCTCACGGTCCTGGCCGTGGGCGGCCCGGCGACGGGGGCCCTGCCGGGGCCCGTGGACGACGTGGAGCCCGCGCAAGGTCCCGAAACCGGTGGCTTCCTGCCGTTCGGCGCCCAGGGCGCGGCAGGTTCGGCCCTGTGGCTGGGGTTCACCGCTCCCCACGCACCCGAGGGCGGGCTCTCGCTCGCCTTCGTGGCGGCCCCGCGCCCCGGTGGTCCCGCCGCCGCTGCGCGGGGAGCCGTCGCGCCACCGGGAGCGCCCGATCCGCAGCTGCGCTGGTCCGTGCTCGACGGCGACACGTTCAGGAGGGCCGACGTCGTGGTGGACCGCACGGGCGCGCTCTCCGGCACCGGGACCATACAGCTACGGCTGCCCGCAGGCTGGCGCCCAGGTCGCCCACCGGGCGGAACCCAACTGCCCACTGCCCATTGGCTGCGCGTGCGCCTGGTCGGCGGGGCGTACGCCGAGCCGCCTCGGCTCGTCGCCGTCCTGCCGCACACGGTCCTCGCCTCGGCCACACGGACCGTACGCGACGAGGTCCTGAGCCCCGTTCCCGTCGGCCCCCGGGAACCGGACGCCGGAGCGGGCGTGCGGCTACGAGTGGCGACGCCACCCGTCGTCCCGGGTTCACTGACCGTCACCGTCGCCGACGACCCCGCCGCACCGCTCTTCCCCGGTACCGGTCCGACCCCCCTCGCGCGGCGTTCCGTGCCCGTGTGGCGCGAGGTGCCCGACCTGGCCGCCGCGGGCCCCGCAGACCGGGTCTACACCCTCAACGCCGAGACCGGTGTGGTCGCCTTCGGCGACGGCGTGCACGGAGTCGCGCTCCCGCCCGGCATGGGCAACGTACGGGCCCTCAGCTACCGCACCGGGGGCGGCCGACAGGGTGCCGTGGCGGTGGACGCGGCCAGCGTCCTGCGCACGGCCGTGCCGGGGGTCGCATCGGTGACCAACCCGCTTGCCGGGAACGGCGGTACGGACACCGAACCGTTCGATGCGACGGTGCGCCGTGGCGCCGCCGAGATCCGCACCGCCGGTCGGGCCGTGACCCCCGCGGACCACGCGCTGCTCGCGCTGCGCGCCCCGGGCGCCCGCATCGCCCGCGCCCACGCCGTCCCCGGCCATCACCCGGACCGTCCCGGCGCCCGGCTGCCCGGCATCGTCGGCGTCTACGTGGTACCGCCCGACGAGGACCCCGCCACCGCCGGTGCACCGCTTCCCACGGCCGGGGACCTCGCGGCAATCGCGGAACATCTGACACGGACGCTCGCGCCGACCGGCATCACCGTCGTGGCTGCCGCTCCCCGCTATGTCCGCGTGGACGCCCGGATCGTGCTGGCCCTGGCCCCGGGCGCCGACCGCGCGGCATCCGTACGCCGTGCCGAGGACGGGCTGCGCCGCTTCCTGCATCCGCTGGGCGGGGGTGCCGCGGGCGACGGCTGGCCGTTCGGCGGACCGCTCGTCCACAGCGCGATGGTGCGCAGGCTGTTCACCGACGACGCGGTGACAGCGGTGCCGCTCCTGACCCTCACGGTGGACGGCCTGCCGGTGCGGCCCTGCTCCGACACTCCGCTGCCACCGCACGCGCTGGTCCACGTCGGGCGGGTGACGGCCTCCGCCGTCGCTCACACCACCACGCAACAGATGGGGCGGTGACTCATGGACGTTCGCACCGACTCACCCACGCATCTGCTCCTCGACTCCGCCTCGGGCTGGCGGCCGGCCACCGGATCGGCCGCCCCGCTCCCCGAGCCCGTCCGGGACGGCGATGCGCTGGTCCTGCCCCCCGATGTCACCGAGGCGGCCCTGGTCACCATCCCGCTCGACAGCGGCATCTCCCGGTGCCGCTGGCACCGCGTCCGCGTCGTCGCGGAGGTGCCTTCGGGCAGCGCGCTGGTCGTCCAACTGGCCACCACCGGCGACGATCCGGTGGGCGTTCCGGGGCCCGACGACTGGCAGACAGTCGCGGGACCGGCGTACGACGTGCTCGTGGACCAGCCGCCGGGCCGGTACCTCGTCGTACGGCTGCTGCTCGGGCGCGGCGACGCGGCCACGGCCGGGCCCGCCGTGCGGCAGCTGCGCCTCGACCTGCCCCGCGCCACCTCTGCCGACCTGCTGCCGGCCGTCTACCGCGAGGATCCGACCGCCGACGACTTCACCGAGCGGTTCCTCGCCCTGTTCGACTCGGTGGTCGAGACCCTCGACCGGGCTACTCAGCGGGCTCCCGCGCTGCTCGACCCGGCCGGCGTGCCCGAGGATGTACTGCCCTGGATCGCGGGTCTGCTCGGCCTCGATCCGGGCACAGAGAACGTGCTGCTCTCGCCCGCCGTACTGCGTGAACTCATCGCCGCCGCACCCGAGTTGCGCAGGCGACGCGGCACGCCCCACGGGCTCGCACTCGCCCTGGAGATCGTGCTCGGGGTGCGCCCGGCCGTGCTGGAACCGGTCGGCCCGCCGTGGGGAGCGGTGGGGCGGGACACGCGCCTGGGCGAGGTGCGGCTCTTCGGGCGGTCGGCGACGCGGGTCCGGCTCGGCGGTCCCGCGGTGCTCGGCTCCCGGCTTGCGGGTGTCGGCGGCCGGAGCGGAGCACCGCTACGTTCGCTCGGCGAACCTGCCGACGACCCGTTGACCGGGAGCGCGTTCCGCTTCCGCGTCCTGCTCCCACCCCATCCGGACACCGGTGTCCGGCGCCCCGGCGCACTCGACGGCCTCGCCACCACCGCCGCCGACCTGGTCGAGCGGCTCTCCCCCGCACACACCACGGCGACGGTGTCCCTCGGCGGGCTCGGCTTCACCGTCGGCGAGCGCAGCGCGGTCGGCGTGGACACCCTCCTCGTCGGCCCCGCGCCGTCTCCGTCGGGCCGAGCCGTGCTCGGCGTCGACACCCTGCTCGGTCCTGACCGTTCGGGACGCCGCGGCATCCGGCTCGACGGCACGTCGGGTGCGGGCATCCGCACAGTGGTCCTCGACGAAGGCGGCACCCGCGCACCCGCCGACGAGGACACAGCCAGCGACGAAACGGACGCAGAGGACAAGAAGTACAAGCGCAACAAGACGAAGGGCAGGACCTCATGACCGCTCACCCGGCCGGGCGTGACAGCGCCCCGCCGACCGGCCGGCGGCGGCTGACGTACTTCCACGGCCAGTTGCTGTCCGCGCAGGACCTCCGCCAGGAGCAGGGGCAGTTCCTCGCCCGGCTGCGCCTGCACAATCTCGCCCTGCACGGTTACGGCGTGGCCTACGGACTGTGGACGCGTCCGGTGCCGCCGCCCCGTGGGTGCCCCGATCCGGAGCGTGCTCAGCCCTGGATCGAGGTGAGTGACGGCGTGGCCGTGGACCGGCACGGTGACGAGCTGACCGTGCCGTGCGGCGTGCTGCCCCGGCACAACCTGTGGCGGATGCTCGACGAGGACGACCGCGGGCGCGCCCTGGACGAGATCCGCTCCGGGCGCGACGTCATCGCCTACCTCACGATCCATCACTGCGAGGAGCCGGTCGACAGCGTCCGCGCCGTATACAGCGAGGCATGCGACAGCCTGCCGCGTACCGCCTACGCCCGAATCCGTGAGGGGTTCGTCCTGCGCGCGACGCTCCGGCCGCCACGGGCCGACCCCTGCGACATCCGGTGCCCCGACGAAGCAACCACGGACGACGCGGCGGACGCGTACGGGTGCGGCGACGGCACGGTCGTCGGACCGGGGCTGCTGCTCGCCCGTGTGGACGGCCTGCGCCCCGACTGGGCGCTGAAGCCGGAACAGGTCCATCCCGAGGTCCGCCGCCCGCTCGCGCGGCGCCCCTCGACCGTGATCACCGGACTCTCGTGGCAGCACGGCGAGCGGATGACCACGGAGCAGGCGCGCACGCTGCTCGGCGATGACGGCCTGGAGATCCGCTTCTCCCGTCCGGTGCGCACCGCGACGCTGCGGGACCCAGGCATCGCCGACCTGTTCCAGTTCACCGGCGGCCGGGGCGCCCACGGCACCGTCATGCACCTGGAGACCGAAGTGGTCACCCCGAAACCGGCCGACGAGACCACCGACCGCGTCACGATCCGCCAGACCGACCACGAGTACCTCAACGACGGCGACCGGATCCATCTGGTCCTTCGCACCCCCTTCGTCCTGGACGTCTGCGGTGATCCGGTGGACGGAACCCACACCGGTGGCCTCGTACCGGGGCCGGACGGTCCTGTCGCGCACCGGTCGGGGCTCCTGCCCCCGGACGGCGCGGGACCGCGCACTTCCGGTACACCCGCGGGCGCGGCCGGCACCTTCGAGAGCTGGATCGTCATCGCCAACTAGATCGGGAAGGAGCGGTGATGACCGCCTCCGGCACCCACACCGCCAACACTCACGACTGCGGCTGCGGCTGTGGTGGCGGCACCGCCACCACCCTGACCGCACCCGCCGGATTCCGCGCGGGCGGCCCCGTCCGGCCGGTCTTCTTCGCGGGCCAGCTCCTGAACGAGGACGACCTGGGGCGGCTCGCGGCCTGGACCACCGGGCTCGCCCGCGCCCACAACCGGCTGCGTTACGTGTCCGCGGAAGGGCACGGCGCGGTCCTGTGCGGTCTCTCCGTTTCCTGCAACTCCTGCACCCCTGGCGCGGTGCGCGTCGGTGCGGGTCACGCGGTGGACGGCTCGGGCAACGACATCCCGGTGATCTGCGCCGAGCACGTCGATGTCGTCGCCCTCGCACGGGAGTTCCGTACCTCGGGCGGCGGCTGTCCCGACCCCTGCCCTCCGGGGCCCGAGCGCACGTACGGGCTCTTCCTGCGCTACGACGAGGAGTTCGCCGAACCCGAGGCCCTCTACGACGCCGGCGACGGCTCCACGACAGTCGGCTGCGTTCCCACGCGCGTACGCGAAGGACACCGCTTCTCCCTGGGCTGTGTACCGAAACCGGCACCGGACCGCCTCTGCGCACTGCTGCGCCGCAGGTTCGGTGACGACCGGAAATTCCTGACCGCCTGCCAGAACGTGAAGGCAAGCCCTTCGGCGGACGATCTCACGGCCTGGCTCACCGCCCGGCTCGACGTCAACGGAGATCTGTGTGATCGCGCTCCCCTGGCGTTGCTGTGCGACCTGCCGCCCAAGAAGGCTCCGGGCAAGGATGTGCGGCGCAGCTGGATCCGCAAGGAGGGGGCCTGGTACGCCTTCGAGGCCTACCTGCGCGCGGCCGTACGCTCGCTCCTCGTCGTCCCCTGCCCGGTCGGCTGCGACCCGCACGTGCTGATCGCCACGGTGACGCTGGACGGCTGCGACGTCGTACGGGCCGTGCCGAGCGGACGGCGCGTCGCCCACCTGACCGATCCGGTGGAACAGCAGTGGCGGACCCGGCTGGCCCGGATCTTCGAACACGAGGTCACGACCCAGGAGTTGCTGGACTTTCTACATTTCCTCCTCGACCTCACGGGCTGCCTCCCGCAGCCATCCGAATAGGAAGGGGCGGACCATGCCCGCACCGCTGCGGCCGGAATTCCACGAGGGCCAGAACCTGGCCGCCGACGATCTGTCGGCCGTGGTGCGCTACGAACGCGACGCCGCCGCCCGCCACCACCGCCACCTGCACACCTGGGGGATCACCTCCGGACTCGAGGTGACGTCCCGTGCGCGGGCGGGTTCCGACGTCTACAAGACGGTCGTCGTCGGCGGTGGCACGCTCGTCGACCCGTCGGGCCGGGAGATCGTGGTGCCCGACCCGGTGGAACTCTCCACCTCCGGGCAGGGGTTCGAGATCGCCGACCCCGACGATGTCTCCCCCCGCCCGCTCCTGCTCATATGGAGCGACGAGGCCGCAGTGGGCGGCGCCACCATGTTCTCCGGTGGCTGCTCTTCGGACGGTGCCGCCGCGCGCACCTCGGAGAGCTTCGTCCTCGTGGTCGGGTCCCCCGGCGACGAGCTCGACCTCGGCGACCAGCGGCTGCCTGCGCCGGACGCGGGACCCGACCAGCTGGGCGGCGGCGACCGGGGCCGGGCCCTTCTCTCCTTCGTTACCTGGGGCGGCGGGCGGGACGGTGGCTTCACCGCGGTGCTGCCACGGGCGAACGGAGTCGGCCGCCGGTACGCGGGCGTCCTCGCCGACCGGGTCTCCGCGCGCGGCGGCACGCTGGAACTGGCGGCCGAGCAGGGTCCGGTGGCCGGGAAGGTGGGGGTGCGGATCGGCGGTGCGGACAGCGGCCTGAACATCGGCAGGTTCACCGCGGCCGGTGCGCTCGCCCCGGCGCTGCGTGTGCTCGGCGACGGCAGCACACAGATCGACGGCGATGTACGGGTCTCCGGCGGCCTGGCCGTCACCGGCGCCGTGGACAGCCCACTGGTCAGCGGCAGCGTACTCGTCCAGTCCGGAACAGCCACCCACGGCGTCATCCTGCCGCTGCCCCCGCCGGTGACCGCCGATCAGGTCGCATCGGGAGAGATCACCCTGCACCTCCAGGTGACGCCGAGGCTTCAGACGTACGGCGCACCCACCGAAGCCGGAGCCACGGCATCCGGATTCGACGCGCTGCCCGTGGTGCTGCGCTGCGAGGTGGACTCCCTACGCCGCCTGAGCTGCCTGATCGCCTGGTACGGCGGATTCGGCCCGAGCCGCACTCTCCGAGGCCCGGCCGTGCTGCCGGGCACAGTCGACTACGTCATCCTGGCCGCGCGCCCGGCCGCCTGAGCGTCCGAGCCCCCTCGGCATCGTCCACGCCCGTATGTTCGGCAGTGAAGGGGAGAACCATCATGGCAACCGCAAAACCGGCCGCCTCGGCGGTGACGCCGACCAGTGTCGCCGTCACGGTCCTCCACCTCCAGCACACCGGCCATGTGCTCGCCGCACTCACCCGTACAACAGCCGCTCCTACGGCGGACGTCGGAGAACTGACGGGAAGCACCGACTTCCCACTGGCCGAACCGGGAGCCTCCGGGCTCGTCCTGGTCCCTGCCGACCTGCTAACCGCCGCGGACCTCAGCGCGCCGCCCGACATCCTGACCGCCTTCTGGCATTGGTACGTGGACGTCGGCGTCCTACCGGCCCCCGCCCCGGCGCCGCCGCGACTCGAACAGGTCACCGGCACCGTCCCAACGGTCCAGCGCGACGCGGGATCGCTCACCGTCAGCTCGGTGGGCGACAGCAAAGCGCCCGTCCTCGCCCTGGTCCATCCGGCCGGCCAGTGGGGTGCCGGGACCACCGCAAGGCTCCGGATCCTGTCCTTCCTCGACGCGAGGGGCAGGGCCCAACTCGGTGGTGGCGCCGTCACGTCGACGGACGAGGCCCTGGTCTTCGTCCAGGGCCGGCCGGTGGCCAGGTACGCCCCTGCTCCTGTCATCAACTGACACCCGGTCACACGCGACCATCTCGGAACGGAGGCGCGACGCCATGACGACGTTCCCCACGGGGCCGGTTGTCGATGGCGGTGGGATCCTCGCCGCGCTCGGCGGCTGCACCGTGCTCGACTGCCGGGTGCGCCTGGTGCGGACCGACGGCTGGAGCTGGGGGGCCGATCCGGCCGAACTGGCCCGCGGCGCGGTCGCGTTGCTTCCCGGCGTCCTTGAGACGTATCTCGCGGGAGCGCTGCACCCTGCGCATCCGCCTCTCCCGCTGTCCGCCACCGGACGGCTCCCGTTCCCGCAGCCGGGCGCCGCGCCACAGGAGATGACGGCGGCCGACCACGTACACATACGGTCGTCCGTCACACTCGACGAGCTCCTCGCGGCGGCCGCATACGCGCCGGACCACGACGGTTCGTCCCGGTCCCGTTCCGACACGGCGGCCACGCTACTGCGCCGTGGACACACCACCCCTGCGGAGTTGAGTGTCACAGCACCCGAAACCCGGGCCCGGAGCAGTACGCGGGGAAGTACAGGACGAGGTACCGGAACCGGAACGCGCCCCGACCCCCGTGCGCCCGCACGCCTGCGGCCCGGACCTCCTGCGCCACACCCGCCGCCGGCCCTCGACCGCGAGCGCGTCCTGGTCGGCCTCCTCGGCGAGGCGTGGGCGTGCGGCGCGTTCGACACCCTGCTTGCCGGGCTCCCCCACGAGGCGCTGCTGCTTCTGCTCCGCGCCCTCGACACCGCGGGACGCCCCACCCCGCCCGAGCCCGACGGGACGGCCGACCCGACTCCCCCGCTCCCCGGCACCTCGGCAGCACGCGCACCGGACGGTCACGCGCGCCTCGACCCGGACCACCTCGCCGTCGCGCTCCTCGCCGCGCTGCGCCCCATTCCCTCCGAGGGGACCGGCATCCCGGATCCCGCCACCGGCCCCGAGCCCCACCCGCACACCCCGTCGTCCGACCCCCGCGCGCCGGCCCCCGGCCTCTCCTCGGAACACCACAGCGGCCCCGCGCCCGGCACAGTCACCGACACCGACCACGCCCTCCCCTTCCTGCTGATGCCGCCGCTCCACGACCGCAGTTATCTGGAGGCGCTGGCCGCTGTCCTCGCGGGCGGGGGTGCACAGGGCGCCGACGGAACGGCCTTCGCCGCCTGTCTCGCGCACAAGGTGCTGCCGCCGCCGGCGCACGGCTGGCTGCGCTCGCCGCAGGATGCGCAGGCGGTCGCCGTCTTCGCGGGCACGGAGCCGGGCGGCCACGGCGTTCCCGCCTCCGCGGCGGAACTCGAGCGGCGCCTCGCCCCGCTCCTGGGCCTGCTCGACGCCCGCCTGGGACTCCAGACAGCCCAAGGGCACACCGCCACCATCCCTTTGCTGTTACGCGTGGCAGGCCACGACCGGCTGCTCCTGCTCGACGTCGACGGCCTGTATCCGGTGTGGGAGGCACGGCAGCCGGCGGAACTCCTGAGGCCCTGGGAACTGGCCGGAAAGCCGGTCGTCCTGCTGCCCGCCCAGCCCGGAGTCCCCGCAGCCGCCGGACTGACGCACGCTCTTGCCGAGCTCGGCATGGGCTTCGTGACCGATCTGCCGCCCGCCCGAGGCGAGCGGTTGCGCCGCGTACCAGGCCCGCGCCGCTGCTGGACCAACATCGGCGAGCCGCCTCCCACCGAATCGAGGCCGGACGACGCTCTGGTCGGAGCGGCGCGACGCCTCGCTCACGAGGCGCCCCGCACCGCCCGGTTCAGCGAGGCTCTGATCGAGCTGCGCCCCGCCGTGCGCACCGGCCAGGCCCCGGCGGTCGAGCGCACGACGACGCTGGCCGCCGCCGTCGCACTGGCGGATCTCGCCTGGACGCTCTGGGCGGAACACGAGGCCACCGATCCGGTGGATGCCCTCGGGCGCTTCGCCGACCTCGGCGCCCGCGTGTCCTTCCACGACAGAAACGTAGAGGTGCGTCTGCCGCTGGGCGCCCGCCATGCCGATCTCTACCGGCACCGACTGCTCGCCGACGTCCCGGACGTGCCGTGGTTCGGCGGGCGCACCGTCGTCTTCACCGGAGGGTGACATGCCGACCCGAGGAGCCCTCGCAACAGCCCACCTGACGCTCCGCCACGGCGCCGTCCACCGGGCGCTGCGGGCCGCCGCGGCCCGGCGCGCGAAGCGTTCCGCTCTGCTCGCCGAGGCCGACCTTTCCCCGTACTGCGTCACCGACGAGCAGGCCGGTCTCCTCCTCGACGTCACCGACCCCGGCGTCGTACAGCCGTCGTCCCGGCGCGGGACGCCGTCGCCCGAGCAGACACAGGCGGAGCTCGAACTCCGCCGCCACGTTGCCGCCGAGGGAGGAGAGCTGCCGCTGGATGCGCTGGCCCGCACCGCGGGCCTCGACTCCTTCGAGTGCGACGCGCTGCTGCTCTGCCTCACACCGGCTCTGGCTCCCGAGCACTCCCTGCTGTTCGGCTACCTCCTCGACGACCTCGACCAACGCCGCCCCACGGCCGAGTTGATTCTCACTGTCCTCGCGCCCTCGCCCGCCGAACGGTTCGACAGGCTGCCCGCGCTGGGGCCGTACGGGCGGCTGCGCCGCTTCGGGCTGCTCGTCCAGGACGGCAGCCCGGAGAGGTACGGCGGACCCGAGCCGTCCGGCGCCGATCTACTGCGCCCGCTGCACGTCGTTCCCGAACTGACCGCGTTCCTGCTGCACGGCCTCGGAGATCCCGAACTCCTGGCACACGACCCCGGCCAACTCCTCGCACCCGTGCCCGCGCTGCTCGACGCACAGGCCCGAGGCCGTACGGAACACCTCGCCTCCCACTTGCGGCAGCACCCGGTGGGAATCGCCGCCCTGTGGGGGCTTCCGGACGGCGGCCAGGCCGACGCGGCCTGTGCCGTGGCCGACCAGGCGGGACTCGCACTACGACAGGCTCCGGACCTGGAGGCATGCCGTACACCCGAGGAAGTACGGGCGGCCACGAGGCACGCGCTGGCTGCGGCCGCCGTGCTCGGCACGGCGCTCTGGCTGCCCTCGGACCGCTTCCACGACCCCGACACGGGATGGGCCGCCACATCCGTCTGCGACGTCCTGACCCGCTCGGGCGTCCCGGTCGTCCTCACCGGGCGGACTCCGTGGCGCCCCCTGGGGCTGCTCGCCTCGGGCCGGTACGCGGAGGAGTTCACCGGAGAGTCCGGCTACCGGGAACGACGCGACCTGTGGAGCACAGCCACCGCTGCCAACACGTACGACGGAGGCCCCTCGTCTCTCGTGCTCGACGACCTGGCCGCCCGCTTCCGCCTTACGCCCGCCCACATGCGCGCGGCGGTGCGGCTCGGCGAGTCCGCCGGCCTGTCCCTGGACGCAGCCGTCGCCCGTGTACTCGCCGTACAGCCGGGCCGTATCGCCGACGTCCGTACGCCCACCCGGGGCACAGCCGACCTCGTGCTCCCCGCCGAACAGGAGCAGCAGATCAGCCGGCTTGCCGCCGCCTTCCGTGCCTGGCCCAAGGTCTCCCAGGAGTGGGGTTTCGGCGGGCAGCACGGCGGCCCCGGCCTGAAGGCCCTCTTCACCGGCGAGCCCGGCACCGGCAAGACCCTCGCCGCCGAGGTCGTCGCCGATGCCCTCGGCGTGGACCTGCTCAGGGTCGATCTCGCGCAAACGGTCTCCAAGTGGGTCGGCGAGACCGAGAAGAACCTCGACGAGGCGTTCCGTCACGCCGAGTCCACGAACGCACTGCTCCTCTTCGACGAGGCCGACGCCGTGTTCGGCAAGCGGGGCGCGGTGACCCGCGGCACCGACCGTTACGCCAACCTCGAGGTCGGCTATTTGCTGCAACGACTCGAATCCAGCCCGGCGTTGGTCGTCCTCACCACCAACCTGCAAGGGAACTTGGACGACGCCTTCACCCGCCGCTTCCAGTTCCTGGTGCACTTCTCCCGTCCCGGCGAGCGCGAGCGAACCAGGCTGTGGCACATGGCGTTCCCGCGCAGCGCCCCGCTGGACCCCCAGCTGAACCTGACAGGGCTCGCGCGACTCGATCTCACCGGCGCGGCCATCATGGCCGCCGCGCGCGGCGCCGCACTGCTGGCGGCGGAACAGGGCAGCACAACCATCGGCCGCGAACACCTCGCCGAGGCGATCACCCGCCAGTTCCGTCAGGAGTCGCGACTGCCGAGGTCCGGTGAACTCGACCTGGCACTCGGCCCGTTGTCCGCACAAGGACGTGATGTGCCCGTCCCGTCGACCACGCCCTGCGTGCTCCCATGAGCGCCCCCGTACGGAACGTCCCGACGCCGCCGCCCCCCGTCACCCGAGCAGCATCCGGGTCCACTCGGCCCTCGCCCGACAAGCTCAAGGCGCTGCGCCCACGCCCTGCCCTGGCGGCAACCCGGAGGGGGCCGCGCACAACCGCGCCCGCCGTGGTGCGGGAGACCGGCACCACCGGTGGCGCACCCGCCACGCGCCCGCGTTCGGTACGGACGGCGGTCGGCAACGGCGCCGCCGCCGCACTCGCCGCCCGAGGTGAGGCGACAACCGACCGTGCCAGGAAGGAGACGCCGCGGCGGGCGACGGCCGGCAAAGGGGTCTCTTCGCCGGGACTGCGCCGGATCGCCGACCAGGTCACCGCCGCCGCATGGGCGCTGGCCCGGCACCCCGCGCCCACCGCCGACGCCACGGCGGCGCAACGCGCTGCGGTGGCACCACACGGGGAGCGTGCCGCTTACGCCGGCCTCGACCAGACGGACGCAATCGCCTCGACGCAGCCCAAGCCCTTCGACCGGGCCGGCTTCATCGCGAGGTTCGAGCAGCGCATCCAGGAACAGCAACCGATCACAGCGGACGAGGCCAAGGCACTCGCGGACCCGGCACGGCCCGACACCCTCACCCCGAAACTCTCGAGTGAGGTGCACGCCGCGGCGGATGCCACGTCGAGCGAGGTGCGGGACACCGCGGCGACCGCCCCTGACCCGGCCTGTGTACCCGAACGCCCCGCCACACCTCTGCCGCCCGACCGTCCATCTCCCGTTCCGCCCCCGCCCCGCGCAGCGGACGCCGTACCGCCGCCGGCGCCCGCCGCCGCGGTGGACCTCTCCGCCCATGCGAGCGGCACAACGGCCGAGATGAACAAGGCAGGGCTCACCGACGAGACCCTCCTGCACGCCAACGAGCCCGCCTTCTCGACCGCCCTGCAGTCCAAGAAGGCCGCGGAGCGGGATTCCGCGGCGGCACCGGCCTCCTTCCGCGCAGAGGAGGCCGCGCAGCGCGCCGCGGCCGCGCAGCGGGCGGCCGACGCGGGCCAGGCGGCGATGACCGCCATGGCCGGCGTGCGGACCGGTGCAGGCAAGTCGGTGACGAGCGGCAAACGGGCGGCCCAGGCACGTGCCGAGGCCCGCCGCACCAAGATCACGACAGATCTGACCACGATCTACGAGGAGACCAGGACCGAAGTCGGGGCAGCCCTCGCGGACTTGGACGCCACCGTCCGGGCGCTGTTCGACGCACGGGCCACGCAGGCCCGCAAGCGTTTCCTCGCCGCATGCGAGACGAGCGTGTGGGACTTCTTCTCGGGCGACCCCGACTACAAGACACACCAGGCCGTCTACACGGTCGAGATCCGGGCCACGGTCGACGAGGTCGCCACCGTCGTCGAGAAGCGGGTCACCTACGCACGGCAGCGAGCTGCGATCGGTCGGCTCCGAATGGACGCCCATGTCGCGGGACTTGAGCCCTCCATGCGTAGCTTCGGGGAGGAGGCGGCGGCCGGATTCACCGAGCGGTACGACGCTCTGGAAGCATCCATCGACGAGAAGGCGGACGCGGTCGTCGACCAGCTCGCCGAGTCGTACGCGCAGGCACAGCAGGCGACGAACGCGGCGCTCGCGGCAGTGAAGCAGGCCAACAGGAGCCTGTGGAAGCGGGCCGGCGACGCCGTGGGCAGCGCGCGCAAGATCTTGATCGGCCTGAAAGACCTGCTGGTCAGTGTGGTGAAACGGGCGGCCGGCGTCGCCGAACGTATCATCAGGCACCCGTTCGTCTTCCTCACCAACCTGGCCGCCTCGGTCAAGGCAGGGCTGACACAGTTCCTGACGCACATCCCCGAGCACCTCTCGAAGGCCCTCAAGGACTGGGTGTTCGGAAATCTGGCCTCCGCCGGGGTGGAGCTGCCGGAGCAGTGGGATCTGCGTGGCGTCATCAAGCTGATGCTTTCGCTCTTCGGCATCAGCTGGGCCTCCATCCGCTCCGAGCTGCTCAAGCGCATGCCTCAGCCGGTTCTGGACGCCGTCATCGGCACAGTCAGGATCATCGGGGTCCTCAACGAGAAGGGCACCGCGGGCCTGTGGGAGGAGATCAGGGACAAGGTCGGCGACCTCAAGCAGCAGGCCTTCGACATGCTCAAGGGATTTGTCGCCGACACCGTTATCAAGGCGGGGATGAACTGGCTGCTCTCCCTGATCACTCCGGCCGGCGCCCTGATCAAGGCCGTCACGGCCATCTACGACTTCATCACCTTCCTGCTCGACAAGGCCCAAGCACTCGCCGCATTCGTCAGCGGCATCCTCGACACGCTCGACGAGATCTGCAACGGCGTCTCCCGGAAGGCCGCCGACAAGATCGAGACCTCCCTCGCAGGAGTCCTCCCGCTCGCAGTCGACCTCTTCGCCCGCGTCCTGGGACTCGGTGCGATCCCGGCAAGTATCAAGCGCATCCTGGAAAAGGTCGGCACCCCAGTTCGCAGCTTCGTCTCCGGGCTGATCGCCAAGGCCGCAGCATACGGCAAGAAACTCATGGCCGGCGGAAAGAAGGCCTTCGGCAAACTGATCGCGAGGGCGGACCGGCGTAAGCCGGAGGAGAAGATGCGCGATGTCGAAGCCGCTGTGAAGCTCGCTGTCAGGACGGCCAACAAGCTGAAGGGATTAGCCCTCGACGGACGGGTCATCAAGGCTGCGCTGTTCCCCATACGCGTCCGATACCGCCTCACCTCCCTTGAACCGGTGGAAGACGGCGGCATGTGGAGCGTGGAAGGAAAACTCAACCCTGAGAAAAAGGCGAAGCTCAAAAAGAAGGTCAAGAAGGCGCCGCTCGGGCTACTCGCCAGGACCGATTACGGTCCAGCGAACAAGGGCCGCCCCGGCAGGGCCGTGGCGGAGATCACCCCGGACACGATAGGCGGACGCACCAACCTGAACCTCGACGCAGAGCCTCCCGGCTGGGAGAAGGACAAAGGTTTCCACAGGTCCCATCTGATCGGCGCCCAACTCGGCGGTGCCAACGACGAACTGAAGAATGTCGTCACGCTGTACGGCTCTGTCAACACTCCAGGAATGACCAACCATGAACGCGAAGTTCGGAAAAAGGCAGAACTGGGGTACACGATCAGGTATGTCGTCACGCCTCACTATGAAGACAACACGCAACGGGTCACCAATGCCTCCAAGCGCCCGACTGCCGTGACCATGAAAGCCTCAGTAAAGGGGAAGAAATTCGTGCACCAAACACTCGCCAACAAAAAGGACTGACCTCACACCCCGCCCACCGCGCCATAAGTCCGCGCCAGTTCACTCCGCGACCGCACCCCCAACTTCCGATACACATTCCCCAGATGGAACTCCACGGTCTTCGGACTGAGAAAAAGCGCCGCCGCCGTCTCCTTGTTCGTGGCACCGCCCGCCACCAACCCGGCGATACGCCCCTCCTGCTCGGTGAGCCGCCCGCAACTCGTCCGGCCACCCCGCTCACCCGACGCCCGCAGCTCACTGCGGACCGCCTCCTCCCACGGGACGGCACCGAGCACGGAAAAGACCGACAGCGCCTCCGCCAGGGCAACGCGCGCTTCCGGCGTACGTCCCGTACGGCGCAGCCACTGACCATGACACAGCAAGGTCCGCGCATGCTCGAAGACGACGGCGCCCCGCGCATGCCACTCCAGGGCCTCATGGAAGGCCGCCTCGATCGCACCGGTCGCGCCCCGGCCGTCAGCCTCGAGGAGCAGGGCGCGGCACCGGGCGCTCACCGCGAGCGCCCAGGACGGTCCCGCGCGCCGCATCTCGGCGTCGAAGCAGCCGTGTTCGCGCTCGGCCTCGGCGATCCGCCCGCTGTGCACATAAGCCTCGATCAGATTCGCCGCCCACGGGGCCACCGACGGATCCTCGATGCCGGCCCGATGGGCGAGGACACCGGCCCGCTCGTAATCGTCCACCGCCTTCTCGAACTTACCGGCCCCCAACGCCAACAGACCCTCGGCAACTGCAATTTGCCCCGTGACGAGTTCAAGGCCGTATGCCCTCGCCACTCCGGCGGCGCGGGCCAGTACCGCGCCGCACTCCACCACCCGACCTTGCGCGGCCTCGAGCCGCCCGAGCACGACAAGGCCCTGCGCCAACGCAGCGTTTTCCTGGCGCAGTTCGGCGCACGCGACAGCCTCCGCCGCATCGGTGCGGGCCGCGACCCATTCCCCTGTCCACAGCCCGATCCAGGCCCGACAGCCGAGCGCGGTCGCCCGCCGCTCCGCTCCCGCTCCCGCTTCGACCCCAGGCTGCTCGCCAAGCACCCGGTCGAGCAGCACGCGGGCGGCCTCGTACTCCTCCAGCCAGCCAAGGACTTCCGCCCGCCCCACCAGCGCCACCGCGGCCTCACCCGCCGACCGGGCCAGCAGAAGTTCGCGGGCCTGCACGCGTTCCCCGCGCAGGGCCAGGACCTGCGCGAGCTGGACGGCTGCCGACTCCGCCAGGTCCCCACCGCCCAGCCGGGTCAGCCGGTAGGCCTGCCAGGCGCTGCCGAGCGCGGCACGGCTATCGGCCGCGCACATCGCTGAATCGACCGCCTCCAAGAGAAGTTGGGCCGCCAGGACGGGTTGCCCGGCTTGGCGACGAGCCTCGGCGCGCAGCATTCGGTGAGCGGAACCGGGGTGGCCGACCGCCCCCCGCTGGCGCGCCTGGACCACACTCAGTTCGCGGCGCAGCGCCGGCTCACGGGTGAGCTCCAGCGCCCTGCCCAACAGCACCGGTACGTGTTCCGCAGCCCCGGCCCGCTGCCATGAGCCCGCCGCCAGGCCGAGGAGTCGAGCCGCCTCGTCGTCCGTGTCCGCGACGCCCGCAGCACGCTCGTACAGTTCGGCGCAGGTGACCGGGGCCGCCTCGGCCGCAGCACTCGCGGCCGCCTCGACGGCGTGGGCCACGGCCCGGTCCGGCCGCATGTGTGCGGCGCTCAAATGCCATGCGGCGACGGCGCCTTGAAGAACCTGCGCGAGAACCCGGTGGACCGCGTGTCGCCGCGACGTACTGGCGTCGTGGTAGATGACGAGGCGCAGCCGCCGGTCGGCGAATACAAGCCGCCCCCTGCGTAACTCGATCACTCCCTCCTCTTCCGCAGGCAGCAGCGCGTCAGGCGCGTGTCCCAGCAGCACCAGCGCGCGCTGCACGTCGTCACTCGGACTGTCACCCGCCGCGGCGGGCACCAGAAGGGCGGCACGGGCTGTGTCGGGGAGCCGGGCAAGCCCGGGAAGGTAGGCGTCCCGCAGCATCTCGCCAGGAGTAAGCGGGTCATCGAGCGGCAACACCCCCGAACACTGGGCCCGTGTGAGCAGAGTCGGCAGCTCGGTGAGAGCCAACGGATTGCCCTCCGCGGCGGCGAGCAGCCGCTCGGCCACGAACTGCCGCAGTGGATACGGCATGGCCTTCTTGAGCAGAGCCCGCGCATCAGCCGGGTCCAGCGGACCGAGCCTCAGCTCGGGTACGCCGGTGACGGCCGGGCGGAGGCTGGACCTGACGGAGCGGCAGTCTTCGGCTGTGAGGACCATGGCGATCGGCTCCCCCGCGATCCGCCGCGCGACAAAGAGCAGCGCCTCCCTGGACGGAGCGTCCAGCAGGTGCGCGTCGTCGATCGCGAGCAGGAGCGGACACCGCGCAGCCGCCGCGCCGAGCAGGCCGAGCGCCGCCGCTCCCACCGCGAGCCCGGTATCCTCCGGACGCTGCCGCCCCGTGACCAGCAGATGCTCCAACAGCTCACGCTGGGGCGCGGCAAGTAGTCGTAGATCACTGCGGTATGCCTGGATCACCTGGTGCACGCCCGCGTAACGCACTTGCGACTCGGCGGCGGTTCCTGCGACGCACGTCGACTCCAAGTCGGTGTCGAGGGTGGTTGTCTCGCGGAGAACGGTGGTCCGTCCAACGCCCGTTCGTCCTACGACGAAGAGCGCACCCCCACGCCCGGACACCGCAGCGCCGAGCAGTCGAGCCAGTGCGACGGTTTCTGCGCTCCTCCCAAGCATGCTGCACGCGACATGCCCGGAGGACAGACGCGAGACCCCACGTCTCCGGTGCCGCTTCCCCCCTTCCGCAAGTCTGGCACACGGCGGTTCACCGCAACCGGATGACTCCGGCCATTCGGCCGGACGCCGAGCACCTGTCGGGCGGTGGACGTGTGGACGTACGGCACGGCCAAGCTACTTCGGCATCACCTACGGCATCGCCATCACAGCCACACCCCCTTCCCCTACGTGTACCTCGACGCCACGCACTGCAAGGCCCGCGTCGACCACCAGATTGTCTCCAGGGCCGTGGTCATCGCCACCGGCATCACCGTGGACTGCGGACGCGAAGCCCTCGAGCTCATGGCCGGCGACTTTGCCGACCGCGAGGCGAGGCCGAGGGTTCGGCGAAGACAACCAACCTCACATCCGCTGAGTGGCAGGCCCGACTGGAAGGGGGCGCATGAGACGTCCGAGGCACGGAAGAAGCGTGAACCGCTTCGGGAGCGGACCTATGACGCGGAGGCCGAGCTCCGACGGAAGACCGAGATCGAAGCGACGAAACGCTTCCTCGACTCTGAAGAGCGCACCGGTCGGCACCCACGGTGACCAGCTACCAATCGTGCGCAGCGCGCCTGGCATCAAGTCGGAGTCATCAGATGTGCACGCCCCGCTGAATCGATCCGGTACTGCACTGCTTCTCGCAGGTCACGTAACAAGGGGTCAGAGTCCCGGGCCGGGAGCAGTGACCGCTCGGTATGCCGAGGGAAGTCGTCACTCCAGAATGTGTGGTTGTCGTCGACCAGTTGGAAGGTCGCGATGGTCAGGTTGGAGAGATCTTGCTCGCCAGCTTCCTGGAACCCGTCCTTCAGCACTGGGTACCTACCCAGCAGCACGCCTTCCTGTAGATGCGTGCGCAGAGCGCTGGGAGGACAGACTGAGTTCAGCCGCAGCGCCAGAACCTGACTGGCCCTTTCGTCGCTGTCGGCGCCTTCCAGGTCCATGACGTCGCTACGTACTGTCGGAACGCACACGACATAGACATACCCGGTGCGAACCGGTGAGGAGATCCCAAGCGCGAACGAGGCAGCCACCCGCAGTGAGGTGGTGAAGTCGAGCAGCGGCGTCGGCCAGAGTTCGTAGTGCTGAACCATGGCCCAGCGCGCCAGCGACTGTGCCTTGAAATGACGCCATCGCGGCAGACCGTGTTTCCTGGTCACTTCCAGCGCCAGTCGCTCCACCGTCCCCAGGGACCCCCAGTAGTGCTGCCTCTCGTCCCCCTCCAGGGAAACGGACCATGAGGAGTCGTCACTACTGTGGGTCCATTGGTTTCTGAACAGGCCCGGTTGCAAGGGATTTTGACTCTGTTGACCCCGGTAGAGAAGCGTCCACCTCTTGTTCATGACGGAGAGGAAGGAGACGTTCATGAAAAGGTCCAAGAACGAGGTTACCTTCAGGACCGGTTCCGCATCACCGAAGGGGCGTTTCATGTGGCTGAGGTCCCTCATGCCGCATACATCTTGAGCCTTCACCAGCTCATTCCATCGTGTGAGCGTCGAGCCGCGGTACACATTCTTGTCCACCACTTGCCTCCGATGGGACAGCCTCTATCTCCGAACTCCGACGTAGTCCACAACCTACCCACTCTGCCGATGTGCGTGAATACACAGAAAGTCCCCACCTGGCAGCACACCTGCGACGCGCCCGGTAACCGACTGGTCACCACCGGCACGGCAGACGCCCCTTCACCCGCTCCACCAGCAGCCGCCTGCCCTGCGCGAAAACTCCCCGTGGCTGTAGCCCGGTCAGGCTCGCGGTCGTGTAGGCGGCGCTCAGGCTGGCGAGGTCGTGGACGATGCGATGCTGAACAGGGACCGGGCC
>NZ_JNWJ01000055.1:0-54175 GCF_000716805.1 Streptomyces yerevanensis | reverse complement strand
CTTGTCGTCGAACTGCTTGATGTTGCCGGGGTTGACGCGGACGGCCGCACAGCCCGCCTCGATCGCCGCGAACACGTACTTCGGCTGGAAATGGATGTCCGCGATCACCGGGATCTGCGACTTCCGCGCGATGGTCGCGAGGGCGTCCGCGTCATCCTGCGTCGGACAGGCCACCCGGACGATCTGGCAGCCCGACGCCGTCAGCTCGGCGATCTGCTGCAACGTGGCACCGATGTCCGAGGTACGCGTCGTCGTCATCGACTGCACCGACACCGGCGCGCTTCCCCCGACCGCCACCGGCCCGACCTGGATCTGCCGCGAGACACGGCGCTTCGCGATCGGTCGGACCGGCAACTCGGGGACCCCCAAGGAAATGGCGGTCATGGCGTCACCCGCGGTTTCCGGAGACGGTCTCACGGGCGGCCCGCAGCGACTCCTTGAGGGAGCCCATGGTGGCCATGACGGCGGTCGGCTCGTAGCCGCAGTGCGCCATGCAGTTGGCGCAGCGCGGGTCCTTGCCCCGGCCGTAGGCGTCCCAGTCGGTGTCCTCGATGAGTTGCTTGTACGTCGTGACGTACCCGTCGGCCATCAGATAGCAGGGCTTCTGCCAGCCGAACAGCGAGTAGTTGGGGATCGCCCACGCCGTGCACGGGAAGTCGACCTTGCCCTCGAGGAAGTCGAGGAACAGGGGCGAGTGGTTGAGCCGCCAGCGCAGCCGGTTGCCGCCCGCGAAGGCCTTCTTGAACAGTTCGCGGGTCTGCTCGACGCCGAGGAAGTGCTCCTGGTCGGGCGCCTTCTCGTAGGCGTACGCGGGCGAGATCATCATCTCGTCGACCTTCAGGTCGTCGTTGAGGAAGTTGAGCACCTCGATGATGGTCTGCGGGGTGTCGGTGTTGAAGAAGGTCGAGTTGGTGGTGACCCGGAAGCCGCGCTTCTTGGCCTCCTTTATGGCCGCCACGGCCTCGTCGAACACACCCTCCTTCGCGACGGACTCGTCGTGCCGCTCGCGCAGACCGTCGATGTGCACGGCGAACGCGAAGAACGGCGAGGGCTTGAACTTGTCCATCTTCTTGCGCAGCAGCATGGCGTTGGTGCACAAGAAGACGTACTTCTTCCTGGCCACCAGTTGCCGCACGATCTCGTCGATGTGCGGGTGCATCAGGGGTTCGCCGCCGGCGATGGACACCATCGGCGCCCCGGATTCGAGCACCGCCCCCACGGCCTGCGCCACCGGCATGCGCTGCTTGAGCACTCCGGCCGGGTGCTGGATCTTGCCGCAGCCCTCGCACTTCAGATTGCAGGCGTACAGCGGTTCCAGCTCGACGATCAGCGGAAACTTGTCCCGCTTGCGCAGCTTCTGTTCGAAGAGATATGTCGCGACCTTGATGGTCTGGCGGAGTGGCATGGCCATCTGGCTCACCTCCTGGGGAGCAGCAAAGAACGGTGCCATTCGAAAAAAGCGGGAAGGACGGCACGAAGTACGCGGAAAGCTGATATTCCACCGCGTACCGTGCCGATCCGGACGAGTTCATGTTCTGGAGCGTCCACGACCACCCGGACGGCCGCAACCGGGCGTGCGCCCGCGCGGAGGGCGCTGTGGAGTGTGGCCGCCGACTCCATGTCGACCGCGATTGCGCCAATCGTGAGCAGTTCCGACCGTTCGTGTCCGCGGACGACGTGGTCGGAGCCGGTGAGCGGTCCGGTATGGACGGTGCGCCCGGGCACGGCACGCACCAGTTCCTTGACGAGCAGGTCGGTGCCCACGCACGGGGTGCGGCCCCGCGCGTCCCGGGTCTCCTCGGCGACGACCAGGTCACCGGGGTGCATCCCGGGGGCGAGTCCGGCACAGAAGCCCGTGGCCAGGACGGCCGCGTCCCTCAGCGCCGGGTCGGCGAGCGCCCGGTCGACCGCCCGGTCGGCGGCCAGGGGCCCCATGCCGGTACGCAGCACGGTGACCGGGCCTGCCGCACCGCCGCGCTTACCCTTGCGCAGCGCGAGGCGCTCGATGCCGAGCGCGCAGGCGATCAGCAACGGGGCGGCGACGGGTGGTGTCGTGGCCATCAACTCCCCTTCGCCTGTGGGCCGGTGAACGGCTCGCCGTGGACGTACCGGCCGAGGGCGGTCAGCGGGAAGACCTGCCGGTAGAGGTGGTAGTTGATCGAGAAGTCCCACGGGAACCCGGTGCCGGTGAAGTACGGCTCGTCCCAGGTGCCGTCCTCCCGCTGGGTCTGGGCGAGCCAGGCGATCCCGCGCTCCACGGCCTTGGACTCCCGCTCCCCCGCCGAGAGCAGCGCGAGCAGGGCCCAGGCGGTCTGCGAGGCGGTGGAGGTGCCCCGGCCGCTCCACTCGGCGACGTAGCGGTAGGAGCGCAGGTCCTCGCCCCAGCCGCCGTCCTCGTTCTGCACCAGCTCCAGCCAGTCGACGGCACGGCGGATCGCCGGATGCGAGCCGGGCAGTCCGGCGGCGACCAGCGCGGGCACCACCGACCCAGTGCCGTATACGTAGTTGACGCCCCAGCGGCCGAACCAGGAGCCGTTCGCTTCCTGCTCGGCGAGCAGCCACTCGACGCCCCGCCGGGTGCGGGGATCGTGGGACAGCCCCTCGACCGCGAGCATCTCCACGACGTGCGCGGTGACGTCGGCGGACGGTGGGTCGATGACCTCGCCGAAGTCGCAGAACGGCAGCCGGTTGGGGAAGGAGCTGGTGTTGTCGACGTCGAAGGCGCCCCACGCGCCATTCTTCGACTGCATGCCGAGGTTCCAGCGCACCCCGCGTCCGATGGCCTTCTCGACGCGCTCCGGGTCGTGGTGCTTGACGCGGCGCAGCGCGAGGACGACCTCGGCGGTGTCGTCGATGTCGGGGTAGTTGTCGTTGTGGAACTCGAACGCCCAGCCTCCGGGCGGCAGTTGGGGCCTGCGTACGGACCAGTCGCCGGGCCGTACGATCTCCTCGCCGAGCATCCAGTCCGCGGCCTTCACCAGCTGCGGATGGTCGGCGGGCAGTCCCGCGTCGGCGAGTGCGATGGTCGCGAGGCAGGTGTCCCACACCGGTGACTGGCAGGCCTCGATCATCCGGGCTCCGTCCTCGCGCCATACGGCGAAACGGTCCAGCGACGCCAATCCCTCGCGCATCACCGGGTGTTCGAGGTCGTAGCCCAGCAGGTGCAGCGCGATGACCGAGTACACGGCGGGTGGCTGGATGCCTCCCCAGCAGCCGTCGTTCTCCTGCCGCTCGATGATCCAGCGGGCGGCGCTGTTCATGGCGGCCTTGCGCAGCCGGCGCGACGCGACCTTCCGATAGACGTGCAGCGCCTTGTCGAGCCGCTGGAAGACGCCGTCCCAACTCGCCACCGGAGCAAGCGGCTTGGCGGGGTTCGGGTTGGCCGGGTCGGCGTGCAGCTCGTCCAGCGGGAACGGCGCGGGCCGTACCGGGCGCTTCGCCGAGACGATGGTGAGGGGAACGATGGTCTGCCGGGCCCAGCACCCGAAGTCGTAGATGTTGAGCGGCATCCACTTGGGGAAGTAGATGAGCTCCGGCGGGAGTTCGGGCAGGTCGTCCCACTTCCACCAGCCGAACAGGGCCAGCCAGATCCGGGTGAAGACCCGGGCCGCGGCGATGCCGCCCTGTGCACGGATCCATGCCGAGGCCTTCGCCATGTGCGGCGCGTCCGGGCTGTCACCGGCCAGCCGCAGCGCGACGTACGCCTCGATGGTGGTGGAGAGTTCGCCGGGCCCGCCGTAGAACGTGGCCCAGGTGCCGTCCTCGTGCTGCTCGCCGCGGATGAACAGTCCGGCGGCGTGCGTCGTCTTCTCGTCGAGGATGCCCAGGAACTGGCGGAGCAGCAGGTCCTCGGCGTCCATCGTGACGTTCGTCTCGAGGTCGCCCTTCCACCAGCCCCGGGCGTCCTGCGTGGCGAGCAGGAAATCGGTGGCGCGCTGTATCGCGCGCTGGGCGGCGTCCGATACGTCCAGGCTCCCGGCCGCCACGGGAGTCGTCTTGAATGTTTCGCTGGCCGAGGCTGCGCGGGGCGGCAGTGCCCCGGTGCTTCCGTCGGTCGTCGCTGTCATGGCTTCCCCTTCGTGCAGTGCTACGTCTCTGCTGTGGGTCCGCCGTCGGCCGGTGCTCGTTCTCCCGCGGCACCGGCCGGCGACTACGCGAGGCTTGTTCGACCGATAGTGATCATCTCTTTCGTACGACGACGAAGTCGGCGAGCGCCACCAGCTCGGCCCGTACCCGGTCCGGCATCCGCACCGAATCCAGGGCCTCGATGGCGGTCGTGTGCTGGCGGCGGGCCTCCTGGGCGGTCCACTCGCGGCCGCCCGCCTCCTCGATGAGCGCGGCGCGCGTGGCGAACTCCTCCTCGGAGAAGTTCTCGAAGTCGCTGGCCTTGGCGTCCTCGGCGAGCAGCTCGCCGAGCCGCTCGGAGGACGGTCCGCCCGCCGCGAGAGCGGCCACGACCGGCAGGGACTTCTTGCGCTGGCGCAGATCGCTCCAGGGCCGCTTGCCGGTGGCCTCCGGGTCGCCCCAGATGCCCAGCAGGTCGTCCACGGCCTGGAAGGCGAGGCCGAGGTGGTAGCCGTACTTCTCCAGCGTGTCAGCCGTGTGGTCGTCGGCGCCGCCGAGCACGGCGCCGATGGAGCAGGCACAGGCGAGCAGGGCGCCCGTCTTGTTGCCCTCCATCTCCAGGCACTCCTCGACGGTGACCCGCTCCCGGTGCTCGTAGGAGATGTCCTGCGCCTGGCCGTCGATCAGTGCGCGGGTGGCGGTGGTGAGGCGGCGGGTGGCGCGGCCCGCCTCGGCCGTGCCGAGCTCCAGGAGGATCTCGTTGGCCAGCGCGAACAGGGCGTCGCCGACGAGGATGGCCTGGGCGGGGCCGTGCACCTTCCATACGGTGTCGCGGTGGCGGCGCTGTTCGTCGCCGTCCATCAGGTCGTCGTGCAGCAGCGAGAAGTTGTGCACCAGTTCAACGGCGACGGCACCCGGTACGCCCACCTCGGGGTCGGCCCCGGCGGCCTGCGCGGACAGGACGGCGAGCGCGGGGCGTACGGCCTTGCCGCCGTCGCCGTCCGCGGGGTTGCCCTCGGCGTCGATCCAGCCGAAGTGGTAGGCGGCGACAGTGTCCATGGGAGGGGCCAGGCGGTCGATGGCCGCCCGCAGTACCGGTGTGGCCAGGGTCCGGCCGCGCTCCAGGAGCGCGGTCACGTCCACCGAGGTCCCTCGAGCGGGCGTTGGTGCCGGGGGCACAGTGGGCACAGTCTCTCCTCTGGTTGCGATACGGGGGGTGCGGGAGCCTGCTCTGCTCGGATAAAGCGTCACGCCGCCTCCTCGAATAGCTCGAAGAGGTGATCGCGAGGCCGGCCCAGGGCGCTCAGCGCGGCACCGGCCGCACTCACGCCGCTGCGGACCGCACTCTCCATGGTCGCGGGCCACCCTGTGGCGGTCCACGCTCCGGCCAGGTAGAGGCCGGGTGCCTTGGTGCGGGCGCCGGGCCGCAGCCGCCCGACGCCGGGGGTCGGAGCGAACGTCGCGGTGCGCTCCCTGGTCACGAAGAAGTCCCGTACCTCGGCGCCGCGTGTGCCTGGCAGCAGCCGCTCCAGTTCCGGCAGGTAGCGCTCGCGCAGCTGGGAGACGGGGGCGTCGATCTCGTCGTGTGCGGCCGACTGCGACAGGGCGAGGTACTGGCCCTCGCTGAGGCCGGATGCCTCGGTCCGGTCGAAGACCCACTGCACAGGGGTGCCGAGCGCGGCGAAGAACGGCTTGCCGAGCACCTTGCGGTCGTACACGACATGGATGTTGAGGATGGGCGCGGTGCCGATCTCGAGCAGCCGCCCGGGGGCGTCGAGCGCGCCCTCGGGCAGCAGATCGTGGGTCTCGCGCTGGGGTACGGCGAGGACGACCGCGTCGGCGTGGAGCGTCTCGCCGGGAACCTGAACCCTCCAGCGTCCGTTCTCGTGTTGGGAGATGGAGGTGACCCGTGTTCTCAGTTCGGTACGGACGCCCGCGGAGTCGAGCGCCTTGCGCGCCCTCAGGTCATGCAGTTCGCCCAGCGGGACGCGCGCCCAGCCGATGTCGGCCGCGCCCGGGTCGGACAGCAGACCGGTCTTGAACACCATCGCGGCGAGCCCGAGCGAGGCTTCGCCGGCCACCGCGTTGAGGGTGGCGACCCCGACGAGGTCCCACAGTGCTTCGACGGCACGCGCCGACTGACCGTGCCGGGTCAGCCAGCTGCCGAAGTCCTCGGTGTCGAGGGCCGGGTCGGCGAGGTCGAGTGCCTTGAGCGCGAGCGCGGCACGTCCGACCTTGGCGCGCTCGGCGAGCGAGAGATGCGGGTAGGTCGCGAGGCTGCGTCCGAGATGCAGCGGTACGGGCAGCGCGTCGCGTCGTAGTCTGCCGAGCCGGCTGCCCGCCCGTTTCGCCAGATCGAGTACGGGCACGTCGAGCCGGTCCTGGAGCGGTGCGAGTTCGGCTCCGTCGACACGGTCGAGAAACCAGCGGTATGCGGTGCAGCAGCGCAGGTACACATGCTGGCCGTTGTCCACGGTGAGCTTGCCGCGCTGGAAGGAGAAGGCGAGTCCGCCGAGCCGTGGCCGGCCTTCGAGCAGCGTGACACGTACGCCCGCGTCGGCGAGCGCCAGCGCGGCGGTGATGCCGGCGAGCCCGCCGCCGACCACAACCGTCTCCCTCTCCGGGCCGCCCGGGCGGCCCGGTCGGTCCCCGTCGAACCCCTCGCCCTGTGTGGTGTCGCTCATCGTGCACCCTCCCCCGCGGCCGTGCCGTGGCGATGGAGCGGTGCACGGCAGGCCGTTGAAGTCAGGGACGCCGTCGCCGACCGGAGGGTTGCGCACCGTTTTCCGGGAGTTGTGTCACCTTGGCCCAGAGTGTCCATCAGACGCGCCTCCTGACGGTCCGGCGGGAGACATGCCGGGCGTCCAGGCCGGAGAGGCCGCGCATGGCGACGTACGCCTTCTCGCGTCCGGGCAGCGAGACACGGCCGCGCAGGACCGCCTCCGGATCGTGCTCGATGCGGTCGAGCAGTCGGCGGTAGATGCCGGCCATCGCGGCGACGCAGGCGCCGCTGCGTCGGTCCAGCATGGGCAGCAGACGGTAGCCCTCCGCGAAGAGTGTGCGGGCCCTGCGCACCTCGAAGTGCACCAGGCCCGCGAAGTCGGAGCCGTCCGGCGGCGTGGCTCCCTTGAACCCGTCCGAGCAGCCGAACTTCGCGAGGTCGTCCGCGGGCAGATAGGTCCGCCCGCCCTCGGCGTCCTCGCGAACGTCCCTGAGAATGTTGGTGAGTTGGAGTGCGAGGCCGAGTGTGTCGGCGTACTCGGGCGCGCGCTCGGCTCCCCGCGCCCCTGGTTCGGTGCCGAACACGCCGAGCGAGAGCCGCCCGATCGCCCCGGCCACACAGCGGCAGTAGACCTTGAGGTCGTCCCAGGTCTCGTAGGTCTCGCCGCGTACGTCCATCAGGACGCCGTCGATGAGTTCGTCGAGGCCGCCGAGCGGAATGGGGAAGTGGTCCGCGGTGTGGCTGAGGGCGACCGCGACCGGGTCGGTGTCGTCCTCGGCCACGGAGCGGTCCCGGACCCGGGCGAGCAGCGCCCGGGTGTCCTCCAGGCGGGCCGCCTTGACCTCGGGCGCGAGCGCGCCGTCGCCGATGTCGTCGACACGCCGCGAAAACGCGTAGAGCGCCGACATCGCTCGGCGCTTGTGCGTCGGCAGGAGTCTGATGCCGTACGCGAAGTTACGGGCCTGCTGTCCGGTCACTGCCTCGCAGTAGCTGTATGCGGCGAGTACCGGTGCGGACACGTGCGTGGGAGACTCCACGGTCCGGATCACCCCTCTCCTCGCAGAGTCATGCCCGCCTCGCGCAGCAGCCGGAGCTTGCCGGGTCTGGGCGGGCCGGGAAGTACGTCGTATTCGGCGGCGACCATCGCGTGGATGGCCGCCTTCCCCCCTGCCACGAACCCTGCGAGCAGCAGCCTCAGCCTGCCGTGGACGCTACCCACGAGGGGGGTGCCTTCATTCAGGAGGTTCCGGGCGCGTTCTGCTTCGTACGCGACCAGTGCGCGCACTGATGCGCCTGCTGTGGCCTTGGCGAGGTCCGCCTCCTGGACATGGAAGCGCTTCATGTCCTCGGCGGGCAGATAGATGCGGTCGCGGCCGAAGTCCTCGCTGACGTCCTGGAGGTGCTCGACGATCTGGAGCGCGGTGCAGACGGCGTCGGAGCGGCGCACCCGCTCAGGCGTCGAGGTGCCGGTGACGGCGAGGACGAGGCGGCCGACGGGGTTGGCGGACAGCTCGCAGTAGGCGAGCAGGTCGTCGTACGTCTCGTACCGCTTGACGAGCTGGTCCTGGCGGTTGGCCGCGATCAGGCCGAGGAACGGCTCGGGGCTGAGGCCGGCGCGGCGGACCGTCGGCTGGAGGCGGCGCAGGAGCGGGTGGCGCGGGGTCGCGTCGAAGACCCTGCGGAGGTCGGCCTCGAAGGCGTCGAGGAGGACCAGGCGGTCCTCGGCCTGTTCGGGGGACACACCGAGGAGGCGGGCGTCGGCTCCGCCGGGGGCCAGGTCGCCGTCGCCGATGTCGTCGACGAGACGGGCGAAGCCGTACACGGCCATGAGGTCGGCGCGCCAGGCCCTGGGCAGGAAGAAAGGGGCCACGGGGAAGTTCTCGTCCGCGGCCTTGTCGAGGGTGGTGCGCTCCGAGTCGGAGGCGCGCGCCGTGCCGGCTGCCGTCACCGCTCGCTGCCCGGTACGGGGACGGCACACGCTTCGGGGAGCTGGAGAGTTTCCGTAGCCATTGCCGTCACGTCTCCCGTTCTACACCGCTGACCCAATATGCGCCCATTTCGGACACGCCGCCCGGACGTCCGCGCCTTCGCGGGGCGCCGGTCTCGCGCATTATCGCCCTACTTGCCGCGAATAAGCACCGGTACAGCTTACGTTGTACAACGTTCCGTGCTTCGCCTGGGTGTCCTGCACATCACAACAACGCACCGATTGGCGTCAAGCTTCCTGCGGCGAACCAGAGTTGGCTTCCTCTTTGCCCGGCTTGATCACCCCTTGCACAAGCCGTGCCCGAGCTCCGCACGCGAGACCCCGCCGAAGCGTTCCGGCGGGGTCAGGAGGGTGTGGCGGGGCCTACTTGCCGGTGAACTTCTCGTACTCCTTGAGGACCTCGTCGGTCGGGCCGTCCATACGCAGCTCGCCGCGCTCCAGCCACAGGACGCGGTCGCAGGTGTCACGGATCGACTTGTTGTTGTGGCTGACCAGGAACACCGTGCCTGCGTGCTTGCGCAGCTCGCGGATGCGGGCCTCGGAGCGCTTCTGGAAGGAGCGGTCGCCGGTCGCGAGCGCCTCGTCGATCATCAGGACGTCGTGATCCTTGGCGGCGGCGATGGAAAACCGCAGGCGGGCAGCCATGCCGGAGGAGTACGTCCGCATGGGCAGCGTAATGAAGTCGCCCTTCTCGTTGATGCCGGAGAAGTCGACGATCTCCTGGTAGCGCTCGCGGATCTGCTCGCGGGACATGCCCATCGCGAGGCCGCCGAGGATGATGTTCCGCTCGCCGGTCAGGTCGTTCATCAGGGCCGCGTTCACGCCGAGCAGCGAGGGCTGGCCGTCGGTGTAGACCTTGCCCTCCTCGGCGGGCAGCAGTCCGGCGATGGCGCGCAGCAGCGTGGACTTGCCGGAGCCGTTGGAGCCGATCAGGCCGACGGCCTCGCCGCGGTAGGCGACGAAGGAGACACCGCGCACGGCGTGCACCTTGCGGACGCCGCGCTCCTCGCCGCCTCGCTTGAGTATGCGGCTGAGGGCGGCGGTGGCGCTGCCCTTGCCGGTCTTGGCGCCGTTGACGCGGTAGACGATGTGCAGCTCGTCCGCGATGACGGTGGGGATCCGGGTGTCGGTGATCTGTTCAGCCACGGCCGTACCGCTCCTCAGCCTTCCAGAAGTACACGAACCCGCTCGCGGCAACGAGTACGGCCCAGCCGACGGCGACCAGCCAGGCGAACGGCGGCAGATTGACGTCCCACTCGTAGCCGTCGATCAGCGTCCAGCGCATCAGGTCCATGTAGATGGCGGCCGGATTCCACTGCAGGACGTCCGTGATCCAGAGCGGCAGGTCGCGGCCTTCGAGCATGAGCGGGATCGAGAACATCACGCCGGACGCGTACATCCACGTACGCAGCACGAACGGCATCAGCTGCGCGAGGTCCGGCGTCTTGCTGCCCAGCCTCGCCATGATCATCGCGAGACCCATGTTGAACAGGAACTGCAGGGCCAGGATCGGGAGGATCGCCAGCCACTTGAGCGAGGGGTAGCTGCCGAAGCCGATCGTGACGCAGAACAGCACGAGCATCGAGAACAGCAGCTGCTGGAGCTGCTGCAGCGAGAACGAGATCGGCAGCGAGGCGCGCGGGAAGTGCAGCGCGCGCACCAGGCCGAGGTTGCCGGAGATCGCCCGGACGCCGGCCATCACCGAGCTCTGCGTGAAGGTGAAGACGAAGACACCTGTCACGAGGAACGGGATGTAGACCTTGATGCCCATGCCCCGGTCGGCCTGGAGGATCAGGCCGAAGATGAGGAAGTAGACCGCCGCGTTCAGCAGCGGCGTCGCCACCTGCCACAGCTGCCCGAGCTTCGCCTGACTGTACTGGGCGGTGAGCTTCGCCTGGGAGAAGGCGAGGATGAAGTGACGCCGTCCCCAGAGCTGGCGGACGTACTCGACGAGTCCGGGCCGGGCACCGCTCACGGAGAGCCCGTACTTGGCGGCGAGGTCCGCCGCGGAGAGCCCGTCATCGGGCGACGGGGGGACGCTCACCGCGACTGACCCGTCATGCGTTGTCTCACTCACAGATGGAAACTTTCGTCCTCAATGTGCGCAGCCTGGTCGGGCCTAGGCAGGAGCCAGGGACCGGGTACCGCCGAATGCTCTCAGATACCGAGCTTGTCAGATGACGGGTGGGCGGCCCAGTCGAGTCAGGCGCCATACCGTACGCCACTTCATGGGGCGCCGGGGGCCGCAGGCGGTGGTCCAGCCCTCCTTGAAGCCGCCGAACCAGGCCTTCAGCGCAGGTCGCGAGGGGCGGCGGGCGAGGGTGAGCAGCATCCAGACGCCGAGGTACACGGGGACCAGCGGGGCGGGCAGATTGCGGCGGGCGAGCCAGACGCGGTTGCGGGCCACCATGCGGTGATAGACGGCATGCCGGGAAGGGGCGGTCGTGGGGTGGTTGAGCACCATGTCCGCGCGGTAGTCGATCATCCAGCCGGCGTCGAGGGCGCGCCAGGCGAGGTCGGTCTCCTCGTGGGCGTAGAAGAACTCGTCGGGCAGTCCGCCGACCTCGGCGAAGACCTTCGTACGGACCGCGTTGGCGCCGCCGAGGAAGGTGGTGACGCGGGAGTTGCGCATCGGGTCGGCGGCGCGCAGGCGCGGGACGTGGCGGCGCTGGGTGGAACCGGTGTCGGGGTCGGCGATGCGGAAGCTGATGATCCCGAGCTTCGGGTCGGCCTCGAAGGCCTGGCGGCACAGTTCGGCGGTGTCGTTGCGGGCGAGCAGGCCGTCGTCGTCCAGGAAGAGGAGGATGTCGACGTCGGTGCCGCCGGGGCCGAAGGCCTCGATGCCGACGTTGCGGCCTCCGGGGATGCCGAGGTTCTCGGGCAGCTCGATGGTCCGTACGCCCTCGGGGACGTCCGGGACCGGGGAGCCGTTGCCCACCACGACCGCCTCGACCGGGTCGCCGTCCTGCTTGGCGACCGAGTCGAGGAGGGCGCGGAGTTCGTCGGGGCGGTTGCCCATGGTGATGATCACCGCGCCGACCTTCATGGCAGACGTCACTTCAGCCTGCTCGACGCCAGGATGGACACCAGGTGCAGCAGGGTCTGCAGGAGCGCGATACCGGCCAGCACGGCGACGCCGAGCCGCGAGAAGAACAGGTCGTCCCTGACCGTGTCCAGAATCGCCAGGACCAGGATCAGCAGCGAGGCCTCGACGCCGAGGACGAGCCGGTGGAACTTCAGCGCGGCGGCGGCCTTGCGGGCCAGCGCCATCCCGGAGGTGCGCGGCTCGGAGGCCGACTCCTGGACCGGCGGCTTGCCGGTCTGGTGACGGGCGACGCCTACGAGGTCGGTCTCGGCCTTGATCAGGATCGCGCCGAGAGCGGCGAGGGTGCCGAGGAAGGCCCACAGCCAGTCGATCCGTCCGGAGCCCCACAGGTCGGCGGCGCGCAGCCCGAAGCCGACGAGGACCGCGGCGTCGCACAGGTAGGCGCCGACCCGGTCCACGTAGACGCCGGCGAGCGAGTACTGCTTCCGCCAGCGGGCGAGTTCGCCGTCGACGCAGTCGAACAGCAGGTAGAGCTGGACCATCAGCACGCCGAGCACGGCGCCCGGGATCCCCGGCACCAGCAGGGCCGGGGCGGCGAGGACGCCGAAGACGGTCATCAGGTAGGTCAGCTGGTTGGGCGTGACCTTCGTGTTCACCAGGTGCCGGTCGATACGCAGCGACAGCTCGCGCATATAGAGCCGGCCGGCCCAGTGCTCGCCGCTCCGCCGGTCCTTCACACCCGGGGGGTGCACGACCGGGCGGAGCTCAGCTACCGATGGCTTTTGCATAGTCGGCGTATGCGTCCCTGATCTGGTCGGCGGACAGGTCGAGGTGCTCGAGGATCGTGTAGCGGCCGGGCCGGGTCTTCGGGGCGAACTTCACCACCTGGACGAACTCGTCCACGCTGAAGCCGATCTCCTCCGGGAGGACGGGCAGCCCGTGGCGGTGCAGCACCTCGGCCATGTACGCCGACTCCTCGTGGGCCCCGCGCAGATACATCGCGAAGGCCGCGCCCAGGCCGCACTGCTCGCCGTGGCTGGCCGCACGCTTGGGGTGGAGGAGGTCGAAGGCGTGGTTGATTTCGTGGCAGGCACCGGAGGCGGGGCGGGAGTCGCCCGCGACCGACATGGAGATACCGGTGAGCACCAGGCCCTCGGCAAGCACCTGGAGGAAGCCGTCGTCACCGACGCCGCCGGGGTGCCGCAGCACGGCCTCGCCCGCCTGGCGCGCCATGGCGGCGGCCAGACCGTCGATCGCCTCGCCCTTCTCACGGTTGGCGAGCTCCCAGTCCGCGACCGCGGAGATGTTGGACAGGGCGTCGCCGATGCCGGAACGCACGAAACGGACCGGCGCCTCCCTGATCACATCGAGGTCGATGACGACCGCGATCGGATTCGGTACGCCGTACGAGCCGCGCCCCGCGTCGTTGTCGAGGGTCGCGACCGGCGAGCACAGTCCGTCGTGCGAGAGGTTCGTGGCGACGGCGACGAGCGGGAGGCCGATCCGCGCCGCGGCGAACTTCGCACAGTCGATGATCTTGCCGCCGCCGAGGCCCACGACGGCGTCGTAGTGCCCCGACTTCATTTCGTCGGCGAGCCGGATCGCGTCGTCGAGGGTGCCGCCGCCGACCTCGTACCAGCTCGCGCCGGGCAGGGCGGGGGCGAGCCGCTCGCGCAGCTTGGCCCCCGAGCCGCCGCTGATCGCGACGGCCAGTTTGCCGGAGTGTGAGATGCGCTGGTCGGCGAGAACGCCCGCCAGGTCGTCCAGGGCGCCCGGGCGGATGTCGACGACGACCGGCGAGGGGATGAGCCTCGTCAGTACTGGCACGCGATCACACGTCCCTTGGCGAGGTCGTCGTGGTTGTCGATCTCGACCCAGCTGACGTCGCCGATGGGCGCCACGTCGATGCGGAAGCCGCGGTTCACGAGCTCCTGGTAGCCGTGCTCGTAGAACTGCTGCGGGTCGGTCTCGAAGACCGTCTTCAGGGCGTCGGCCAGCTCGTCGGCGGCCTCGCCCTCGATGAGGGTGACGCCGATGTACTCACCGGTCGCCTCGGCCGGGTCCATCAGCTTGGTGATCTTCGTCATGCCGCCCTCGGGGCCGACGACGACCTTCATCTCCTCGTCGGCGAGGGACTTCACCGTGTCGAGGGCCAGGATGATCTTCTTGCCGTCGCCGCGGGCGGCGAGCAGGGTCTTCTCGACGGAGACGGGGTGCACGGTGTCGCCGTTGGCGAGGATCACCGAGTGCTTGATGGCGTCACGCCCGCACCACAGGGAGTAGGCGTTGTTCCACTCCTCGGCCTTGTCGTTGTCGATGAGGGTGATCTTGACGCCGTACTTCTGCTCGAGGGCCTCGCGGCGCTCGTAGACGGCCTCCTTGCGGTAGCCGACGATGATCGCGACCTCGGTCAGGCCGATCTCGGCGAAGTTGCCGAGGGTGAGGTCGAGCACGGTGATGCTGTCCTCGTTGCCTTCGGGTCCCACCGGCACCAGTGCCTTGGGCAGGGTGTCGGTATAGGGGCGCAGACGCCGTCCGGCGCCGGCCGCCAGCACGAGGCCGATCATGCGGGTTCTCCTTCATCGTGTACGGCGGGTGCGCCAAGTTTGTGAGCGGTCACCCAGAAGCGGATGCTCTCCACGAGCACCACGAGGGCCACAGCCACGGCGAGTGCCGTGAGCGCGACCTTGAAATCAGTGGCGGCGAGCAGCGCGGCCAGAACGGTGACCAGCAGCGTCCTGCCTTCGTGCCCGCCGATCGCCCGCACCAGCCAGTTCGGCGGCGCGCCGGCGTTGCCGCGGATGCGGTACACCGTGTCGTAGTGATGGTAGGCGACGGCGCCCACCAGGCCGAAAGCCGCGGGCAAGGCTCCGTTTACGTCCGCTTTGGCTGCCAGGACCAGGACGGTGACGTATTCGGCGGTGCGGAACAGCGGGGGAATCAGCCAGTCGAGGGCGCCCTTGAGGGGCAGGGCGACGGCCGCGGCCGAGGTCAGCGTGTAGAGCACGGCGGCGAGGACAGGCAGCCAACTGCCGTACGGCTCAAGCCAGGCGGCGGCTACGAGGATCACAGCGCCGGACAGTGCGACGAGAACGCGCGCTCCGAACGGGGGCTTGGCGGGCAGCTTCTTCAACAGCCGCGCCAGTGCCTGAGCGATCGCGCCGCTGTCCGCGAGATCCGCCAGCGCCCGCGCCGCCCGGTCGGTACGCCGGGCCTTGCGGGTCAGGGACCGCAGGACGCGCCCTGCCGTGGTGTAGGTCGCCGCGAACGCGCACCCGATGAGCAGCGCGTAGAAGGTGATCCGCGGCGTCGTGACCGCCGTGAGCACGGCGATCATCGCCCAGCGTTCGCCGATCGGCAGGACGATCATCCTGCGCAGCCAGACGGTCCAGCCGACGCTGTCGAGCCGCCCCGAAAGGGCCGCTGTGGGGCTGGTGTTGGCGGTGGCGTCGTGATTCGCCTCGTTGAAGGAGAAGTCGACGACATGTCGACAGGTCTGCAAAACCATCGCACCGAGGGCGAGGGCCCATACGTCGTCACCGCTGCGGGCCGCGCCGAGCGCGAGGCCCGCGTAGTAGGCGTACTCCTTGGCGCGGTCGAAGGTCGCGTCGAGCCAGGCGCCGAGCGTGGAGTACTGCAGCGAGTAGCGGGCGAGCTGTCCGTCCGTGCAGTCCAGGACGAAGGAGAAGAGGAGCAGCAGCCCGGCGGCCACGAAACCGGCGCGGGTGCCGGTCGCCGCACAGCCCGCCGCGATCAGCGCGGTGAACAGCGAGGCCGTGGTGACCTGGTTCGGGGTCAGACCGCGGCGGGCGCACCAGCGGGCGAGATAGCGGGAGTACGGGCTGATGCAGTACGTCGTGAAGAAGCCGTCGCGGGACTTCACGGCCGTACGCAGCCTGATCGCCTCGTCGTCGACGGCCGCCACGGCCTGCCGGGCTTCGTTGCGGGCCTGCGGGTCACGGGGGACTTCGGCGACGAGTTCGCCGAGTTCGGGGCGGTGCAGTTCGGTGTCGAGCAGTTCGGCGACGCGGTCGGCGACGATGCCGACGACCACGGAGCCGTTCGAGGCGTCGCCGGCGGCCGTGCGCAGCGCGCGGTCCAGCGCGGGACGGGCGGCGGGACGGACGGTCACGGCGCCGGGGATCGCGGCGGCGTCGAAGCGGGGGTCGGTGAGCCCGAGGCGCAGCGCGTGGACGTGGCCCACGAAGCGGGCGTCGACGACGGCGACCCGCTGGTCAGCGGGTACGGCGGCGAGGAGCGTCTCGGTGTCGGCCGCGTCGGAGGCGACCCGCACGTCGAAGCCGAGCGACCGCAGATCGCCCTCGAGCGACGATCCGGGGACCGGCTGACCGGTGAGGATGGCGGTCGACAGACGAACTCACTCCCTGGGTTCCGACGCATCCGCGGCGCCGGGCATGTACGCGATGGGGGGCGCCCCGGGCGGGGCCCAGGGCGGCGTGTCGGCAGAGGCTATCGGATGATGGGAAGCTGCCGTTCACCGCCTGTTCACGGCCCGATCAGCATGATCTGTGAGCCGCGTCCGCTGCGATCATCATCAAGGATCGGGGCCCCGCGCCCAAATCGCGGTCCCAGAACGGTGCTTTTCAGGGCAAGAATCCCGGCCCGCACCGGAGCCGATCCGTCCGGCATAGGGTGAAGGACCATGACATGGCTGATTACCGGCGGAGCCGGCTATATCGGTGCGCATGTGGCGCGGATCATGGCCGATGCGGGAGAGCGGGTCATCGCGCTCGACGATCTCTCGGCCGGCGTCCCCCACCGGCTGCCGACGGACATCCCTCTCATTCAGGGCTCATCGCTCGACGGAGAGCTACTGAAGCGGACGTTCGCTGAACACACGGTGACGGGAGTGGTGCATCTCGCCGCCCGCAAGCAGGTCGGCGAGTCCATGGCCCAGCCCACGCACTACTACCAGGAGAACGTGGGAGGACTCGCCACGCTCCTCGAAGCGGTCGCCGAGGCGGGCATCGAGCGCTTCCTCTTCTCCTCGTCCGCGGCCGTCTACGGCAACCCGGATGTGGACCTCATCACGGAGGACACCCCCTGTGCCCCGATGAGCCCGTACGGCGAGACAAAGCTCACCGGTGAGTGGCTGGTGCGCGCGGCGGGCCGGGCGCACGGCATCGCGACCGTGTGCCTGCGCTACTTCAACGTGGCGGGCGCGGCGGCACCCGAACTGGCCGACACCGGCGTCTTCAACGTCGTCCCGATGGTCTTCGACCGGCTCACCCGCGACGAGGCCCCGCGGATCTTCGGCGACGACTATCCGACCCCGGACGGCACCTGCGTACGCGACTACATCCATGTCGCCGATCTCGCCGAGGCGCACCTCGCGGCGGCCCGGCGGCTGACCGCGGCCGGCGCGGCGGGCGATCTGACGGTGAACATCGGCCGCGGTGAGGGCGTTTCGGTACGCGAGCTCGTGACGCTCATCGGCGAGGTCACCGGCGACACCCGCCCCGCGATCGTGGAGCCGCGCCGCCCTGGCGACGCCCCGCGCGCGGTGGCCTCGGCCGCGCTGGCCGCCGAGGAACTGGGCTGGACGGCGCGGCGCGGGGTGCGCGAGATGGTGGAGTCGGCATGGCGGGGCTGGCGGCTCCGCCACGGCGGTTGATCGCGCATTCCGGCTACTCGCGCAGCAGGGCGCCGGAGCAGCCGTCGTACGTGCCGTGCTGGAGACGGCACGCGCGCGTGGGGCGCGGGGCTGTGTCAATTTGCGGCTCCACCGCGCGGGCGCGACCAGCCACAACGGACCCGCAGCTTCGTACCGCATTCCCAGCGGAGCGCTCCGGTTCGGCCGCGCGGCGGAACCGGACAAGCGGGACACCGCGTGGTGTCAGGAGTGCCGGTTCAGTACGGCAGACTTGGGGCTCGTAGACCGATGCGAAGGATGGGTATGCCGATCACACGTGGCACCGCGACGCACACCTCGTCGAACGGCTCCGCCGAAGCGATCCTGCTGGAACTGGTCGACGAGGACGGCACGACGATCGGTACCGCGGAGAAGCTCGCCGCGCATCAGCCGCCCGGACAACTGCACCGGGCGTTCTCGGTGTTCCTGTTCGACGAGCGGGGCCGGCTGCTGTTGCAGCAGCGCGCGCTCGGCAAGTACCACTCCCCCGGCGTCTGGTCCAACACCTGCTGCGGCCACCCCTACCCCGGTGAGGCGCCCTTCGCGGCGGCTGCGCGACGCACGTACGAGGAGCTCGGGGTCTCGCCGTCGCTGCTCGCCGAGGCGGGCACAGTCCGCTACAACCACCCGGACCCGCACTCCGGTCTGGTGGAGCAGGAGTTCAACCACCTCTTCGTCGGCATGACCCAGTCGCCGCTGCGGCCGGACCCGGAGGAGGTCGGCACGACGGCCTTCGTGACGGCAGCCGAGCTGACAGAGCGGCACGCCAGGGACCCGTTCTCCGCATGGTTCATGACGGTCCTGGACGCGGCCCGCCCGGCGGTCAGGGAGATGACGGGCCCGACCGCGGGCTGGTGACTAGGGCGCGGGTTTGAGGGGCAGGGCGGCCCAGATGACCTTGCCGCCGGTCGCGGTGTGTTCGACGTCGTATACGCCGCCCGCCTCCTTGGTGATCTCGGTCACCAGGAGCAGGCCGCGGCCGCCGGTCTGGGCGTGGTCGGCCTCCAGGGCGGTCGGGCGGTAGGGGTGGTTGTCCTCGACGGAGACCCGCACCCACTCGGCTCCGACGGCGACCTCCACGGCGAGCATCGGCGAGAGCAGCGCCGCGTGCCGCACCACGTTGGTCACCAGCTCGGAGACGATCAGCAGCAGCCCCTGGACGAGGTCGTCCGAGGCGGGCACGCCCTGGCGGGCCAGCAGATCGCGGACGGCGTGCCGCGCCTGTGGCACCGAGGCGTCGACGGAGGGAGCGGTGAACCGCCAGACTCCCTCGTACGGCAGCGGCTCGGGCGGTCTTCTGTCGGCGTTCGCGTCCCCGCCGCCTTCAGGGCGTGGGCCGGGCCCCCGCCCATCGTCGTCCATCGTCCGGTCGCCACCCTTGCGCTCGATTGTCACCACATGTCAAGTGTTGGTAACGCAGCGGTGCATACCCAAGAGCTGCACAGAAGTCGGCGAATATCGGCGTTTTCTGACCGACCTCGTATGACATCGAGGGCCCGCGCGACAACTCCCTGTCCCCCTTGTACCGAATTCGGAACTCTTCGGGTTGTACGCGTACGGATAGCATCCGGCGTATGGAGCCGCAGTTGTTGCACAGCGTCACCGACGGGGTCGCCACCGTCGTGATCCACCATCCGGCGAAGCGCAATGCCATGACGGCCGGCATGTGGGCGGCGTTGCCGCCGCTGCTCGACGCGCTGGCCGCCGACCCCGCCGTACGGGCGCTGGTGCTCACCGGTGAGGGCGGGACCTTCTGCGCCGGGGCCGACATCTCGACCCTGCGGGGCTCCGCCGACGAGGCGCAGGGTCTTGCGGTACGCGCCGAGGACGCGCTCGCCGCCTTTCCCAAGCCGACGCTCGCCGCGGTGCGCGGCCACTGCGTGGGCGGCGGATGCCAGCTCGCGGCGGCGTGCGATCTGCGGTTCGTGGACGAGGGCGCGCTGTTCGGGATCACCCCGGCGAAGCTGGGGATCGTGTACGCGGCTTCCTCCACGCGGCGGTTGGTGTCGCTGGTGGGGCCCGCCACCGCCAAGTACCTGCTGTTCTCGGGCGAGTTGATCGACGCGGAGCGCGCGCTGCGGACCGGCCTGGTGGACGAGGTACTGCCGGAGGGCGAACTCGGCAAGCGGGTCGCGGAGTTCACGCGCGTACTGGCCACACGCTCGCAGCTGACACAGGCGGCGGCGAAGGAGTTCGCGGACGGCCGCATGGACCGGGACGCGTACTGGGCCGAGCAGGCGCGCGGGAGCGGCGACACCGCGGAGGGTGTCGCCGCTTTTCTGGAGCGCCGGCAGCCACGCTTCACGTGGACTGCCTCAGGCTGAACTACACCAGGCTGAAGCGGCTGTTGGTGCGGAACTCCTCGACGAGATGCGCGGGCGCCTTCTGCGGGGCCCCCGCGTCGTAGGGCGGCTGTGGGTCGTACTCCGTCATCAGCTGTACGGCTTGGGCGTGTTCGTCCCCTGCGATCCTGCCGACCAGGGTGAGCCCCATGTCGATGCCGGAGGAGACACCGGCCGCGGTGACGTACTTGCCGTCGGTCACGACCCGCTCCCCCGTCGGCTCGGCGCCGAACTGCTTGAGGAAGTCGAGGGCCAGCCAGTGTGAGGTGGCGCGGCGGCCGTCCAGCAGTCCGGCCGCGGCGAGCAGCAGGGAGCCGGTGCACACGGAGGTCGTCCAGGTGCTGGTGGCGTCGGTGGCGCGCAGCCAGTCGAGGAGCGTCTCGTTCTCCATCTGCGCGAACTGGCCGGGCCCTCCGGGAACCACGACGATGTCGGGGCTCGGGACCTCGGCGAGGGTCTTGTCGGCGGTGATCGCGAGGAAGCCGGTGTCGGTGCGGACGGGGCCCGTCTGCTCGGCCACGAAGACGGTCTCCGCGTCGGGGAGGCGGCCGAGGGTTTCGTACGGGCCGACGGCGTCCAGGGCGGTGAAGCGGTCGAAGAGAACGATGGCGATCTGCATCGGGAGTCCTTTCGGTCGGGTCGGTCGGGGCGGTCGGGTTCGACGGGTTGGCCGGTGAGTTCGGTGAGTCAGCTCAGCCGGTGAGTTCAATCGGCGGCTTCGGTCGGTGGCTTCAGTCGGCGGGCACAGGGCGGAAGCGACGGCGGTACTCCGCCGGGGCCGCACCGAGGGTCCGTAGGAAGGCGCGGCGCATCGACTCCGGGGTGCCGTAGCCGCAGGCGCGGGAGATCTCCTCGATGCCGTCGGGGGTGTCCTCCAACAGACGCCGGGCGTGTTCGAGGCGGACGCGGTCGACGTACCGGCCCGGGGTCATGCCCGTCTCCGTCTGGAAGGCGCGGGCGAAGTGGCGCGGGGAGAGGTTGGCGCGGGCGGCGAGCGACTCGACGGTCAGGTGCTCGCCGGGGTGCTCGCTGATCCACTGCTGGACATCGCGGAGCGGCTGGCGCTGGGCGGTCTGCGCGGCGAGCTGGGCGCTGAACTGCGCCTGGTTTCCCGGGCGTCGGAGGAACACGACCAGATGGCGGGCGATGGCGAGGGCGGTCTTGCGGCCGAGGTCCTCCTCGACGAGCGCGAGGGCGAGGTCGATGCCGGAGGTGACTCCCGCCGAGGTGGCCACGTTCCCGTCGCGTACGAAGATGGGGTCCGGGTCGACGTCGATCGCCGGGTGGTCGCGGGCGAGCATGTCGCAGGACGCCCAGTGGGTCGTCGCCCGGCGGCCGTCCAGGAGGCCCGCGGCGGCGAGCAGGAGCGCGCCGGTACAGACGGACACCAGGCGCTCCGCGCGCGGGCCGTACTCACGCAGCCAGTCGACGAGGGCCGGGTCCGGGTTCCGGGTGCCGTTGCCGCCCGGGACGAGCAGGGTGTGCGGGGCGGGAGCGTCGGCGAGGGCGTGGTCCGGGACCAGGGTGAGGCCGCTGGTGGCGCGCGCAGGGGCGCCGTCCAGGGTGGCCGTGCGGATGCGGTACGTGCCGGGGTGGCCGGTCTCGGCGCCCGCGAAGACCTCCACGGGGCCCGTGACATCGAGACTCTGGATGCCCTCGAAGAGGACGACGAGAACGGTTCGGGGTGCCATGTGCTCGATTCTTGGCCCGCGGTGTGACGGCCGCAATGACGAGCACCCCACCTTTCCTGCCACGCCGACGACCCGGCCGAGGGAGCCTGCCAAGAGGGATCGACGGTCCGGCATTCCGCTCGTACTGAGCAGTCGGTTAGCCTGCGGCTCATGACCAGTGCTCTGCAGGAGCGCGCCGGACGGCGCTGCCACAACGTCCTCAATCCGCTTCACTCCGCGCACTACTTCTCGCCGGACCTGGGGCGGGAACTGGCCGATCTCGGGGTCACCGACCGCGATGCCGCGTACTTCGCGGCGCGGGCCGCGGCCATGGGGGCGGTGGGTGCGGGTGTGGTGACCGCGACGTTCTACAACTTCCGCCATGAGCTGGTGGCGAAGCACGTACCCGAGGTGTGGCGGACCGCGTCGCCGCAGGCGGTGCTCGCGGCACGCGCGCGTGCCGCCGACGCGACGTTGCGGCGGCTGCTCGGTGACGAGGTGATCGGGTCCCGGGAGATGGCCGAGGCGGCGGAGCTGGCGCTGCGGGCGACCGAGGCCTGCGTACGGACCGCGCGCCCGCTGTACGCGGCGCATGCGGACCTGCCCGTACCCGACGAACCGCACCTCGCCCTGTGGCACGCGGCCACGCTGCTGCGCGAGCACCGCGGAGACGGGCACCTCACGGTGCTGCTCGGCGCGGAACTCGACCCCGTGGAGGCGCTGGTGAGCCACACCGCGACCGGCAAGGGCATGTCGCCGAGGTGGGTCCTCGCCACGCGTGGCTGGCGGCGGGCGGACTGGGATGCCGCGGCCGACCGGCTCCGGGAGCGCGGACTGCTCGACGCCGAGGGCGAGTTGACGACAGCCGGCGTCGAACTGCGCCGGGCCATCGAGTCGGACACGGACCGTCTGGACCGGGCCCCGTACGAGCACTTGGGCGCGGAGCGCGTGGAGCGCCTGCGGGAGCTGGCGACAGGGTTCCTCATGACGTCGCTCGCGGCGGGGGCGTTCCCCGAGGACATGATCGGCAAGGGCTGAGGAACCCAACCGCCGGAGACCCGCGCATCAGAAGTGTTCTCCGAGGTACCCGGACGTTCCCGGCCGCGACCGAACGGGCCGGGAGACGAAAGGAGAAGCACGTGCTCCGTGCGATCGCTGACGTGTTGCGACAGATTGGTGGGGCGCTCGCCACAGTGGTGACGCTGCCGTTCCGGGCCCTTGCCCGGCTGTTCGGCGGCGCCTCGCACTCGACGCGACGCACCGGGCGGGCCCACAGGGTCTGACCGCGGACCGCCTTCGGAGCCGGACTCGCCGAGCGCGTGTCCGGCTCACTTGGTGCTCTGGCGCCGCCCTGATCCCCCGTTGTCGGTGCCACCTGCCACAATTGCCGCGCAACCTCAGCGAAGAAGGCGGTACGGGATCGTGACGACACCCCTCGTAGGGTCCATCGAAGGCAGGATCGCCGAGGAGCTCGGCGTACGGGAGCGGCAGGTCAGGGCTGCCGTGGAGCTGCTCGACGGCGGTTCGACGGTGCCCTTCATCGCCCGCTACCGCAAGGAAGCGACCGAGATGCTCGACGACGCGCAGCTGCGCGCGCTCGAGGAGCGGCTGCGCTATCTGCGGGAGCTGGAGGAGCGGCGGACGGCGATCCTCGAGTCGGTGCGCGAGCAGGGCAAGCTCACCGACGAACTGGAGGCGCGGATCCGCGGCGCCGAGACGAAGGCGCGCCTGGAGGACATCTATCTGCCGTTCAAGCCGAAGCGGCGGACGAAGGCGCAGATCGCGCGCGAGGCGGGTCTTGAGCCGCTGGCCGAGGGCCTGCTCGGCGATCCGACTGTCGATCCTCTGGCCGCGGCAGCGGCGTTCGTGGACGCCGACAAGGGCGTGGCCGATCCGCAGGCGGCCCTCGACGGTGCCCGCGCGATCCTCACCGAGCGGTTCTCGGAGGACGCCGACCTGATCGGCGAGCTGCGCGAGCGCATGTGGGTGCGCGGGCGGCTCGCGGCCAAGGTGCGGGAGGGCAAGGAGGAGGCGGGCGCCAAGTTCGCCGACTACTTCGACTTCGCCGAGCCCTTCACGGAGCTGCCCTCGCACCGCATCCTCGCCATGCTGCGCGGGGAGAAGGAGGAGGTCCTCGACCTCGTTCTGGAGCCCGAGGAGCCGACGGACGGTCCTTCGTCGTACGAGGGGATGGTCGCGCACCGCTTCGGGATCACCGACCGGGGCCGCCCCGCCGACAAGTGGCTGCAGGACACGGTCCGTTGGGCCTGGCGCACCCGCATCCTCGTGCACCTCGGCATCGACATGCGGATGCGGCTGCGGACGGCCGCCGAGGACGAGGCGGTCAACGTCTTCGCGGCGAACCTGCGCGACCTGCTGCTCGCCGCCCCCGCGGGCACGCGCACGACGCTGGGGCTCGACCCCGGTTTCCGTACGGGCGTGAAGGTGGCCGTCGTCGACGCGACCGGCAAGGTCGTCGCCACGGACGTCATCTACCCGCACGTTCCGCAGAACAAGTGGGACGAGGCCGTCGCCAAGCTCGCGCGGCTCGCCAAGGAGCACGCGGTCGAGCTGGTCTCGATCGGCAACGGCACGGCGTCCCGGGAGACGGACAAGCTCGCCGGTGAACTCATCGCCAAGCACCCGGAGTTGAAGCTCACGAAGGTGATGGTGTCCGAGGCCGGCGCCTCCGTCTATTCGGCCTCGGCCTTCGCCTCGCAGGAGCTGCCCGGCATGGACGTGTCGCTGCGCGGCGCCGTCTCCATCGCGCGGCGCCTGCAGGACCCGCTCGCCGAGCTGGTGAAGATCGACCCGAAGTCGATCGGCGTCGGGCAGTACCAGCACGACCTGTCCGAGGTGAAGCTGTCACGGTCGCTGGACGCGGTGGTCGAGGACTGTGTGAACGGCGTCGGGGTGGACGTGAACACCGCCTCCACGCCGCTGCTCTCCCGGGTCTCCGGCATCACCTCCGGACTCGCGGAGAACATCGTGGCGCACCGCGACGCGAACGGCCCGTTCAAGTCGCGGTCGGAGCTGAAGAGCGTGGCGCGGCTGGGTCCGAAGGCGTACGAGCAGTGCGCGGGCTTCCTCCGGATCCGGGGCGGTGACGACCCGCTGGACGCGTCGAGCGTGCACCCGGAGGCGTATCCCGTGGTGCGGCGGATGGTGAAGACGGCGGGCAGTGAGGTGGCCTCGCTGGTCGGCAACACGAGTGTGCTGCGCTCGCTGAAGCCGACCGACTTCGTGGACGAGACGTTCGGTCTGCCGACGGTGACGGACATTCTGAAGGAGCTGGAGAAGCCGGGGCGTGACCCTCGCCCGGCCTTCAAGACGGCGACCTTCAAGGAGGGCGTGGAGAAGATCTCCGACCTGACGTCCGGGATGATCCTTGAGGGCGTTGTGACGAACGTGGCGGCGTTCGGGGCGTTCGTGGACGTCGGTGTCCACCAGGACGGCTTGGTGCACGTCTCCGCGATGTCCAAGACGTTCGTCAAGGATCCGCGTGACGTCGTGAAGTCCGGCGACATCGTCAAGGTGAAGGTCCTCGAGGTCGACATTCCGCGCAAGCGGATCTCGCTGACGCTGCGGCTGGAGGACGAGGCCGCCGCGAAGGACCAGCAGGGTGGCGAGGGCCGGCCGCAGCGGGGCGGCGGACGGTCGCCGCAGCAGCGGGACCGACAGCAGCGGCAGGGCGGTCGTACTGGTGGGGGCGGCGGCGGGGGTTCGCGTCAGGCGCCGCCGCCCGCCAACAGCGCGATGGCGGACGCGCTGCGGCGTGCGGGTCTGGTCGACCCGGGCAAGGGCAAGCGCTGATCGTGCGGTCCGGGCCTTCCGGCAGCGCCGGAAGGCCCGGACCCGGCTCGCGCGACAGCGCGGCCGGTGCCTACGCCCTGCCGTCCTTCCACACCGGGTGGTGGTGGCCGTCGGCGTTGGACTTGTAGACGTACATGCGGATGGGGGTGCCCTCGGGCAGGTTGAGGTACTTCCACGGCGTGCAGTAGAACGCGGAGTGCCCCGCGGTGGTGGCCGAGGAGTCGAAGTCGCCGTCCCGGCCTATGTCGATGCGGACATAGATGGCGTAGCCGTCGCCGGCCTTGGAGTCGCAGGCCTGGAACGAGTCACCCTTGACGTCGCCGGAAGGGTCCTCCTGCCAAGCGCCCCAGCCTCCCCCTTCGTACGCGCCCCAGCTCCAGGCGCTCGCGGGGCTCGATAGTGAGAACATGAGGCCCAGTGACGCGAGCATGACAGCCGCGGCCTTGGTCTTGCGCAGACGCATGGAACAGTCCCTCCGTTTGAGCGGCAACGCCCGGCGCCGGTGCGGCGATCCGGCGCGTTGCCGTTGATCACCGTGCACCCTAATACGCCGGTCGCGCATACCGCTTGGTCATTTTCCGGAGCGGTCGACCGTGCGCCAACTGGAGGTCAGCGTTCCGTGATCTTCCCCGATGCCACCTCTACCCGGCGCGTCGTGTGGACCGCGTTCAGCATGCGGCGGTCGTGGGTGACTAGGAGGAGGGTGCCCTCGTACGCGTCGAGGGCCGATTCCAGCTGCTCGATGGCCGGCAGGTCGAGGTGGTTGGTGGGCTCGTCGAGGACCAGGAGGTTGACGCCTCGGCCCTGGAGGAGGGCCAGGGCGGAGCGGGTGCGTTCGCCGGGCGACAGGGTGGCTGCCGGTCGCAGGACGTGGTGCGAGGTGAGGCCGAACTTGGCCAGGAGGGTGCGGACTTCGGCCGGTTCGGTGTCCGGGACCGCCGTGCAGAACGCGTCCAGGACGGACTCGGAGCCGTAGAACAGTTGGCGGGCCTGGTCGACCTCACCGACCAGGACGCCGGAGCCCAGGGAGGCATGGCCCGCGTCCACGGGTACGCGTCCCAGCAGGGCGCCCAGCAGCGTGGACTTGCCCGCGCCGTTGGCGCCGGTGACGGCCACCCGGTCCGCCCAGTCGATCTGCAACGACACCGGGCCGAGCACGAAGTCGCCTCGTCGTACCTCCGCGTCGCGCAGGGTGGCGACCACGGCGCCCGATCGGGGGGCCGCCGCGATCTCCATGCGCAGCTCCCACTCCTTGCGCGGCTCCTCGACGACGTCGAGCCGTTCGATCATGCGCTGGGTCTGCCGGGCCTTCGCGGCCTGCTTCTCACTGGCCTCGCTACGGAACTTGCGGCCGATCTTGTCGTTGTCGTTGCTCGCCTTGCGCCGGGCGTTCTTGACGCCCTTGTCCATCCAGGAGCGCTGCATCTGGGCCCGCCCTTCGAGCGCGGACCGCTTGTCGGCATACTCCTCGTAGTCCTCGCGGGCGTGCCGGCGCGCGACGTCCCGTTCCTCCAGATACGCCTCGTATCCGCCGCCGTACAGCCTGATCTCCTGCTGCGCGAGATCGAGTTCGAGGACCTTGGTGACCGTACGGGTCAGGAACTCGCGGTCGTGGCTGACGACGACCGTGCCTGCGCGGAGACCGGAGACGAAGCGTTCCAGGCGTTCGAGGCCATCCAGGTCGAGGTCGTTGGTGGGCTCGTCGAGGAGGAAGACGTCGTAGCGGGAGAGGAGGAGGGAGGCGAGTCCGGCGCGGGCCGCCTGGCCGCCTGAGAGCGCGGTCATGGGCTGGTTCAGGTCGACGCCGAGGCCGAGCGAGTCCGCGACCTGGTCGGCTCGTTCGTCCAGGTCGGCGCCGCCGAGGTCGAGCCAGCGCTCCAGGCTCGTCGCATACGCGTCGTCCGCGCCCGGTGCCCCGTCGACGAGCGCCTGCGTCGCCTCGTCCATCACACGCTGGGCCTCTGCCACACCGGTGCGGCGGGCGAGGAACTCCCGTACGGTCTCGCCCGGTCGGCGTTCCGGTTCCTGCGGCAGATGCCCGACGGCGGCGGTCGGCGGGGAGAGACGCAGCTCGCCCTGCTCGGGTTTCAGCAGCCCGGCGAGCATGCGCAGCAGCGTGGACTTGCCCGCGCCGTTGGCACCGACAAGACCGATCACATCGCCGGGCGCGACAACGAGATCGAGCCCGGAGAAGAGCGAGCGGTCACCGTGACCGGCGGCGAGGTTCTTTGCGACGAGGGTGGCAGTCATCAGGCGCTGATCCTAATCGCCCGCCTAGGAGACGGGCGCCAGGTTTTCCGTGCCCATGGCCGCCTCCGAGACAGCGCGTCCCACGGACCACCGCACCACCCCGCCCCTCAGCCCCCCATCGCCTCCACCAGCACACCCCCCGAAGTCCGCGCCACGATGAAGGACTCCCCCTTCGTCGCCTTCGCGTCCAGCGCGAGCCGGTGCTCCCCCGCTTCCAGCACCCCGTCGAAGACCTCGTACGCGTGCGTGCGGTACAGCCGGTCCAGGCGGTACGCGGTCAGCTGGACCCGGCACGGGGACGTGACCTCGACGCCCGCCGCGCCGTCCGCGGCGACGAGGCGGGTGAGGCGGCGCTGCTCCCGGGGGCTGCGGTCCAGGGCGTGCTCGATCTGGGCGACGAGGAGCGGGACGATCGGGGCGAGTCCGTCGACATACGAGACGTCGACACCGGCGCGCTCGAAGGACTGGCGTACGGCGGCACGTTCCTGCTCGCTGACATCGCGGCCGAAGGCGACGGCGCCGTACGTGCGCAGCTCTTCGGCGGAGACTTCGGCGGCGTCCCGGGTGATCTCGGCGCCGATACCGATGATGCGCAGGGCGGCGGCGAGCTTGGCGAGGACGGCGACACGGGCGCCGATCAGCAGCACCCGGCGGCGCTCGCCACCGGCGTCGCTGAGCAGGGAACCCAGCGCGGCGCGGTACTCGGCGCCGTGGAAACGGAACGGGCCGATGCCGTGGTAACCGTTGAGCTCCAGATCCGCCCGCTCGTCGGTCTGCCAGGCGAAGTCGCGCCACACATAGTCGTCGCCGAGCTTCTCGATCACGGCGGTGACGGCACCGCAGGCGAGGTCCTCGCACTCGGGGCAGCCGTAGATGACGTACCGGCCGCCCGCCAAGGGGGCGTCGGCTTCCAGGAGGAGACTGCGTACCTGCGCGCTGAAGATCGCGGGTGGTATGTCGGAGGCGAGCGGGGAGACGGCATCGAGGTCGGAGAGCTGGAACAGCAGCGGCCGCCCGTCGACGATGAAGTCCACGAAATCCCGGTGCACTTGGTAGTCACCGTTGGCAAGGACTCCACCGGCGCGCATGGCCGGTGCCAGGCCGAAGGTCGCGTACTCGGCAGACATGCTGTGAGTATCCCCAGACTGCGGGTGTTCTGAGCACGGCATGGCAGATTCCGTTAGCGTCCGGCTGTGAACAGTGAGCTGAACGATGACGTGATCGTGGTCGGCTGCGGTGTCGTGGGACTCACGACGGCCGTCGTCCTCGCGGAGAGCGGCAGGCGGGTCCTGATCTGGGCGCGGGAGCCCGCCGAGCGGACCACCTCGGCCGTTGCGGGCGCGCTGTGGTGGCCGTACCGGATCGAGCCGGAGGTGCTCGTCGGTGAGTGGGCGCTGCAATCACTGTCCGTGTACGAGGAGTTGGCGGCGCGGCCCGAGGAGACGGGCGTACGCATGGTCGAGGGCGTACACGGTGAGACGGTGCTGGACGGGCTCGGGTCGTGGGCCGCACGGGTGCCGGGACTGCGGCCGGCGACGGCGGGCGAGTACGCGGGGGTGGGGTTGTGGGCACGGCTGCCGCTGATCGACATGCCCGTGCATCTGGCCTGGCTGCGCGAGCGGTTCGTGCGGGCCGGCGGGACGGTCGAGGAGCGGTACGTCACGGATCTCGCGGAGGTCCCGGCTCCGGTCGTCGTCAACTGCACGGGACTTGGCGCACGGGAACTCGTACCGGATCCGGGGATGCGGCCCGTGCGGGGGCAGTTGGTCGTCGTGGAGAACCCCGGAGTGACCACATGGCTGACCTCGGGAGAATCCGACACCAAGGCGACGTACTTCTTTCCGCAGCCGGGCGGACTGGTCCTGGGCGGGACCACGGAAGAGGACGACTGGTCCCTGACACCCGATCCGGCCGTGGCCGAAGCGATCGTGCGGCGGTGCGCCGCGCTGCGGCCGGAGATCGCCGGGGCTCGGATCATCGAGCATCGTGTGGGCCTGAGGCCGGCGCGCGACGCGGTGCGGCTGGAACGTGAACTCCTGCCCGGCGGCCGGGTGTTGGTGCACAACTACGGGCACGGCGGGGCGGGTATCACCGTGGCGTGGGGCTGCGCACGGGAGGCAACCGAACTCGCCTCCCGCTGACGCGTGTTACGCCCCGCGCCCCTAGAGGAGGCCGCAGGCCCTCCTCTAGGGGCGCGGGGCTGTGTCAATGTGCGGCTCCGCCGCGCGGGCGCGACCAGCCACAACGGACCCGCAGCTTAAAACCGCCCAACCCAGCGGAGCTAACGGTGCTCGTGCCCGAGCGGGTCCCCTTCCGTGTCGGTGCCGGGTCCGGGACCGACACGGATCCCGAAGTCGCCGTCGTACTGCTTGTGGCCCTCGATCACCGCGAGTTCGACGGCCTCGGAACCCATCGCGCTGCGCACGATGACCGGGTCCTGGCGCAGATCGCGCATCAGGGCGAAACACATCCCGATCATGACGAGGACGAAGGGCGCGGCGGCGAGGATCGTGAGGTTCTGCAGGCCGGCGAGCGCATCGCCCTTGCCGCTGCCGATGAGCAGCATGATCGCGGCGACGGCCCCGGTCACGACACCCCAGAACACCACGACGAGACGGCCGGGTTCGAGGGCGCCCTTCTGGGAGAGCGTGCCCATCACGATGGACGCGGCGTCGGCTCCGGAGACGAAGAAGATGCCGACCAGGATCATCACGAGCAGGCTGGTGACCGTCGCGATGGGGTACTCCTGCAGGACGCCGAAGAGCTGGCCCTCGGGCGTCGCCTCTTCGCCGAGCCGGCCGGCCTCCTGCAGCTTCATCGCCGAACCGCCGAAGACCGCGAACCAGACGAGAGAGACGGTGCTCGGTACGAGGATGACGCCGCCGACGAACTGCCGGATGGTCCGGCCACGGCTGATGCGGGCGATGAACATGCCGACGAACGGCGTCCAGGAGATCCACCACGCCCAGTAGAAGACCGTCCAGCCGCTCAGCCAGTCCGCGACTCCCTCGCCGCCGCTGGCCTCGGTGCGCCCTGCGAGCTGCGGCAGGTCACCCACGAAGGAGAAGACCGAGGTGGGCAGCAGATCGAGGACGATGACGGTCGGGCCTGCGATGAACACGAACACGGCGAGCACCAGCGCCAGCACCATATTGGTGTTGGACAGCCACTGGATGCCGCGCTCGACGCCCGAGACGGCCGAAGCGACGAAGGCCAGCGTCAGTACGGCGATGATGGTGACGAGCAGTGCGGTGCTCGCCTTGTCCAACCAGTCCAGCTCTGTGAGTCCGGAGCCGATCTGGAGCGCGCCGAGGCCCAGCGAGGTCGCGGAGCCGAAGACGGTGGCGATGATCGCGAGGCTGTCGATCGCCCGGCCCGGGTGGCCGTTCGCGTGCTTCTCACCGATGAGCGGGGTGAACACCGCGCTGATCGTCTGGCGCCGGCGTTTACGGAAGGTGCTGTAGGCGATGGCGAGGCCGACCACCGCGTAGATCGCCCACGGGTGCAGGGTCCAGTGGAAGAGGGTGGTGGCCATCGCCGTCTCCATGCGCTCCGCGGAGTCGGCGGGGCTGGTGCCCGGCGGGGGTGTGCTGTAGTGCGACAACGGCTCGCTCACACCGTAGAACATCAGGCCGATGCCCATACCGGCGCTGAACATCATCGCGACCCAGGACACGGTGCGGAACTCGGGCTCCTCACCCTCGGTGCCCAGGTGGATCCTGCCGTAGCGGCTGGCCGCCAGCCAGAGCGCGAAAACGACGAAACCGGAGGCGGCGAGCACGAAGGCCCAACCGCCGTTGTGCATCAGGCCGTCGAGCATCTTGGTCGAGGCGCTCTCCAGCGAGTCGGTGGCGACCGCGCCCCAGATCACGAAGGCCACAGTGAGCGCGGCGGTGACGCCGAACACCACGCGGTCGGTTTCGTGGCCGGAGCCGCCCGGGACGTCCGAAGGACTTCCCGAGCCTCCCCTCTTCTTCAGGTCTTCTGTCATCGGCGGCACCTTCCCCTGGAGGCCGAACGGAAACACTTGTTCCTGGTTGCGCCCCTAGGAACTACCACAGGTGCCGCCGATCTCAACCCTTTCAGCGGTTGTCCCCCGGCACACGCTGCGGCATCTCGGGCTCGTCGACCCCGTCGAGAGTGGCATCCGGCCTGACGTGCGCGGATCCCGAGGTGGCGCCCGAGAAGGCCTTGGCGCCTCCGACGAACGGGACGCGGGCCCACGTACGGGACAGGTCGAGCTTCAGCGTCGGGGTGGTGGACGGCGGGTCGATGAGGTCCTTGTCGGTGCCCGCGACGATCAGCGCGAGACGGTGCCCGGCCGGGACGACGTGGTCACTCGCGTGCAGGTCGAGGCTGATGGTGTAGGGCTTGCCCGGCGTGAGCGGGACGCCCTTCAGGTCCGAGGCATGGTTGCCGAGGTCGGCCCAGCCTCGGCTGAACACCGTGTAGTCGACGTCCGCGGTCTTGGCCCGCGTCTCCTTGTAGCAGGAGCTGTCACCCGTGGTGCTCGGGCCCCAGCAGCTGCGGTCGGTGAGCGTGGTGATGCCCTCGGCGGCGTCCGCGTAGTCACGGATGGTGTCCGGGCCGAGGTCGACAAGTACCGCCGACAGATGGGCCGTTGTGGTGCTCGGCGTGGCGGTGACGGTCACCTTGGAGGAGCCGGACAGCCGGAGGTCGCGGGTGAGCGGTTTGGTGATGAATCCGGCCTTGCCTGCCGTGGACTGGTCGATCTGGGCGGCCCAGTCGGTCTCGTCCTGGCTCGGGTCGTCGGTGAAGGTCTCGGTGCCCGATCCGGTACGCAGTCCAAGGGTGCCGACGCCCGCCTGCTCGCCCTTGCCGGGTCGCAGGCTCACGGTGTCCGTGCCGCGCGGCGGCCAGACGCTCGACGTCTCCCACTTGTCGGGGGCGCGCTCGATGTCGGCCATCGGCTCATCGTCGATGCCGTTGTCGTAGCCGAGGAGTTCATGGTCGAACCAGCGGTGCAGGGTGTCCACCCACTCGGCGCGGCGGAAGTCGAAGGGGTCGACATGGCCGGTCTGCGACAGCCAGATCTTGCGCTCGACACCGTTCTTCGCGAGGGCGTCCCACCACTGGCCGAAGTGCTTGGCACGAACGTTGAGGTCCTGCATGCCATGGATGACGAACACGCTCGCGTCGACCTTGTGGGCGTCCTTCACGTGGTCGCGCTCGGTCCACAGCTTCGTCCAGTCGCCGGTGCGCGGAGCTCCTTCGACGAGCTTCTGCTGCACGGCGGCGCACTTGGTGCGGGCGTCGGGGCTCTCCACGTAGTTGGACAGCCAGTCGGGTCCGGAGTCGTACAGCGGGGCGCCCTTGGCGAAGTAGTAGTCGTACCAGGAGGAGATGGCCCCGATCGGGACGATCGTCTCCAGGCCCTCGACTCCCGTCGCGGCGACGCCGTTTGCGACGGTGCCGTCATAACTCTTGCCGATCATGCCGGTCTTGCCGTTGGTCCAGTCCGCCTTGGCCTTCGTGCTCCCAGTCCGGGAGGTGTAGCCCTTGGCCCGGCCGTTCAACCAGTCGACGACGGCCTTCGCGGACTGGACGTCGGAGCGCCCGCCTACGTCCACGCAGCCGTCGGAGCGGTTGGTGCCGGCGAAGTCGACGCCGACGAAGGCGTAGCCGCGTGGCACGAAGTAGTTGTCGTAGAACAGCGGCATCTGGACGACGTTGCCGCCCGCGTCGTACGTCTTCTTCTGGCTCTCGTTGCCGCGTCCGCAGCAGGAGTAGTACGGGCTGGCGTCCATGATCACGGGTATTTTCCGGCCCTGCCGGGCGAGTTCGCGGGGCCGGACGATGTCGACGGCGACGCGGTCTCTCTTCCCGTCCTTGTCGCCGTCGAGTCCGGTGTCCACCCACACGGACTCGCGTATCGCGTTGTCGTACGAGTACACGGGTTTACTCTCCCGCGGGGCGCTCTGTGCGGCGGCCGGGGTGAGGAGTGTGGCCATCAGGGCGGCGGTGGCCGCCGTCGCGAGCGTTCTCCAGGTCCTGAAGCGCATGACGCGCGCACGTGTCGGCATGCGCGGAAGGTACCCCGGTCAACTCCTGGGCAAAAGAGGGCCGTTCGGGATCCGGAGGGGCGAACGCGTCCTGCGGGAAGGATGGTCAGGAGACCGTCTCTGAACGGTCCGTGCTTTCCCACCGCTGGTGAGACAGCAATACTGTTGCACCGCACCCGGGCGTTACCGCAGTACGCGAAGGAGCAGCGCCATGGCGACGGATATCGAGGAGCCGAAGCTCACCGTCGACGAGCTGGCCGCGCGTGCGGGTGTCACGGTGCGTACGGTGCGCTTCTACAGCACCAAGGGCCTGCTGCCGCCGCCCGTGATCGGTCCGCGTCGCGTCGGGCACTACGGGTCGGCGCATCTGTCCAGGCTGGCGCTGATCGAGGAGTTGCGGCATCAGGGGATGACGCTGGCCGCGATCGAGCGGTATCTGGAGCAGTTGCCGGCCGACCTGAGTGCCCATGACCTGGCGATCCACCGTGCCGTGGTGGCCTCGTGGGCGCCCGAGTCGACCGAGGAGATGAGCCGCGCCGAGCTGGAGCGCCGGGCGGGGCGCCCGCTGGGCGAGGAGGACCTGGACCGGCTCGCCGCGATGAACGTCGTCGTACGGACTCCCGACGCGGGGACCTGTCAGGTGGACCCGGGGCTGCTGCGGCTGGGCCTACAGCTGCTCGACGTGCCGATCGCGCACGAGACGATCCTCGCCGCGCGTGCGGTCCTGCTGGAGCACACGCGCGCGGCGGCCCGGGAACTCTCCCGGCTGCTGCGCGACGAGGTGTCCGAGACCGGGTCGGTGGCAGAGGTGAAGTCCCTGTCGGCGCATCTGCAACCGCTGGTGGTGCAGGCACTGCTGACCACGTTCCAGCGCTCCCTCAACGAGGAGTTGCGGGAGTGGCTCAAGAGCCCACGCTGAACGGGGCCGTTCCGGGTCTCCCGAACGGCCCCCGCCCGCACCGCACTTACCTCACGCGTCGCTGAACCGCTCCCCCTTCTCCGCCTTCTGGACGAGCAGCGCCGGTGGCGTGAACCGCTCCCCGTAGCGCTCGGCGAGCTCACGCGCGCGGGCCACGAATCCGGGCAGGCCACCCTCGTAGCCGTTGATGTACTGCAGGACGCCACCGGTCCAGCCGGGGAAGCCGATCCCGAGGATGGACCCGATGTTGGCGTCGGCGACGGACGTCAGTACGCCCTCCTCCAGGAGCCTGACCGTGTCCAGGGCCTCGGAGAAGAGCATGCGCTCCTGCATGTCCCTGAAGGGGATCTCGGCGCCTTCGCGCGTGAAGTGCTCGCGCAGTCCGGGCCAGAGCCCCGCGCGCTTCCCGTCGACGTATTCGTAGAAGCCCGCGCCACCGCTGCGGCCCGTACGGCCGAACTCGTCGATCATGCGGTCGATGACGGCCTCGGCGGGGTGCGTCGCCCAGGTGCCACCGGACTCCTCGACGGCCCGCTTGGTCTCGGTGCGGATCTTGCGCGGCAGGGTGAGCGTCAGCTCGTCCATGAGCGAGAGGACCTTGGCCGGATAGCCCGCCTGGGCCGCGGCCTGCTCGACGGAGGCGGGCTCGATGCCCTCGCCGACCATCGCCACGCCCTCGTTGATGAAGTGCCCGATGACCCGGGAGGTGAAGAAGCCGCGCGAGTCGTTGACGACGATCGGGGTCTTCTTGATCTGCCGCACGAGGTCGAAGGCGCGCGCCAGGGCTTCGTCGCCGGTCCGCTCGCCCTTGATGATCTCGACGAGCGGCATTTTGTCGACGGGCGAGAAGAAGTGCAGCCCGACGAAGTCGGCCTGCCGCTCGACGCCTTCGGCGAGCGCGGTGATCGGCAGCGTCGAGGTGTTGGAGCACAGCAGTGCGTCCGGCTCGACGATGTGCTGGATCTCCTGGAACACCTTGTGCTTGAGCGCCGGGTCCTCGAAGACGGCCTCGATCACGGCGTCGCAGCCCGCGAGGTCCTGCGGGTCGGCGGTGGGCGTGATGCGGGCGAGCAGTTCGTCGGCCTTCTCCTGCGTCGTACGTCCCCGGGAGACGGCTTTGGCGCAGAGCTTCTCGGAGTAGCCCTTGCCCTTGGCCGCGGCCTCGGCCGACACGTCCTTGAGGACGACGTCGATACCCGCGCGTGCGCACGAGTAGGCGATGCCCGCGCCCATCATCCCCGCGCCCAGGACGGCGACCTTGCGGACCTGGCGCGGCTCGATGCCCTTGGGGCGGTTGGCACCGGAGTTGACGGCCTGGAGGTCGAAGAAGAAGGCCTGGATCATGTTCTTGGAGGTCTGGCCCGCGGCCAGCTCCACGAAGTAGCGCGACTCGATGACCTGCGCGGTCTCGAAGTCCACCTGGGAGCCCTCGACCGCCGCCGCGAGGATGTTGCGCGGGGCCGGGTAGGGCGCGCCACCCGTCTGCTTGCGCAGGCTCGCCGGGAAGGCGGGCAGGTTCGCCGCGAACCTGGGGCTGGACGGCGTGCCGCCCGGGATGCGGTAGCCGGGCTTGTCCCAGGGCTGCGAGGACTCGGGGTTGGCCTCGATGAAGGCGCGGGCCTTGGCGAGCAACTCCTCTTGCGTGGTGGCCACTTCGTGGACGAGGCCGTTCTCCAGCGCGCGCCGCGGACTGTACTGGGTGCCCTGGAGAAGCACCTTCAGCAGGGCGTCGGCGATGCCCAGGAGGCGTACGGTCCTGACGACGCCGCCGCCTCCGGGCAACAGGCCGAGCGTGACCTCCGGGCAGCCGATCTTGGAACCGGGGGCGTCGAGGGCGACACGGTGGTGACAGGCCAGGGCGATCTCGTAACCGCCGCCCAGGGCCGCGCCGTTCATCGCGGCGACGACGGGCTTGCCCAGCGTCTCGATACGGCGGAGGTCACGCTTGATGGCGAGGCCCCGCTCGAAGGCGTACTGGGCGTTCTCGGGGGTGACCGCGATCAGTTCACGCAGGTCACCGCCCGCGAAGAAGGTCTTCTTGGCGGAGGTGAAGATGATGCCGCGGATGGAGTCCTTCTCGGCTTCCAGGCGGTCGGCGATCGCGGTGAGCGACTCCCGGAACCCCTGGTTCATGGTGTTCGTGGACTGGTTCGGGTCGTCGAGGACGAGGGTGACGAGGCCTGTCCTGTCCTGTTCCCAGCGGATGGTGCTCTCGGTCATGGCTGTTTCTCTCCGTAAGGGGACGCCGCAAAGGCCGTAAGGGGGACGGACAGGACGTTCAGAGACGCTCGACGATCGTGGCGATGCCCATGCCGCCGCCGACGCAGAGTGTGGCGAGGCCGAACCGCTTGTCCTGGCGCTCCAGCTCGTCGACGAGGGTGCCGAGGATCATCGCTCCGGTGGCGCCCAGGGGGTGACCGAGTGCGATCGCCCCGCCGTTGACGTTCACCTTGTCCAGCGACAGGCCCATGTCCCGCACGAAGCGGAGGACCACGGCGGCGAAGGCTTCGTTGATCTCGACCAGGTCGATGTCGTCGATGGTCAGCCCGGCCTTGGCCAGCGCCTTGCGGGTCGCGGGCGCGGGCCCCGTGAGCATGATCGTGGGCTCGGAGCCGGAGACGGCGGCGGAGACGATCCGGGCGCGCGGCCTCAGCCCGTACCGCTCCCCCACCTCGCGCGAACCGATCGCCACCAGCGACGCGCCGTCCACGATGCCGGAGGAGTTGCCCGCGTGGTGCACGTGGTCGATCTTCTCCACCCAGTGGTACTTCTGCAGCGCCACGGCGTCGAAGCCGCCCAGGTCGCCGATGTCCGCGAACGACGGCTTGAGGCCGGCCAGCGAGTCGGCGGTGGTGCCCGGACGCAGGTGCTCGTCGTGGTCCAGGACGACGAGTCCGCTGCGGTCCTTCACCGGCACGACGGACCGCTCGAAGCGGCCGTCCTTCCAGGCCGCGGCGGCACGCTCCTGGGACAGGGCCGCGTACTCGTCGACGTCCCGGCGCGTAAAGCCCTCGATGGTGGCGATGAGGTCGGCGCCGATGCCCTGGGGGACGAAGTTGGTGGCGATGTTCGTCATCGGGTCGGCGAACCAGGCGCCGCCGTCGGAGGCCATCGGCACCCGCGACATCGACTCGACACCGCCCGCGAGCACCAGGTCCTCCCAGCCCGAACGGACCTTCATCGCGGCCAGGTTGACGGCTTCCAGGCCGGAGGCACAGAAGCGGTTCTCCTGGACACCCGCCACCGTGTCGGGCAGTCCGGACGCGATGGCGGCGATCCGCGCGATGTCCGAGCCCTGGTCGCCGACCGGGCCGACGACACCGAGCACGATGTCGTCGATCGCCGCCGGGTCGAGGTCCGGGAAGCGGCCCCGGATCTCGTGGATGAGCCCGACGACGAGGTCGATGGGCTTGGTGCCGTGCAGGGCGCCGTTCGCCTTGCCGCGCCCGCGCGGGGTGCGGATCGCGTCGTACACGTACGCTTCGGTGCTCACTGGTCAGCCTTTCGAGGAGGGTTGCTCAGGCGCGGAGGGTTGCTCAGGCGCGAGGATCCGTCGCTTCATCCGGGTTCATTCGGGGCCGCCCTTCAGGAGGCCGGGTACGTCCCAGTCGCGGGCCACGTCCTCGGTGTCGGCGCCCGGCTGCGCGGGCCCGCCGCGGATCGAGGTGTGGGTGGCGGAGAAGCGTGGGGCGGGGGCGGGCTGGGTGATACCGCCGTGGTCGGTGAAGGTGCCGCGGGCGGCGAGGTGCGGGTGGTGCGGCGCCTCGCTCAGGGAGAGAACCGGCGCCACGCACGCGTCGGAGCCCTCGAAGACCGCGGTCCACTCCTCGCGCGTACGGGTCTTGAAGCGGGCCGCGACCGCCTCGCGCAGCTCGCCCCAGCGCGCCGGGTCCTTGTGGGCCGAGGCGTGTTCCGGGATGCCGAGGACATCCACGAACTCCGCGTAGAACTGCTTCTCGAGCGCGCCCACCGCCATGTACTGGCTGTCGGCCGTCTCGTACGTGCCGTAGTACGGGCAGCCTCCGTCGAGGAGGTTGGCGCCGCGCCGGTCCTGCCAGCGGCCGGCGGCCAGCATGCCGTGGATCATCACGGCCAGGTTCGCGGAACCGTCGACGATGGCCGCGTCCACGATCTGTCCGGTGCCGGTCGAGCGGGCGTGGTGGAGGGCGGCGAGGACGCCGACGACGAGATAGAGCGAGCCGCCCGCGTAGTCGCCGAGCAGGTTCGCGGGGACGGCGGGCGGTGCGTCCGGGTCGCCGATCATGCCGAGGGTGCCGGTCAGCGCGATGTACGCGATGTCGTGGCCCGCGCGCTGGGCGAGCGGGCCCTGCTGGCCCCAGCCGGTCATCCGTCCGTAGACGAGCTTCGGGTTGCGGGCGTGGCAGGTCTCGGGGCCGACGCCGAGGCGCTCGGCGACGCCCGGGCGGTAGCCCTCGATGAGAATGTCGGCGCGTTCGACCAGGTCGAGGACGCCGGCCGGGCCGTCATCGGCCTTCAGGTCGACGAGCACGGAGCGCTTGTTGCGGTTGGTGATGTCGTAGTCCGGGTTGATGACGAGGCCCGCGCCGCCGGGCCGGTCCACGCGGACGACGTCGGCGCCCAGGTCGGCGAGGAGCATGGCCGCGAACGGTCCGGGCCCGATACCCGCCAGCTCGACCACGCGCACCCCGGCGAGCGGGCCGTGCCCTGCCGTCCCTGTCGCTGTCATCAAGCCCCCAACACTGTGACACTACTGATGTAACACCCGTGATGCTAAGAACGCGTTCCACGCCGCACAAGACTCTGGCGAGCAAGCGCTTAGCCACTTCACTCAATCATTCTCAACGCCCGGCGCCGCCAAGGGAATCAGGGCGCCTCGAGCTCCGCTATGAGCTTCTTCGGAGCGATCGTGCGGTAACTCTCCTCGACCCAGTCGCACAGCAGCTCAGCGTCCGGGGAGCCCTCCTCATCCAGCGGGATGCTCACCCAGCCCGCCTTCCCGAGCCCGTACCCGGCGGGCTCGGCGCCCGGCGAGATCATCGCGTGGGCGTGCGCCGCCTCGTCCTTGAGCTTCACCGTCATGCCCATGGGATGGCTGCCGTCGGTCACACCGAGGAAGACGAACACCTTCTTGTTGACCTTCGCGACGGTCTCGCCCCAGGGAAACTCCTCGGTCGCGCCCGGCAGTCCGAGGGCGAACTCGCGCACTTTCTCCCATTTCTTCAGGGCGTTCTCGGTCACGGCCACGGCTGCCTCCGGTTCTTGGTGCGGCTCCTCGCACGGGGCCATGGTTCGGCTCCTCGCACTTCACGCTAACCTCAGCCACCGACAACGGCGCGGGGTGCAGGGCAGAGAGGTGCCATGAGCAGCCAGAACAGGACGGAGCGGGCGTATGACGTCGTGCTCTTCGGGGCCACGGGTTTCGTCGGAAGGCTCACCGCGGAGTACCTCGCCGCGCACACGCCCAAGGGACTGCGCTGGGCGATCGCGGCGCGCGACATGGCGAAGCTGGAGAGGCTGCGCGAGCGGCTGGCCTCGATCGACCCGGACTGCGCTCAGCTGCCCCTGCTCCGGGCGGACGTAGCCGATCCGGCCTCCCTGCGCGAACTCGCGGCCCACGCGCGCGTGGTGGCCACGACCGTCGGGCCGTATCTGACGTACGGCGAGGAACTGCTCGCCGCCTGCGCGGACGCCGGCACCGACTATGTCGACCTCTGCGGAGAGCCCGAGTTCGTGGACCTCATGTATGTGCGGCACGACGCACGCGCGCGTGAGACCGGCGCGCGGCTGGTGCATGCATGCGGCTTCGACTCCATTCCGCACGACCTGGGCGCGTACTTCACGGTCCGTCAGCTGCCCGAAGGGGTGCCACTGACCGTTGACGGGTTCGTACGCGCCGACGGGATGTTCTCGGGCGGTACGTTCGGCTCGGCCCTGAACCAGTTCTCGCGCGGGCCACAGATGGCTGCCGCGGCGCGGGACCGCGCGCGGCACGAGCCACGGCCGACGGGCCGACGGGCGTACGCACCGCTGAGCGCGCCCCGCTATGCCAAGGAGGTGGGGGCGTGGGCGGTGCCGCTGCCCACGATCGACGCGCAGATCGTGCAGCGTTCGGCCCGGGCCCTGGAGCGGTACGGGCCCGACTTCCGCTACCGGCACTACGCGGCGGCCAAGCGGCTGCCGTTCGCGGTGGGCGGGGTGGCCGCGGCCGGTGCGGCCTTCGCGGCGGCGCAGCTGCCGCCGGCCCGGCGCTGGCTGTCGGACCGGCTCAAGCCCGGGGAGGGGCCGAGCGAGGAGAAGCGGGCGAGGAGCTGGTTCTCGGTGCGGTTCGTGGGCGAGGGCGGCGGGCGCCGCGTCTTCACGGAGGTCGCGGGCGGCGATCCCGGTTACGGCGAGACCGCCAAGATGCTCGCCGAGTCCGCCCTGTGCCTGGCCTTCGACGAACTGCCCCCGGTATCGGGCCAGGTCACCACCGCGGTGGCGATGGGCGACCGGCTCATCGAGCGCCTGCGGGAGGCGGGGATCAGCTTCCGGGTCGCGGCTTCCCGCTAGCTGACCTACCAGCCCATGACCGTGTAGATCATCCCCACTATCCAGCCGACCCCGGCGAGGACCGCGAGGATCAGGCCCGCCATCAGGGCGCGCTCGACGGGCTGGCTGGGAGTGGCGGTGGGCTTCGTGGCGCGGTGTGTCGTCATGCGGGCCAGCCTGCCGAGCGCGACGGGGCCCCGGCATCCGTACAAGTACTCAGAACAAGTACTCAGACGACGTACTCAGTCGCCTTCAGGGCCTTGCGGCACAGCGCGTCCGCGCGGCGGGTCGTCTCCGGGAGGCGGAAGCGCGGCGCGAGTCGCAGCGTGTGGGCGCAGGCGTTGTCCAGGCTCACCCGGTGGCCGACCGAGACGAAGACCGGCTTGACGCCCTGCTGGGTACGCAGCGCCCGGCCGACCTCCTCCTCGCCCGCGAGCAGCGGGGACGAGGATCCGCGCGGGGCGTCCGGCTCCTCGTACGCGAAGGTGAACGGGTTCTTGGCGACGCCGATCGCCGACAGGCCCGTGAGGACGCCGAGATGGGCGGCCAGTCCGAAGCGGCGGGGGTGGGCGAGACCGTAGCCGTCGCAGACGACGAGGCCCGGCTCGCAGGGCAGGGCGTCGAGGGCGGCCAGGACGGCCGGGAGCTCGCGGAAGGCGAGCAGCCCGGGGACATAGGGGAAGGGCACCCGCCCCACGGCCGTGGACTCGGCCACGACATCGAGAGTCGCCGCCTCCAGGACGACGGCCGCGGCCACGACGACGTCACGCTCGTCGTCGTACGCCACGTCCACCCCCGTCACCCGGCCGGTGCCCGGCGGCGGCCCCGGCTCGTCGAGTGCGACGCGACCGCGCAACTCGTCCTGCACGGCGCGGGCTTGCTCTTCGGTGGCGGGCCAGCCCGCCGGGATGCGTACGGTCGTCATGGTGCAATCGAGCGTACGCGGCCGGGCGACGAGGACGGCGTTCAGACGAGCACGGCGTTCAGCGGCCGAGGGCCCGGGACAGCTCTTCCTTGTTCATCTTGGAGCGGCCCTCGATGTTGCGGCTCTTCGCCTCCTCGTAGAGCTGGTCGTACGTGGCCCCTCCGCGGGACTCACGGCTGCCGCGACGTCCGGCCGAGGTGTCCTGGGCGGACGTACGGCTCGTGGTCTTCGACTCGCCGCGCTGAGCGCGTTCCTTGTCGGTGGTCCGGGAGGCGATCTCCTCGGCGCGCCGCTCGCTCGCGCCGCGTTCGCGTTCGCTTTCCCTGATGTGTTCCTGCTGGCGTTCCCGCTTGGAACTCGAGCCACGTGCCATGGCCGGACTCCTTGCTGCTAGAAGACTGCTGGAAGCCGCCCCTGTCCAAGCCAAGCACGGCCCGCGCCCGCTCGCATCAGCGCTCGAGGCGGGCCACCCGGCCCTTCTCGCCGGACGCCCAGCAGCCCAGGTCAGGGGTGCAGTCGACGGTGTCGTACGAGCCCGTGTCCAGGGTGCGCCAGGTCCGGCCGCCGTCCGTGGTGAGGTCGGTTCCGGTGGGGCCGACGGCGAGGGCGGTCGAGCGGCTGTGCGGGAGCCAGGTGACGCCGGAGCGGTAGGCGGGCGGCGGCTGCGCGGCGGGTGTCCAGGTGCGGCCGGCGTTGCCGCTGACGGCGGCGGCCTGCGGTGACGCCTGGTCCGCGCGGTAGTCGCCGCCGACCGCGATGCCGTGCGTACGGTCGCGGAAAGCGAGGGCGAAGACTCCGCGCGCCGGGTCGCCCGCGGGAATCGGGGTGTCGGCGGCCCTCCAGGTCAGGCCGCGGTCGGAGGAGTGCAGCACGCGCGCGCGTGCGGCCCCGCCCGTGGCCAGCCATACATCGCGCGGCCCCGAACTGACCAGGCACTGCCCACTGGCCGCGAAGCCCGCCTCGCCCTCCTGCGCCGCGGGCATCCCGTCGCTGGGCAGCACCTTCCAGGAGCGTCCGCCGTCGCTGGTCGACAGGATCCGGAACTTGCCGTCCACGGGGTCGCTCATCGCCAGGCCGTGACGCCGGTCGAAGAAGGTGACACAGTCGTAGAAAGCCTTCGCGTCGGTGTTGCGGAAGGACTCGGTCCAGTTCTCGCCGCCGTCGTCGGTGCGGAAGATCCGGGAGGCCTCGCCCTCGCCGATGGCCAGGACCACGGCACGTCGGCTGTCGAATGCCTCGATGTCGCGGAACTCCAACTCGGCGGCGCCGGGCGGCGATACATTCCGCCAGCTCGCGCCGCCGTCGGAGGTGCGCAGCACGGTGCCCTGCGATCCGGCCAGCCAGGCGGTGTTCCGGCTGACGGCGGAGAGCCCGCGGAAGCGTACGTCGGTGCCGGTGTCCTTGAGTTCCCAGTGCGGAGCCTGCCGGTCCGGTTCTTCTGCCTGTGCGGGCGCCGTGAGTACGGCGGCGAGCGCGGCCCCGCACACCCCCGCTGCCAGCAGTCGCCTCATGAATCTCTTCGGTCGCGTTTTCCCCAAGCCCCTCATGGCGGGCGAAGCTAGCCCACTACCCCGGTGGCGTCCAGATGCCCCAAATGACAACGGTGGCCACTTCGGTGATTGAAGGCGGTGACACAGGTCACTCGAACTTAATGCGTCTTCGTGAGCACGGAATGGCTGATTCTGTCGTCTCTTCAAGTGACCGGCGTCATCCGTGCACCGTTCGTCAAGCCGTCACAAGGGAGCAGGCGTTGTCCACTGTCATCGAGCAGCCTGTCGAGGCCCGCCTCGTCGCCGCCGCGCCGCGGATGCCGAGCATTCCCGCGGCGCTCCACTACGACCCTCGTGAGCCGTTCGCCGTCCGTATGACCTTCCCGGCCCCGGCCACCCTCGAAGGCGTGGACGTGTGCTGGACCTTCGCCCGCGAGCTGCTCGTCTCGGGTCTGGAGGAGCCGGTGGGTGACGGCGACGTACGGGTCCGGCCGTACGGATACGACCGCCTCGTCCTGGAGTTCCACGCTCCCGAGGGCACCGCTGTGATCCACGTCCGCGCGGGCGAAGTACGGCGCTTCCTTCAGAGCACGGCGGAGCTGGTGCCCGTCGGCCTGGAGCACCAGGACCTGGACCACGCCCTCGCCGAACTGCTGCGGGACGCCGGCTGATCCCTCGTCCCCGCGTCCAGCAGCTCCCGCGCGACGCGGCGGACGAGCGTGTGCACGGCTCGGCTCCGTTAATTCGTTGACACGAACCGAGCCCCCTCCTACGGTGTACAGCGGTTCTGTTGCCGTTGATTGGAGAAGGACGTTGCTCGTCTGAGGTCCTGAGACACCGCGCCACACCTGTCTGCGTGTGTGCGCCGCGTGCGACCTCGGCATACGAGCCGTCCTCCGGAGCGGGACCTTCCCCCGGACCTCCAGGACTCCTGCCCGTCTTTTCGGCCGTCGTCGCCGCCCCGGTGCCCTGCCCGGTGCCTGCCGGTGTCTCGATACGCGTTGCCCTGACCGCATCAAGCAACCGCGAGGCCCCATGTCAACCTCCCCCACCGCCATCACCTGCACCTCCCTCCGCTTCGCCTGGCCGGACGGCAGCACCGTCTTCGACGATCTGCAGGTGGCCTTCGGACCCGGCAGAACCGGGCTCGTCGGCGTCAACGGATCAGGAAAATCAACCCTGTTGAAGCTGATCGCCGGACAGCTCACACCGACCGACGGCACCGTCCGGGTGGCGGGCGAGGTCGGCTACCTGCCGCAGAACGTCACCCTCGACACCTCACTGCGCGTCGACGAGGCGCTCGACATCGCCGCCAAGCGCGCCGCGCTGCACGCCATCGAGGCGGGCGACGTCGCCGAGCACCACTTCGACGTCGTCGGCGACGACTGGGACGTCGAGGAACGCGCTGTCGCGACACTCGGCGAACTCGGCCTGGACCACATCGAGTTGGACCGCACGATCGGCGAGGTCTCGGGCGGCGAGTCCGTCCTGCTGCGCCTGGCCGCGCTGCTCCTGCGCCGGCCCGACGTACTCCTGCTGGACGAGCCCACCAACAACCTCGACCTGTACGCGCGTCGGCGTCTGTACGCGGCGGTCGAGGCCTGGTCGGGAGTGATGGTCGTGGTCAGCCACGACCGTGAACTCCTCGAACTGGTCGACCAGATCGCGGATCTTCACTCCGGTGAGGTCACCTGGTACGGAGGCAACTTCTCCGCGTACGAGGAGGCGCTCGCCACCGAGCAGGAGGCGGCCGAGCGCATGGTGCGCGTCGCCGAGGCCGACATGAAGAAGCAGAAGCGCGAACTGGTCGACGCCCAGGTCAAGTTGGCGCGTCGCAAGAGGTACGCGCAGAAGATGTACGACACCAAGCGCGAACCCCGGGCCGTGATGAAACTGAAGAGCCGCTCGGCTCAGGTGTCCGCCGGCAAGCACCGCATCATGCACGAGGACAAGCTCGCCGAGGCCAAGGAACGCCTCGACGAGGCGGTCGACGCCGTACGGGACGAAGACGAGATCCGCGTAGAGCTCCCGTACACGGCCGTGCCGCCCGGCCGCACCGTACTCACGCTCTTGGACCTGGAGTTGAGGTACGGCGCCCGCGTGGCCGGCGGCTTCGACCTCCGCGGCCCCGAGCGGATCGCGCTGATCGGACGCAACGGCGCGGGCAAGACGACGCTGCTGCGGACGATCGCCGGGGAACTCGACGCGGCCTCCGGGGAGGCTCAGGCCCACGTACCCCTACGTTTCCTGCCGCAGCGCCTCGACGTACTGGACGACGACCTGACCGTCGCCGAGAACGTGGCGCGCTTCGCGCCGAGCGCCACCAACAACCGGATCCGGGCCCGCCTCGCCCGCTTCCTGTTCAAGGGCGCCCGCGCCGACCAGCGCGCCGCGACGCTCTCCGGCGGCGAACGCTTCCGGGCGACGCTGGCCGCCCTGATCCTGGCCGAGCCCGCACCCCAGCTGCTGATGCTCGACGAGCCGACGAACAACCTCGACATGGCGAGCGTGCGGCAGCTGACCTCGGCCCTGGAGTCGTACGAGGGCGCGCTGATCGTGGCCAGCCACGACGTGCCGTTCCTGGAGTCGATCGGGATCACACGCTGGCTGCTGCTGGAAGGAGAACTCAAGGAAATCACGCCAGAAGCTGTCGGGTATCCCGGCTAGCTTCGCCGGTATGAGCCAACTGACCACCGGTACTCATCATCAGTTCATCCAGGTCAAAGGAGCCCGGGAGAACAACCTCCGCGACGTCACTCTCCGTATCCCGAAAGGCCGGCTGACCGTCTTCACCGGCGTTTCGGGATCGGGGAAGTCGTCCGTCGTCTTCGACACGATCGCGGTCGAGTCGCAGCGCCAGCTGAACGAGACCTTCACCTGGTTCATCCGCAACCGGCTGCCGAAGTACGAGCGGCCGCACGCTGAGGCCATCGACGATCTCTCACCGGCGATCGTCGTCGACCAGCGGCCGGTCGGCGGTCACTCCCGGTCCACCGTGGGCACGATGACGGACGTCTACTCGGTGATCCGCGTGCTGTTCTCGCGGTACGGCACACCGAGCGCGGGTCCGGCGACCGCGTACTCGTTCAACGATCCCTCGGGCATGTGCCCCGAGTGCGACGGCCTCGGGCGCACGGTCCGGCCCGACTGGGACCGCATCCTGGACCCGGACCGCTCGCTCGCGGACGGCGCGATCCGCTTCCCGCCGTTCGCCGCGGGGACCTGGCAGGGGCAGGCGTACACGAACACCACCGAGCTGGACCCACACAAGCCGGTACGCCGATTCACCGCCGCCGAGCGGGAGTTCCTGCTGCGCGGGCGTCCCGACAGCAAAGTCACCATCAGTGGCTCCGGCGGCACCTGGAACACCGACTACGAAGGGCTCGCCGACCGTTTCGAGCGGCTGTACCTCAAGCGGGACCTGTCGGCGCTCAGCCAGAAGACCCGCGACCAGGTGCAGGGTTTTCTGACGGAGGACACCTGCCCGGTGTGCCACGGGGCACGGCTGAACGCGGCGGCGCTCGCCACCCGCGTCGGCGGACTGTCCATCGCCGACTGCACCCGGATGCAGGTCAGCGACCTGATCGCGGTACTGAAGAACATCGACGAATCCGTCGACCCCGTCGCCGGGCCGATCGCGGGCGCGGCCGTGGCCTCGCTCGAGCGGATCGAGGCGATCGGGCTCGGCTACCTCAGCCTCGACCGGGAGACCGCCACGCTGTCCGGTGGAGAGGGCCAGCGGCTGAAGACGGTGCGGCATCTCGGATCGAGCCTGACCGGGATGACGTACATCTTCGACGAACCGAGCGTCGGGCTGCACCCGCGCGATGTGGGGCGCCTCGGCGATCTGCTGCTGCGACTGCGCGACAGGGGGAACACCGTGCTGGTCGTCGAGCACGACCCGGACGTCATCGCCCTCGCCGACCATGTCGTCGACCTGGGGCCCGGCGCGGGGGCCGACGGCGGGCGGGTGGTGTTCGAGGGAACGCCGCGCGCTCTGGCCGCGGCCGACACCCTCACGGGCCGCTGTCTGCGCCGCCGCACCCAGCTCAAGGAGCGGACCCGGCAGGCCACCGGCGGGCTGTGGGTGAAGGGCGCGGATCTGCACAACCTGCGGGACGTCACGGTGGAGTTCCCCACCGGTGTGCTGACCGTGGTGACCGGTGTCGCGGGCTCCGGCAAGAGCACGCTCGTCTCCCAGGCGTTCACGGCCGCCCACCCGGACGCGGTCGTCGTCGACCAGTCGTCCATCGGCATCTCGGCGCGGTCCACCCCGGCGACGTACGTCGGCATCATGGACACCGTACGGAAGATCTTCGCGCGGGAGACGGGAACCGAGCCGGGGTTGTTCAGCTTCAACTCGGAAGGCGCGTGCGGGACTTGTCAGGGGCGCGGGGTCAGCTACACGGATCTCGCGTTCATGGACCCGGTGACCACGACCTGCCCCGACTGCGAGGGCCGGCGCTTCAAGGACGAGGTGCTGCGGCTGACCGTGGGCGGCAACTCCATCGTCGACGTACTGGAGATGACGGCCGATCAGGCGCTGGAGTTCTTCACGGACACGGGCGTACGCCGCCGCCTGCGCGCCCTGCGGGACGTCGGACTCACGTACCTGACGCTGGGTCAGCCTCTGTCCACGCTCTCCGGTGGGGAGCGGCAGCGGATCAAACTGGCGACCCGGTTGCATCGAACGGGCGCCGTGTACGTACTGGACGAGCCGACGACCGGGCTGCACATGTCCGACGTCGACGGACTGCTCGCCCTCCTCGACCGGCTGGTCGACACCGGCAACACCGTCCTGGTGGTCGAGCACAACCTGGACGTCGTGGCGCACGCCGACTGGGTCATCGACCTCGGGCCGGACGGAGGCAAGGACGGCGGCCAGGTGATCTTCGAAGGACCGCCGCGCCGGCTGCTCGACGCGGAGGAGTCGTTCACGGCCGAACATCTGCGGCGGGTGGTCGGCATGGGCTGAGACGCAGGGGTATGCGGGCCCGGGCGCCCAAGCGCTGACCATGAGGGCTGTCGCCGGGCGGGGAACGGGCTGCATGATGTGCGGATACACCCCTGCGAACCCCTTCGATTCGGAGATCCGCGCGTGCCCAGCCAGAAGGCCCTCATCCGCCGACCCAGCCCCCGACTGGCCGAAGGACTGGTCACGTACATCGAGCGGGAACCGGTCGACGCCGAGCTCGCGATACGGCAGTGGGAGGCGTACGTCGAGGTGCTGGGCGCGCACGGCTGGGAGACCATCGAGGTGGAGCCCGAGGACGACTGTCCCGACTCGGTGTTCGTGGAGGACACTGTGGTCGTCTTCCGTAACGTGGCGCTCATCGCGCGCCCGGGCGCCGAGTCGCGGCGTGAGGAGACCGCCGGGGTCGAGGAGGCCGTGGCCCGGCTCGGCTGCTCGGTGAACTGGGTGTGGGAGCCGGGCACACTCGAGGGCGGCGACGTCCTGAAGATCGGCGACACCGTGTACGTGGGACGCGGCGGGCGCACCAACGCGGCGGGCATCCAGCAGCTGCGGGCCACCTTCGAACCGCTCGGCGCCCGTGTGGTCGCCGTACCAGTGAGCAAGGTGCTGCATCTGAAGTCGGCGGTCACCGCGCTGCCGGACGGCACGGTTGTCGGGCACGGGCCGCTGGTGGACACGCCTTCGCTGTTCCCGCGCTTCCTGTCGGTGCCGGAGGAGTCCGGTTCGCATGTCGTGCTCCTGGGCGGCGGGAAGCTGCTGATGGCGGCGAGCGCTCCCAAGACCGCCGAGTTGTTCGCCGATCTCGGTCATGAACCGGTCCTCGTGGACATCAGCGAGTTCGAGAAGCTCGAGGGCTGTGTGACATGCCTCTCGGTCCGGCTACGGGAGCTCTATGCCTGACCGGCCTGCCGGGGCGCCCACCCCGCCGGGGACCTGCGGGTCCGTGTGAGGCAGGCTTGCAGTCGAAGATCCCGCTGTTCAGGGGCCGTTCACCCATGTGACGGCCCCTTATAGCGCACTTAACCTACGGTGTCGTAACCTACGGTTTCGTAGCCTACGATGCCGTAGGTTCGTGCCCTTTGCTCGTACGTCCCCCTGGAGCACCCATGACGATCACTTCCCCTCACCTCGGCAGCCCGTCCTCCGCCTGGACCGACGCTCGTCTGCTGTACGCGCTGGAGGAAGTTGTCGAGCAGGAGCTCAACCGGCATCTGAAGGTCGCCAAGGACTGGATGCCGCACGAGTACGTGCCGTTCAGCGACGGCCGGAACTTCCCGGGCATCTTCGAGGACGGCGAGGCCTGGGAGAAGGAGCAGTCCAAGGTCACCGAGATCGGCCGTATCGCGCTGGTGGTGAACCTGCTCACCGAGGACAACCTCCCCAGCTACCACCACGAGATCGCCAGCCTCTTCGGCCGCGATGGCGCCTGGGGCACCTGGGTGCACCGCTGGACGGCCGAGGAGGGCCGGCACGGCATCGTGATGCGGGACTACCTGCTCACCTCGCGCGCAGTGGACCCGGACAAGCTGGAGCAGTTCCGCATGGCCCACATGAGCGAGGGCTTCGAGTCGGACAACCGCCACTCGATGCTGCACTCGGTGGCCTACGTCGCCTTCCAGGAGCTGGCGACCCGCGTCTCGCACCGCAACACCGGCCACCAGTCGGGTGACCCGGTCTGCGACCGCATGCTGGCGCGCATCGCGACCGACGAGAACCTCCACATGGTCTTCTACCGCAATCTGCTGAAGGCGGCCTTCGACCTCGCGCCCGACCTGACGATGCAGGCGGTGCGCGACGTGATCGTGAACTTCCGCATGCCCGGTCACGGCATGCCCGGCTTCGAGCGGGCCGCCGCGCAGATGGCGATCGGCGAGGTCTACAACATGCGCATCCACCACGACGACGTCATCCAGCCCGTGCTGCGCTTCCTGAGGGTCCTGGAGATCGACGGTCTCGGCCCGGAGGGCCTCAAGGCGCAGGAGGAAATCGGCCTGTACATGGGCGGCCTGGACGCGGAGGCGTCCAAGTTCGACGAGAAGCTGGCGGCCCGTAAGGCCAGGATGGCGGCGCGCGCCGCCCAGGCGTAAGCAGCCCGTACGAGCCCCGCAGGCGCCCGGCCCAACCGCCGGGCGCCTATTCGTGCGCCGTGACCACCGCCAGTGCCGCGTCGCGTACGTCGGGCAGTGCGTGACGGCGTAGCAGTCTGAGGTGTTCGCGCCAGGGGGCCGGCCAGGCCGTGCGGCTACCGAGGGCGCCGGTGAGGGCCACGGCGAGCAGACCCTGGGCGTGGCCACCGTGGGCGGTCAGGCGGCGGGCCACGTGCAGCAGGGCCTCGGGGTCGCCCTCATGCACCTGGTGGCGCAACCGGTCGCCGACTTCCTGTGCCATGCGGGCCGCGAGCGCCGGGCGGCTCTCGGTGAGGGCGGCGAGACGGTCCAGCCGCTCCAGGTCCGCGTCCAGGTCCAGGTGGAACGCGGCGATTTCGGTGGCCTGCGGAACGAAGTCGTCGTATCCCGCGAGGAGTTCGCTCGCGGCGAGAGCGGCGGGGCGGATGGGCCGCGGGGCGGTTCTGCCATCAAGGCTGAGCCGGAGGACAAGGCGCTCGATACGGCGGCGGGCGGGGCGGTCGCGACGTTCCTCGGCGTCGTGCAGGGCCTCCACGGCCGGAGGCGCGCCCTCCGACTCCGCCAGCGCCCGCAACGCCCGTAGCAGACCCTCGCCGCCCCGCTCCGATCCCGCCGCGGCCGTCACGAGGCCGTTCGCGGCGGCGTGCCAGGAGACGCGCTCGGCCAGGTTCGCGGTGGCGTCGGCCAGCACCGTCGGCGCGTCCGGCGACCACGGCGCCCAGCGGGCCAGCACGTCGAAGGCCACGGTCGCCGTCTCCGGGTCGTCGGTGTCGCAGACGTCGCGCACCAGGCGGGCGTACCGCTCGCGGTGCGGCTCGGAGAGGTCCAGCGGCGAGACGCGCAGAACAGCCGTGCGCAGGACGGGTTCCGCGCCCGCGGCATCGCCCAGCAGCCCCCACACCGCTTCCTCGGCGAGCAGCGGGCCCGCGAAGGCGACGCAGGCGGCGCGTACGTCGCGATGGGTGCCCGGTCGTGCGTACGCCTCCGTGAGCAGCTGAGCCGCCCGCGGCACCGGGATGCGTACGGCGGCCAGGCGGGCGGCCTCCTTGCGGCTGGTCACCTTGACGTCCGGTCCGAGCAGCATGGCGCGGAGTTGCTCGGCGAGGAGGGACGACGCCGCGTACCGGGACGCCTGCGTGGCCGCGTACACCGCCACGCGCGCGTGCTCGCTGTCCGCGTGCGCGAGCAGTTCGGGCAGCGCTTCGGCAGGCCGGTCGGTGCGGGCGAGGGCGGCCAGGGCCGCCTCGGCGAGGACGACGTCCTCGGAGGCGGTCCAGCGTCGTACGAGATCGGCTCCGATGCCTGGCACGAGCGCACTCTGCTCGATCGCTTCGGCTCGCAACCCCTGCCAGAGCCCGTCGTCCTCGGCGAGGGCCGCCAACTGCCGGGCCACCGCCTGCTGTTGACGCGGCACCCAGCGCCGGATGTTCCGGTCCACCCATACGGACCAAGGGCTGCCCTTGGTCAGGAAGCGGCCGTACGGCGGGGTGTCGGCCAGCAGCGGGTCGAGCAGGTCCGTACGGCACCGGGTGACGATCGCCTGGACCGGTTCCAGCTCACCGGCGGACGGTTCCAGCGCGAGGATCCGGGCCGCGCGCTCGCTCCGGGTCGCGGGCGGCCCCAGCCACAGGCGGACCGCCTCGGGTGCGTTCGTGTCAGCGCCGTAACGGATCGCCTGCCACAGGAATTCCTGCAGCTCGGGCATGCCGGCGGCGCGCCGGCCCACCGCTCGGGTGAGGGCGAAGGCAAGAGTCTTCAACTGTTGGCGGTTTTCCTGCGTTTTCCTGCGTTTTCCTGTGCGATTCGGGCGGTGCCGGCCGGGTGTGTGTCTTTGTGCGGGGGTCGGTCGTTAGGCCGATCGGGTGCACGGATGTGCCCCCGATTCGGGACCGGGCAGGGGGTGGTGGGCGTGGGCCGGTTGATAGCGACGGCGCCGTGTACCGCCTTCGGTGGCATGGTCGAGGCCAGCGGCGAGCATGTCGGCCGAGCCCTGCTGTATGAACGGGTGGGGTTTCTGGCCCAGTTGAGCCGCGAGCTGACCTCCGCGCTGGTGGCTTCCCGGTGGGACGAGGCCTCGCTGAAGGTGCTGGCCGCCGGGGTCGACGAGCAGGGTGAGAAGCTGCCCTCCAAAGGGTGGATGGCGATGCGCCGCCTGGGCTGGGCGGCGGCCACCACGCCTGTCGAGGGGGTGTACGTGTCGGACCGGGTGCGGCGGGCGGCCGAGGAGTATGCGGCGCGCACCCTGCGGCTGGCGCTGCACCGGCGCGCCCTGCTGGCGGCCGTCCTGGCGACCTGGCCCGCCGATCCTTTCCGGCGTACCGGGGCGGAGTGGGCCGCGTTGCGGGCGCTGCTGCCGACCGGGGTCAGCAGTGCGGAGATCCGCAACCGCACCCGGCAGGTGCGTGCGTATGTGGCCGAGCACGGGCGCCTGCCCGCCGGGTTGTGTGAGCTGGAGGAGCCGCCCGAGATCGCCGCGCAGGTACTCCTTGCCGCGATGGACCGCCAGCAGGTCACCCTGGAGCGGATGGATGCGGGGCTGGCCCGGCTGCAGGTGAAGCTTCCGCTGTGCGCGGCTCCCGGCTCGGGACGGGACTGGGCCTGGCACGTGCTCGACCTGCGGCTGCCCGCCACCGTCGCGCCGGAGGCGGTCCTGCATACCCCGACCCTGCGCCCCACCCGGAGCGGCCGGATCGCGGTGGACCTGCCGCACTCGACGCCGGTGGCCGCGACCCCGGCCGCCGGGCACACCGTGGCGGTGGGCTTCGACTGGGGTGTGAACACCCTGCTCACCGGCACGGTGGGCCGCCTGACCGGCCGGGCCGGGCAGGCGCGGGTGGTCACCGACGGCCGCCCTCTGCTCTTCGACGCCACCGCGATCAGCGCGAAACTGCACCGGCTGCGCACCCACCGCGAACACCTCGCCACCCGACGCGACCACTACCGGGCGCTCGCGGACGGCCTCGGTGCCCCCCACCTGGCCTGGGGGCGGCTCCTTGACCGGGCCGCGGTGCTGGAGGTGGAGCATGAGCGGGTGTGTGCCCGCATCCGCCACCTGAACCAGGCGCTGGCCTGGTCGGCGGCCCGCTGGGCCGTCGACCAGAGCGTCGCACTCGGCGCCACCGTCATCTACCTGGAGGACCTGGCCACCCTGGAGGCGCGCGGCAAACGCAAAGGCAACGCCCGGCTGTCCGGGCAGGTGCGCGGCACCCTCGCCGAGGCGATGAGGCATCTGGCCGCCAAGGCGGGCATCGCGGTGGTCACCGTCCCCGCAAGGGGCACCTCCGCCCGCTGCCCGCAATGCCTGGGCCCGCTGGGCCACCACCCCGCCCCGGACCGGCTCCACGTGCGCGGCTGGGCCTGGGCCCATTGTGCAGGGTGCGGGCTGTCGCTGGACCGGGACCAGGCCGCCGCCCGCCGGATCGTCTCCCGCGGCCTGCTCGCCCAGACCCACACCACCACCGACCGCACCACCGGTACCCGGACCATCCGCACCGTGGTGGAGGGCACCGTCACCGCGGTGCGCCGGCCGAAGAAGACGACCCGCCAGCTGCGCCGCGCCCGCCGCGCGCAGGCCCTCCCCGCCCGGCCGCCTGGCCCGAAGGCCACCCCCGGCAAATCCCGCCCCACCCCGGCCCGCCCCACCCCGGCCCGCCCCACCC
>NZ_JNWJ01000054.1:0-65741 GCF_000716805.1 Streptomyces yerevanensis | reverse complement strand
CGGTTACATTCCGAACCCGGAAGCTAAGCCTCACAGCGCCGATGGTACTGCAGGGGGGACCCTGTGGGAGAGTAGGACACCGCCGAACAATCTTTGGAGCTCTGGTCCTCGGACGATAAGTCCGAGGACCAGAGCTTTTTTGTTTCCAGGATGCTTCCCGAACCCCCTCCGCGCCGCAGGGAGATGCCTGCGGGTAAGGTCAGGTCGCAACGTCGGCACGTTCCCACAGGAGGCCCCGGGTGGAGGTCCAAGAGACCCGCGTCCAGACAGACCGGGTCCTCACCATCCCGAACATCCTCAGCATGGCGCGTCTTGTTGGAGTCCCCGTCTTCCTGTGGCTGATCCTTTGGCCTGAGTTCGGCGGGCCCAAGAGCGACGGCTGGGCGCTGCTGGTGCTCATGCTGAGCGGGATCAGCGACTATTTGGACGGCAAGCTCGCCCGGCGCTGGAACCAGATCAGCAGTCTCGGCCGGCTACTGGATCCCGCGGCCGACCGGCTCTACATTCTGTCGACTTTGGTCGGTCTCACCTGGCGCGAGATTCTGCCGTTGTGGCTGACGACCGTCTTGTTGGCGCGAGAGCTGGTTCTGCTGGTGATGGTGGGCATCCTCAGGCGTCACGGCTATCCGCCGCCGCAGGTGAACTTCCTTGGGAAGGCAGCTACGTTCAACTTGATGTATGCCTTCCCGTTGCTGTTGCTCAGTGACGGAAGTGGATGGATCGCGTCACTCGCTGCTATTTTCGGATGGGCGTTCGCAGGATGGGGTACAACGCTCTACTGGTGGGCAGGGATCCTCTACGTGGTTCAGGTCCGCCGCCTTGTCCGCGCGGACGCCATGGCCGATTGAGCTCGCCAAATGGGCAGTCGTAGTGGCCTCTGATGGCCCGCAGACGTAATGTGCGGGACAATCTGGATGGGCGAAGTCGGCTAGACCGTCATCTCTTCAAGGAGGACGCTTCCGACATGAAGGCCGTCGTGATGGCCGGAGGCGAAGGCACACGCCTTCGTCCTATGACCTCAAGCATGCCCAAGCCGCTCCTGCCCGTGGCCAATCGCCCAATCATGGAGCATGTGCTGCGGCTGCTCAAGCGGCATGGGCTCAACGAGACCGTCGTAACTGTCCAGTTCTTGGCCTCGCTCGTCAAGAACTACTTCGGCGACGGTGAAGAGCTCGGAATGGAGCTCACCTATGCCAATGAGGAGAAGCCACTCGGTACTGCCGGCAGCGTCAAGAACGCCGAAGAGGCGTTGAAGGACGACGCTTTCCTTGTGATCTCCGGTGATGCTCTGACCGATTTCGATCTCACCGAGTTGATCAATTTTCATAAGGAAAAGGGAGCGCTTGTCACTGTCTGTTTGACGCGGGTCCCCAATCCGCTGGAATTCGGCATCACCATCGTCGACGAAGAAGGCAAGGTCGAGCGCTTCCTCGAGAAGCCGACCTGGGGCCAGGTTTTCTCGGACACCGTGAATACAGGCATCTATGTCATGGAGCCCGAAGTCTTCGACTATGTCGAGGCTGATGTTCCCGTCGACTGGTCCGGTGATGTCTTCCCACAGCTGATGAAGGAGGGCAAGCCGGTCTACGGCTATATCGCCGAGGGGTACTGGGAGGACGTCGGTACACACGAGAGTTATGTGAAGGCGCAGGCCGACGTCCTGGAGGGCAAGGTCGATGTCGAGCTCGACGGCTTCGAGATCTCGCCCGGTGTGTGGGTAGCCGAGGGCGCTGAGGTACATCCCGATGCAGTGCTGCGGGGGCCGCTGTACATCGGGGACTACGCCAAAGTCGAGGCCGGCGTCGAAATACGTGAGCACACCGTTGTCGGCTCGAACGTCGTGGTGAAGAGCGGGGCCTTTCTGCACAAGGCCGTTCTTCACGACAACGTGTACATCGGCCAGCACAGCAATCTGCGCGGCTGTGTTGTCGGAAAGAACACCGACATCATGCGTGCCGCGCGTATTGAGGACGGCGCCGTCATCGGTGATGAGTGCCTCGTCGGCGAAGAATCGATCGTGCAGGGGAACGTGCGCGTCTACCCGTTCAAGACCATCGAGGCCGGCGCTTTCGTCAATACTTCGGTCATCTGGGAGTCCCGCGGTCAGGCACATCTCTTCGGAGCTCGCGGGGTGTCCGGAATCCTGAATGTGGAGATCACGCCGGAGCTCGCGGTGCGCCTCGCCGGGGCTTACGCGACGACGCTCAAGAAGGGCTCCACGGTCACGACCGCCCGCGATCACTCCAGGGGTGCTCGTGCGCTGAAGCGGGCGGTCATTTCGGCGCTGCAGGCCAGCGCCATCGACGTACGGGACCTGGAGAACGTACCGCTGCCGGTGGCGCGGCAGCAGACCGCTCGGGGCAGTGCCGGCGGGATCATGATCCGGACGACGCCGGGGGTTCCGGACTCGGTCGACATCATGTTCTTCGACGGGCGCGGAGCGGATCTGTCGCAGGCGAGTCAGCGCAAGCTGGACCGGGTTTTCGCGCGGCAGGAGTACCGGCGTGCGTTCCCGGGCGAGATCGGGGACCTGCACTTTCCGGCCAGCGTCTTCGACTCGTACACCGGCTCCATGCTCAGGAACGTCGACACGACCGGGATCGCTGAATCCGGGTTGAAGGTGGTCGTGGATGCCTCGAACGGGAGCGCCGGACTGGTACTGCCCAGCCTGTTGGGCAAGCTCGGTGTCGACTCGTTGACCATCAACCCCGGTCTCGACGAGTCAAGGCCCACCGAGACGGCGGATGCGCGCAGGTCGGGGCTTGTGCGGCTCGGAGAGATCGTGGCCTCGGCACGGGCCGCGTTCGGGGTGCGGTTCGACCCGGTTGGTGAGCGGCTCTCGCTCGTCGATGAGAAGGGGCGGATTGTCGAGGACGACCGGGCGCTGCTCGTGATGCTCGACCTGGTGGCTGCCGAGCGGCGCAGCGGGCGGGTGGCACTGCCGGTCACCACCACGAGGATCGCCGAGCAGGTGGCGGCGTACCACGGGACTCAGGTCGACTGGACGACAACCTCGCCGGACGATCTGACGCGGGTCGGGCGTGACGACTCGACGATCTTCGGAGGCGATGGGCGCGGCGGGTTCATCGTGCCGGAGTTCAGCAGTGTCTTCGACGGCACGGCGGCCTTCGTACGACTCATCGGTCTGGTGGCGCGCACACAACTCACACTCAGCCAGATCGACGCGCGGATTCCGCGGGCGCATGTCCTCAAGCGCGATCTTGCGACTCCCTGGGCTGTCAAGGGCCTGGTGATGCGACGTGTGGTGGAGGCGGCCGGTGATCGGTTCGTGGACACGACCGACGGCGTACGGGTCGTGGAGACCGACGGGCGCTGGGTGATGGTGTTGCCGGATCCGGCGGAGGCGGTCACGCATCTGTGGGCCGAGGGGCCCGACGACGCGTCCGCCCAGGCGTTGCTCGACGAATGGTCGTCCGTGGTGGACAGCGCCGGGCGCTGAGCACGCGTGCGTGCCGAACGGTGCCCCCCCATGGGGCCCGTTCGGCACGTCGGTGGGGCCGTTCGGAGGTAGCGGTCGCGACGTGCGACGATGTGCGGCATGCCGCAGTACCCCCCCGTTCGGAGCACCCCCACGCGCCCTCCGCGTCCGGACGCCTCCATGTCGCTGCTCACCAACGTCATGGACCACAGCCTGGACGAGGGGTACGCGGAGGCGGCCGCCCGTAAGAAGGCCGAGAACGCCGGCGGCATGCCGAAGACGCTGCGGGCGAAGCTCGGTCTCGCGGTCGGCCTGGTACTCGCGGCCCTGGTGGTCACTGTGGGGGCGGCACAGGCGCGGATAGCGGCTCCCGTCGTCGCCAAGGAGCGCGAGGAACTCATCGACCGCATCGACCGTGAGACCGCGGTGGCCGACAAGATCGAGGACAGTGTCGACGAGTTGCGCGACGATGTGAGTGCTCGGCAGCGCGAGGCGCTGAAGAAACACGGCGGCGACCGGGGCGAACTGGTCGGCATCCTGTCCGGAGCGGTCGAAGTGCACGGTCCCGGCGTGAAGCTGGTCGTGGACGACGCGAAGGAAGCCGATCAGAGCGGTGACTCAGACGCGCGCGAGACGTCGGGCTTCTCCGACACGGGGCGCGTACGGGATCGCGATCTGCAACGGGTCGTCAACGGCTTGTGGGCATCGGGCGCCGAAGCCGTCTCGATCAACGGGCAGCGGCTGACGGCGCTGTCCGCGATCAGAGCGGCGGGTGACGCGATACTGGTCGACAACAAGCCGCTGGTGCCGCCGTACACGGTGCTCGCGGTGGGGGACGGCAAGAGGCTGAGCAGCGAGTTCCAGAGCAGTGCTGACGGGTTGTACCTGCAGGCGCTGCACGAGAACTTCGGGATCCGGACCGCCCTTTCCGTCGAGGACGACGTCCAGCTGCCCGCCGCGCCGAGCGTGATCGTACGAACAGCAGAGCCGAGCACAGAGAAGGGCACATCGTGATCGCCGTACTGGGCCTCGTCGTGGGAGTCCTGGCTGGATTGCTGGTTCGGCCGGAAGTTCCGGCGGTGGTCGAGCCGTACCTCCCGATCGCCGTGGTCGCGGCGCTCGACGCCGTATTCGGCGGGCTGCGCGCGATGCTCGACGGCATCTTCGACGACAAGGTCTTCGTGGTGTCCTTCCTGTCCAACGTCGTGGTGGCCGCGCTGATCGTCTTCCTGGGCGACAAGCTCGGCGTCGGTGCTCAGTTGTCCACGGGCGTCGTGGTCGTCCTCGGCATCCGCATCTTCTCCAACGCCGCGGCGATCCGTCGGCACGTGTTCCGGGCGTGAGGCCGATGAGCAACCAGGACGAGACCCCTGAGAAGGCCCCCAAGTCGGCCCCTGAGAACCCGCTGCGCAAGAAGCTGCCCGAAGAGGTGCCGGCTGAGGCGCCGGAAGCGTCGAGAACCGAGGCTCCGGAGACGCCGAAAACCGAAGCCTCGGAAGCACCGGAGACCGAGCCGGAGCAGGCCGGGCCGACCCTGTCCGGTCGTCAGCGGCTGGTGAACGGTCTATGGCCGCCACGCCTTTCACGTGCACAGTTCATCGTCGCCCTCCTCCTGTTCGGCCTCGGCTTCGGCCTGGCTGTTCAGGTGGCGTCCAACAGCGACGGCGACGGCGCCCTGCGCGGGGCGCGTCAGGAAGATCTCGTACGCATCCTCGATGAACTGGACGACCGTACTCAGCGTCTGGAAGAGGAGAAACGGGGTCTCGAAGATCAGCGCACCGAGCTGGAGAACAGTTCGGACCAGGCCGAGGAGGCCCGCAAGCAGACAGTCGAGAAGGAGAAGCAGCTCGGCATACTTGCGGGCACGGTGGCGGCGCAGGGACCCGGCATCACGCTGACCATCGACGACACGAAGGGGACGGTCGAGGCCGACATGCTGCTCGACGCGATCCAGGAGCTGCGCGCAGCCGGAGCGGAGGCGATCCAGGTCAATGGCGTACGGGTGGTCGCCAGCACCTATCTGACGGACGCGAGCGGAGGTGGAGTGAGCGTCGACGGGAACAAGATCAGCCCGCCCTATCGTTTCAAGGTCATCGGAAGGCCGCAGGACCTCGAACCGGCGCTCAACATCCCCGGCGGGGTGGTGCAGACTCTGGAGAAGGAGCAGGCCACCGTCACGGTGGAGCGCTCCGACAGGATCGTTGTGGACGCCTTGCGACCGGCGAAGCAGCCTGACTACGCTCGGTCGTCCTCCCCATGAGGCGAGGGCGCATGCGGGCCACTCGTCGAGGGCATGACGTTGCGGGGGGTCGACGCACCGAATGGGTGGTGCGTGGTGGAAACTGTCTGGTGGATGCGGACGTTGTGAGGATGTCTGGCTCGACCGCTGTGTGTAATCAGGGTTCGTCCTGCCCCACGGGCGGGTCTGTTTCGGTCAAGGGGAATCGCCCGTGAAGTTGTTTGCGAAGTGGTTTGGCAAGAGCGCGAAAGAAGGCAGCGACAGTGCCACTGCCCGGCATCGCGCATCGCGCCATGAAGATGCCGAAGGGCAGGGGGACCGCCCGCTGTTCCGAGATCAGCTCGGTGGCCAGGGCGGTGACATTCCCGGTGGTCAGGGCGCGCCGTCTGTTGACCCTGCCCAGTCCGGCCGCATAGGTTTCGGGGAACCGTCAACCTCAAGTGCGGGTGGAGGGTTCTCCCCCGATCCGTACGCGTCCAATGCCCAGGCAGGACAGCCGCGGCAGGAGGATCCGTCCATGTCGGCCCTGGTGTGCACGAGGTGCGGGAACCGCAACGCGGAGAACAGCCGGTTCTGCTCCAACTGCGGCGCGCCGCTGCGGGCCGGAGCGTCCGCCGAGCGTCCGTCGGAGACCACCTCGACGATCTCCATCTCGGGCCTCGAGGCCTATGACGCCGAGGCCACCGGCCAGACGCAGATGCCGATGCTCTCTCCCGAGGCGCAGGCAGCTGTGGACGCGCTGCCGCTCGGCTCGGCACTTCTGGTGGTGCGCCGCGGCCCCAACTCGGGCAGCCGCTTCCTGCTGGACAGCGACCTGACCACGGCGGGCCGTCATCCGCAGAGCGACATCTTCCTGGACGACGTGACCGTGTCGCGTCGTCATGTGGAGTTCCGTCGGCAGCCGGACGGCACGTTCACGGTGGCGGACGTCGGCAGCCTGAACGGCACGTACGTCAACAGGGAGCGGATCGACTCCGTCCCGCTGTCGAACGGCGACGAGGTGCAGATCGGCAAGTACAGGCTGGTCTTCTACGCGAGCCAGCGGGGAATCTGACCCTCCCCCAGAATCCGTCCGGGGGGACCCCAGGGAAGGGCCATGCTTCAAACACCGAGCGGCGGTGCCGGGAACGGCGCCGCCGCCAGTGGGCTGATGAGTATCGGCACGGTGCTGAACGTGCTGCGCGACGAGTTCCCCGAAGTCACCATCTCCAAGATCCGCTTCCTGGAGTCGGAGGGGCTCATCGAGCCGCAGCGGACGCCGTCGGGGTACCGGAAGTTCAGCCCGGAAGACGTCGAGCGCCTGGGCCACGTACTGAGGATGCAGCGGGACCACTATCTGCCCCTGAAGGTGATCCGCGAGCATCTGGACGCCGTGGAGCGCGGTGAGGCGGTGCAGTTGCCGTCGCTGGGGCGGCAGCGTGACGGGGAGGCCGTCGACGAACCGGAGGGACCCACCGCGGCGCGGATCGGGCGGGCCGAGCTGCTGGCCGCCGCCGAGATCGGTGAGCAGGAGCTCGACGAGTGGGAGTCGTACGGGCTCATCATGCCGTTGCCGGATGGGGGTTACGACGCCGAGGCGGTGACTGTGGCCGGCCTTGTCGTGGAACTCGGGCGCTCCGGAATCGAGCCGCGGCATCTGCGCGCCGTGAAGGCCGCCGCCGACCGTGAGGCCGGACTCGTCGACCAGGTCGTCGCCCCGCTGCGCCTGCACCGCAATCCGCAGACCCGGGCACACGCGGAGGCGCGGACCAAGGAGCTGGCGGGGCTGGCGGTGAAGCTGCATGCCGCGCTGGTGCAGTCCGCGCTCGGAGTACGGCTGCCCTGAACTCGAGGCCGGATCGGCCGCGCGTTCCGTGCTCGACTACCCAAAGATGCCGAGCACGGCCTAGGGTTGCTGTGTGAACGAGCTCGACGTCGTAGGTGTCCGGGTCGAAATGCCCTCCAACCAACCGATCGTGCTCCTGCGTGAAGTGGGAGGCGACCGTTACCTCCCCATCTGGATCGGGCCGGGGGAGGCGACGGCGATCGCCTTCGCACAGCAGGGCATGGCTCCCGCGCGACCGCTGACCCACGACCTGTTCAAGGACGTGCTGGAGGCCGTCGGCCAGGAGTTGACCGAAGTGCGCATCACAGACCTGCGGGACGGTGTGTTCTACGCGGAGCTGGTGTTCGCCAGCGGAGTCGAGGTCAGCGCCCGGCCGTCCGACGCCATAGCGCTGGCGCTGCGCACCGGGACGCCGATCTACGGCAGCGACGGGGTGCTGGACGACGCGGGGATCGCGATTCCGGACGAGCAGGAGGACGAGGTGGAGAAGTTCCGCGAGTTCCTCGATCAGATCTCGCCCGAGGACTTCGGGACCAACAGCCAGTGACCCGGCCTGACCTCCACAACCAGTGCCCCGGCTTCGGGACGAATATCCAGTGACCCTCCGGGACCGCCGGACGACAGGGCGTGCGGCGGTCGCGCCGAGAGCATTCGGCTAGCCTTTCCCGGCGGTGGAGCGCGGGAAACCACTCCTAGGGTGATTATCACTCGGCGTGCCGAGTGCGGTGGTCGTTGACGCACCCCCGGTGACTGCCTACCGTCGAGAAGGCAGGTCAAGGACGGAGGTCGGCGTGAGAAGCAGCGGCGACGGTACGGCTGAGGGCGCCCCCGGACGCAGTCCGGTGGAGAGCGGCCCGTACCCTCCCCCCAGCTCGCGGCTCCGCTCGAGCAAGGGGTACTCCCATCAGAGCAGCGCGGCCGATCACGCTCCGCAGCAGCGGCCGACGGCGGTGCCGGACGGTGGCGGGGTGGCGTCCGAGGAGATCGGCTATCGCGGTCCCACGGCCTGCGCGGCAGCGGGTATCACCTACCGGCAACTGGACTATTGGGCTCGGACAGGCCTCGTCGAGCCGAGTGTGCGGCCCGCCTACGGGTCGGGGACGCAGCGGCTGTACAGCTTCCGTGACGTTGTCGTCCTGAAGATCGTCAAGCGGTTTCTCGACACGGGTGTGGCGCTGCAGAACATCCGTACCGCGGTCCAGCACCTGCGGGAGCGCGGATTTCGGGACCTTGAGCGCATGACGCTGATGAGCGACGGGGCGACGGTGTACGAGTGCTCCTCACCCGACGAGGTCCACGCACTGCTCCAGGGCGGGCAGGGGATCTTCGGGATCGCCGTGGGTGTGGTCTGGCGGGACGTGGAGAGCGCGCTCTCGCAACTGCACGGGGAGCGCGTCGACACGGGCGAGACGCTCGTCGGACACCATCCCGCGGACGAGTTGGCGCGGCGTCGCAACCGCGCGGTCTGAGTGAGCGGTCGGAGGGGCGAGGGTCCTACGCACTGGGGGCGAGGCTCCTGCGTATGGGGGCATTGTCAGTGGCGTAGGGCAGCATCGGATATGTGAGAACCGCGCCCACGATCCTGCATCTCGACATGGATGCCTTCTTCGCCTCGGCGGAGCAGGCAGCCAAGCCGAGCCTGCGCGGGAAAGCGGTCATCGTGGGTGGACTCGGGCCGCGGGGTGTGGTCGCGACCTGCTCGTACGAGGCCCGGGTCTTCGGGGTCCATTCCGCGATGCCCATGGCGCAGGCGCGACGGCTGGCGCCGAACGCCGCGTATCTGGTGCCCCGTTTCAGGTTCTACCGCGAGATCAGCGAGCAGGTGATGGGGCTGCTACGGGAGTTGTCGCCGCTGGTGGAGCCGCTGAGCCTGGACGAGGCGTTCGTCGATCTGGAGGCCGGGGGAGCAGCCTGGGACGAGGCTTCGGCGCGGCTGGCGGGGGCGAAGCTGCGCGCGGACATCCGGGTCGTCACCGGGCTGACCGGGTCGGTGGGGCTCGCCGCCTCCAAGATGCTCGCGAAGATTGCCTCCGAGCAGGCCAAGCCCGACGGTCTGGTGGTGATAGAGCCGGGGACGGAGCGGGAACTGCTTGCTCCCATGTCGGTGCGCATCTTGCCCGGGGTGGGGCCGGCCACCGGGGACCATCTGCGGCGAGGCGGGATCACGACAGTCGGGGAGATCGCCGAGGCGGGTGAGGACGAGGTCGTACGGCTCCTCGGGAAGGCCCACGGGATCGCGTTGTACGCCATGGCGCTGGCGCACGACGAGCGGCCCGTGGTGGCTGAGCGGGACACCAAGTCGGTGTCCGTCGAAGACACGTATGACGTGGACATCCACGACCGGGTGCGGGTGCGGATGGAGGTGCAGCGGCTCGCCGACCGGTGTGTGCGAAGGCTGCGCGGCGCGCATCTGTCGGGACGGACCATTGTGCTCAAGGTGCGGCGGTACGACTTCTCGACGCTGACCCGTTCCGAGACGCTGCGGGGCCCCACGGACGACCTCTCGGTGGTGCGGGAGGCGGCCGCGCGGCTGCTGGAGTCCGTGGACACCACCGGCGGCGTACGGCTGCTGGGGGTTGGGGTGTCGGGGCTCGCCGACTACACGCAGGAGGATCTCTTCGCGCAAGTTCAGGCGCAGGCCGAGGCCCGGGCTCACGCGGATGAGCCGGAGCATCAGACGCAGGACGAGGCGGAGGAGTCGGCCGAAGAGCAGGAGGCGCCCGCCGTGCGGCGGTGGTCCGCGGGGCATGACGTGCGACATGCCGAGTTCGGGCACGGGTGGGTGCAGGGCAGTGGCATCGGGCGGGTCACGGTGCGGTTCGAGACACCGTTCGTTGTGGCTGGTCGCTCCCCCACTCTCGGCTTCGCTCGAGCGGGGGGACCCCCATCGCGGCGGAGCCGCAAATCGATACAGCCCCGCGCCCCTAAGGAGGCCTGCGGCCTCCCTGGGGCGCGGATACCGCGCCGGACTTAGGCAAGCCCGCTCAGGACTCGTCCGAGCCTGCCAGGTGACCGAAGTCGCGGTCTGGTGGAGGGGGCTGCGGGGGTGTCACGTCGAGGCCGTAGTGGTGGTAGAGCTGGAGTTCCTGCTCCGGGGAGAGGTGGCGGCCGACGCCGAAGTCGGGGGCGTCCTTGACCAGGGCGCGGTCGAAGGGGATCCGCAAGCTGCCCTCGACCAGCTCGCTGGGCTCCAGGGGCACGAAGGCGTCCCTGCCGAACAGGCCGGTGCGTATGGCCGCCCACTCCGGCGTACCGGTCGCGTCGTCGAGATAGACCTCGTCGACGGTGCCGATCTTGTGGCCGTTGCGGTCGAACGCCTTGCGGCCGATCAGGTTGCGCGGATCGATGTCGGTCTGCACGGGCCCTCCAGCTGGTCGCAACTCATCCGTCAGCACTACGCGGCACTACGCATCCGTAAGCACTACGAAAGAGCACTTTGCGGTGGGCGGCCACTCGGGGGATGCCCGCTGGTACGCTGTCAACGGCTGCTGACCCCGTGCGGGAGAGTCCTCCAAGGCTTCATCGGAGGCGCCGAAGGAGCAAATCCTCCCCGGAATCTCTCAGGCCCACGTACCGCGCGGACGAGGCCACTCTGGAAAGCAGAGCGGGTGTCGACGGCTTCCGCTCTCACCGACGGTGAAAGTCGGGACGCCGTACAACCGGCGGGCCGGTGAAGCTCTCAGGTTGAGATGACAGAGGGGGAGGCCGTCCGGGCACCGCTCCGTGGTGCCCTCGAAGGTCGTGTCAGACCAGGAGGCCTCCGTAAATGACCGCCCATCGCATTCCGCTTTCCGAGCTCGAACGGGGAATCCCCTTCGAGCAGCGCCATATCGGGCCCGACACCGAGGCCCGGGCCAAGATGCTCGCGCAGGTGGGATATGGCTCGCTCGAGGAGCTGACGGCCGCCGCGGTGCCGGATGTGATCAAGGATGCCGAGGCGCTCGCGCTGCCGGCCGCGCGCTCCGAGGCCGAGGTCCTCGCCGAACTGCGCTCCCTCGCAGACCGTAACGAGGTCCTCGACTCGATGATCGGGCTCGGTTACTACGGCACGTTCACGCCGCCGGTGATCCTGCGCAACGTCATGGAGAACCCGGCCTGGTACACCGCGTACACCCCGTACCAGCCGGAGATCTCGCAGGGCCGCCTGGAGGCGCTGCTGAACTTCCAGACCATGGTCGCCGACCTCACGGGTCTGCCGACGTCGGGTGCCTCGCTGCTCGACGAGGGCACCGCCGCTGCCGAGGCCATGGCGCTGTCGCGACGTGTGGGCAAGGTCAAGAACGGCGTCTTCCTCGTCGACGCCGACGTGCTGCCGCAGACTGTCGCCGTCATCGAGACGCGCGCCGAGCCGATCGGCGTCGAGGTCGTCGTTGCGGATCTCGGCGAGGGCATTCCGGCCGAGGTCGCCGAGCGCGGCGTGACCGGCGTGCTCCTCCAGTACCCAGGCGCCTCCGGTGCCGTACGGGACATCAAGCCCGTCATCGAGCAGGCGCACGGGCTGGGCGCGATCGTCACCGTCGCCGCCGATCTGCTGGCGTTGACGCTGCTTGCCTCGCCGGGCGAGCTCGGCGCCGACATCGCAGTCGGCACGACGCAGCGCTTCGGCGTACCGATGGGCTTCGGCGGGCCGCACGCCGGATACATGGCGGTGCGCGAGAAGTTCGCCCGCAACCTGCCGGGCCGTCTCGTCGGTGTCTCGCTGGACGCGGACGGCAACCAGGCGTACCGGCTCGCCCTGCAGACGCGGGAGCAGCACATCCGCCGGCAGAAGGCGACCAGCAACATCTGTACGGCTCAGGTGCTGCTCGCCGTGATGGCCGGGATGTACGCCGTCTACCACGGCCCGCAGGGCCTCAGGTCGATCGCGCAGCGCACCCACCGGTACGCCACGATCCTCGCCACCGGTCTGAAGGCGGGCGGAGTCGAGGTCGTGAACGAGGCGTACTTCGACACACTCACCGTCCGTGTGCCGGGCAGGGCCGCCGAGATCGTCGCGGCCGCGCGCGAGGGCGGGGTCAACCTGCGTCTCGTCGACGCCGACCAGCTGTCCATCGCCTGCGACGAGACCACCACGCGGACCCAACTGGGTGCCGTCTGGACCGCGTTCGGCGTCGAGGGTGACGTCGAGGCGCTGGACGCCTCCGCCGCGGACACGCTGCCCGCCGCGCTGCTGCGCACCGACGAGTACCTCACGCACCCGGTGTTCCACCAGCACCGCTCCGAGACCGCGATGCTGCGCTATCTGCGGCGCCTCGCCGACCGTGACTACGCGCTCGACCGCGGCATGATCCCGCTCGGCTCCTGCACCATGAAGCTCAACGGCACCACCGAGATGGAGCCGGTCACCTGGCCCGAGTTCGGGCAGCTGCACCCCTTCGCGCCCGCCGAGCAGGCGCAGGGCTACCTCACGCTCATCCGTGAGCTGGAGGAGCAGCTCGCCGAGGTCACCGGCTACGACAAGGTGTCGCTCCAGCCCAACGCCGGTTCACAGGGCGAGCTGGCCGGCCTGCTCGCCGTACGCGGCTACCACCGCGCGAACGGCGACGAGCAGCGCACCGTCTGCCTCATCCCGTCCTCCGCGCACGGCACGAACGCGGCGAGCGCCGTCATGGCCGGCATGAAGGTCGTCGTCGTGAACACCGCCGAGGACGGCGAGATCGACGTCGAGGACCTGCGCGCCAAGATCGAGCAGCACCGTGACGAGCTGGCGGTGCTGATGATCACGTACCCCTCGACGCACGGCGTCTTCGAGGAGCACGTCGCCGACATCTGCGCTCAGGTGCATGACGCGGGCGGTCAGGTGTACGTGGACGGCGCCAACCTGAACGCGCTGGTGGGCCTCGCCAAGCCGGGCCGCTTCGGCGGTGACGTCTCGCACCTCAACCTGCACAAGACGTTCTGCATCCCGCACGGCGGCGGCGGTCCGGGCGTCGGCCCGGTCGGTGTACGCGCGCATCTGGCGCCGTATCTGCCGAACCACCCCCTGCAGCCCGCCGCAGGCCCGGAGACGGGTGTCGGCCCGATCTCGGCCGCTCCCTGGGGCTCGGCCGGGATCCTGCCGATCTCCTGGGCGTACGTACGCCTCATGGGCGGGGAGGGGCTCAAGCAGGCCACGCAGGTCGCCGTGCTGAGCGCGAACTACGTGGCCAAGCGGCTGGAGCCGCACTACCCCGTGCTCTACACCGGCCCCGGAGGGCTGGTGGCGCACGAGTGCATCATCGATCTGCGGCCGCTCACCAAGGCGACCGGCGTGAGCGTCGACGACATCGCCAAGCGACTGATCGACTATGGGTTCCACGCGCCGACGATGTCCTTCCCGGTGGCCGGGACACTGATGATCGAGCCGACCGAGAGCGAGGATCTGGCCGAGCTCGACCGGTTCTGCGAGGCGATGATCGCCATTCGTGCGGAGATCGAGAAGGTCGGCTCGGGCGAGTGGCCGGCGGACGACAACCCGCTGCGGAACGCTCCGCACACGGCGGCCGTGCTCGGCGGTGCGTGGGAGCACGCGTACAGCCGTGAGGAGGCCGTCTTCCCGGCAGGGGTGTCGGCCGCGGACAAGTACTGGCCGCCGGTGCGGCGGATCGACCAGGCGTACGGCGACCGGAACCTGGTCTGCGCCTGCCCGCCGATGGACGTTTACGACGAGTAGCCGCGTCATCGCGTCCGGACATACGTCGGGGCCGGTTCCGGGATCTCCCGGGGCCGGCCCCTCATATGTCCGAGCAGCGTGCCTGGCGTCGCCGGTGATGCGCCGCGCGGCTCAGGCGGCGGTCACCACCTGCGCGCTGATCATCGGTCGGTGCGGGTCGATGATCCGGCCGTCCGGCAGGAGCTCACCGGTGTCCTCGAAAAGCAGGACGCCGTTGCACAGCAGGCTCCATCCCTGCTCCGGGTGGTGCGCCACGAGGTGCGCTGCTTCCCGGTCGGCGGAGTCGGCTGTCGGACACGGTGGCTGGTGCTGGCACATTGGTGGGATCTTTCGCTGGGTAGTCTGGGTAGTGAGGTCGGTGATCGTCTTGTTGTCTGTGCTGCGGCTCGATGTGGTGTTCATGGCCGCCCCCCGTTTGTCAGTCGGTACGGAACCCAGTGTTGCCGTATAAACGTCAATCCGCAGGGATTTCACGGTGGCGCTTCTCACAGGTTGATGACGCACCACCCGTGCGGATGGTTCATTCCAACCGGGCCGTCCGTTCGGGTGGTTCCAGGGGGTCGGATAGGGCTAGTCCGAACGGGCCGGGCGTGCGCTGTGTCCGCGCCGCGTCACTGTGTGCAGCACTGTGCCCCGCGGCCGGAGTGGGGCTGCGGGGCACGAAAGCCGAGGTGTGCTCAGGCGGGTGAGCCGAGCAGCGGGGGAGTGGCGGCGGGGGTGAGCCGGTTGGTCAGGACGGGCAGCAGTTCGGCCACGCGGCGAGGGCGGTGCGAGGCGATGCCGGGCGGCGCCGGCGCCAGGGGCACCAGGAGATCGGTGGCGGCGGGATGACCTTCGGCACCGTCGGCCGTGCAGTCGCCGTGCAGCCAGAGCGTGAGCATGTAGAGCTCGGGTACGGAGAGCAGGCGGGCCTGGTACGACTGCGTCATGGCCTCCGCCTGGCGCAGCGCGCGCTCGGTGGCGGAGACGTACGGACCCTCGAAGAAGTGGGAGAAGGCCCAGCCGTCGGGGGTCAGCCTGGTCTCGGCAGCCGCTACGGCGGACCCACCGCAGCGGATGAGGAAGCGCCACCCCGCGAGACGGGTGGCCGAGGCGCCCGCCGGGGTGATCCGGTCGAGCACGTGGACGGGCAGCGGGAGGTCGGGTGTCGCGGGGCCCTGGGCGTTGCGCAGGGACGGGGTGGGCGCCTCGCGGACGGCGGTGGGAGAACCGAGGGCCGTGAGGACGGTACGTACAGCGGGCGCGGGAGCCGGAGGGACATGCAGCGGCATGGTGGGTCGCCTCTCATTCGACAGGCACAGGTGGCGCGAGGGCGGGGGCGGACGACGCTGTCAGCACTCGGGGCAGAGGGGCGGGGGCCCGGCCTGTGGGTCACCGTGCTGCCTGTCGCGCGGCGTCTGGCGCGTACGCTCGCATCGAGGATCTGCTGTCGCTTTGCGATCGCACGCATCAGACGCCGCGCGGCTCACCTTCCGGCGAATGACGTCACTGTGACGACAGGGCCAACGACCGCGAGCGCCGACTCTCTGCCTCGTTCGCGAAGTTTATACGACCCGTGTTCGGACAGTGTTTCGTCTAGCCGTTGCGCGGATTAAGGGCAAGGCACCATTCAGCCGTCGATAAGTGCCTTTGATCCCGATTCTCCAGAGGTGCCCGGCGACGACCTCGGCATTCGTCACCGAAACGGTCGGCCGAAAGTCGTCGGCGTTTTTCACGAGACCGCAACTCGGTAGAGACGAAGTCACTGCTCGGCGAAAAACCGTGCATTGCCTCATGCCGCGTGAATGTGCCCGGACGGCCTGCGTTCAGAGTAGCGCGCGACAGGCCTGTCCAGGACGTTATCGATCGCATTGCCTGGGCATCATCCCCCGTGACCCGGGACGTCAGCGGCCGGTTCGTCGGGCTGCCCAGTCGAGGAAGGACGCTTCGATGGGGGAGAAGGTCGAGGCAGCGTCGTTCGGCCTGTCCGATCGCCAGCGCTACCGCGGCAAGCTCCGGCAGTGTCTGGCGGGGCTGGCGCGGCTGTTGGCGGAGGAGCGGTTCGACCGCCCGAAGAATCTCATGGGCCTGGAGATCGAGCTCAATCTCGCGGGCCCGGACGGCATGCCGCGCATGATGAACGCTCAAGTACTTGAACGTATCGCCAGCCGTGATTTCCAAACAGAACTCGCCATGTTCAATCTGGAAGTCAACATTGCCCCACATCGATTGGGAGGCCGGGTATTCGACCGCCTCGCCGAGGAGCTGCGGACCTCACTCGCATATGCCCATCGCAAAGCGAACGAGGTCGACGCGGGCATCGTGATGATCGGCATTCTGCCCACGCTCGCACGCGACGACCTGGTCTCCGCGAACCTCTCCGACGTGGACCGCTACACCCTGCTCAACGACCAGATCGTGGCGGCCCGCGGCGAGGACTTCACACTCGACATCGACGGCGTCGAGCGGCTCAGCTGCACTTCCGCGTCCATCGCGCCCGAAGCCGCCTGCACCTCCGTGCAGCTGCACCTGCAGGTCACGCCCGGCCGTTTCGCCGACGTGTGGAACGCTGCGCAGGCTATCGCCGCCGTACAGGTCGCGGTCGGCGCCAACTCCCCGTTCCTGTTCGGCCGTGAACTGTGGCGCGAGTCCCGGCCGCCGCTGTTCCTGCAGTCCACCGACACCCGTCCGCCCGAGTTGCAGGCCCAGGGCGTCCGTCCGCGCACCTGGTTCGGGGAGCGGTGGATCTCGTCGGCGTACGACCTCTTCGAGGAGAATCTGCGCTACTTCCCGGCGCTGCTACCGATCTGCGACGAGGAGGATCCGCAGCGGGTCCTGGACGACGGCGGGATACCCCGGCTCGGCGAACTCGTGCTGCACAACGGCACCATCTACCGCTGGAACCGCCCGGTGTACGGCATCGACGACGGCGTCCCGCATCTGCGCGTCGAGAACCGTGTACTGCCCGCCGGTCCCACCGTCACCGACGTCATCGCCAACACGGCCTTCTACTACGGGCTCATACGCGCCCTCGCCGAGGACGCCCGGCCCGTGTGGACGCGGCTGCCCTTCGAGGCCGCCGCCGCCAACTTCGACCACGCGTGCCGGTACGGCATCGACGCACACCTTCAGTGGCCGCGGCGCGGCCGGTACGGCGGGACGACGCGGGTGCCCGCGGTGCAGCTGGTGCGGGACGAGCTGCTGCCGCTCGCGGAGGCGGGCCTGGACGCGTGGGGCGTCGAGCCGGCCGACCGGGACCTCTACCTCGGTGTGATCGAGGAGCGGTGCAGGCGGCGGATGAACGGGGCGGCCTGGCAGTCCAGTACGTTCCACCGGGCGCTGGAGACCGGCATGGGCCGGGAGGCGGCGCTGGCCGCCACGACGAAACGTTATTGCGAGCTGATGCACCTCGGTGAGCCGGTGCACACCTGGCCGGTGGGGCTGCCGGAGCCGGCGATCCCGCTGGTGTGAGCTCGCGACCCCGCTGCCTTCGCGATCTGGTCGGCCTCGATCCTCGATGATCCTCGATCGCCGCCACGGTGCCCCCGACGACGGCGAGAACAAGCGCCGCCGTTCGCGCGGAAGGGGGTCGGCTGTCCTGCTCCCGTGCTGGTCGGGCAAGCTGTGACGTCCCATGCGGTGGTGCCCTCCCCCTGCTTGATCCGTGAGCCGTACGGTGCGGGGCTGGGATGGGGACGAGACGGGATGACACAACTGGAGGCACGTGTGCAGTCGGAGGCGGGGTCGGTGGCCGATTCTTATCCGGTGGAGCGGCCGGCGCGGCGAGTTTTTCGCGATGAGATGCTGCTTGTGCTGGGGGTGTCGCTCGGTGCGAGCGGAGTTTCCGCGCTGATCAGCTTTGTCGGATCGGTGACGAAACCCGGGGGACTGAAGGATCAGGCGGCCAACCTGAACGCCTCGGCAGCGCCCGGGCGGCCATGGCTCGATCTGACCTGGCAGTTGTTCGGAATCACCTCGGCGTTGGTGCCGGTCCTGCTCGTCGCGCACCTTCTGCTCCGCGAGGGGGCAGGGATGCGCACCATCGGCTTCGACCGGAGCCGTCCGTGGCCGGATCTGGGCCGTGGTGCGGCGATCGCGGCGGTGATCGGCAGTACCGGGATCGCCTTCTACTTGGCGACCCGCAGCCTCGGCTTCAACCTCACCGTCGTCCCGGAATCGCTGCCCGATGTGTGGTGGAAGTATCCGGTGCTGATCCTCTCCGCGGTGCAGAACTCCGTCCTGGAAGAGGTGATCGTCGTCGGGTATCTGCTGCGCCGGCTCGACCAGTTGGGGTGGACGCCGGGCACCGCGCTGATGGCCAGCTCCGTGCTGCGCGGCTCGTACCACCTCTACCAGGGCATCGGCGGGTTCGTTGGGAACATGGTCATGGGCGTCGTCTTCGTCTACCTGTACCGCCGCTGGGGCCGTGTCGGACCGCTGGTGGTCGCCCACTCCCTGCTCGACATCGGGGCGTTTGTGGGGTACGCGCTTCTGGCGGGCAAGGTGGGGTGGCTGCCCACCGCGTGAACGCTACGGATCTGGAAGGGGCGTACGGGATGTCGTACGCCCCTTCCGTGCTGTTCACGCGTGGAGTTCGCCCTCGATGACGGTGACCGCGCGGCCTGTGAGCAGGGTGCGGTCGCCGCGGAGGTGGGTGTGGACCAGGCCTGAGCGGGGGGAGGCCTGGAGGCCGGTGAGGTCGGGGCGGCCGAGACGTTCGGACCAGTAGGGGGCGAGCGCGGTGTGGGCGCTGCCGGTGACCGGGTCCTCGTCGATGCCCATCTTCGGGAAGAAGCAGCGCGAGACGAAGTCATAGCCCTGTGAGGGGTCTTCGGCGCGGGCCGTGGCGATGATGCCGCGCTCGGAGTACCGGGAGAGGGCCTTGTGGTCGGGGGCGAGGCCCCGGACGGTCTTCTCGTCGGTGAGTTCGATGAGCAGGTCGCCGACGCTCGGGCCGGTGTCGTGCGTGGTCAGCGGCTCGGCGCCCAGAGCCTCGGCCACGCCCGCCGGGACCTCGACCTGGGTGAGCCGGGCGGTCGGGAAGTCCAGGGTGATGGAGCCGTCGTCGTTCGTGGTGGCGGTCAGTACGCCGCTCCTGGTGGCGAACCGTACGAGCCCCCGGGCGGCGTCCGTGGTGGCCAGTACGTGCGCGGTGGCGAGCGTCGCGTGGCCGCACATGGCGACCTCGGTGACGGGCGTGAACCAGCGCAGCGCCCAGTCGGCCTCGCCGCCCGCGGGGAGGGGGTGGGCGAACGCCGTCTCCGCGTGATTGACCTCCAGGGCCACGTTCTGGAGCCAGGCGTCCTCGGGGAAGGCGTCGAGGAGGAGGACCCCGGCCGGGTTGCCGGCGAAGGGGCGGTCGGTGAAGGCGTCGACGATTCGAATCCGCATGGAGCTGACGCTAGGGCTGGATCGAAGCCGCAGGCCAAGGCCAATTCGGAGTGGGTGGACCGGGAGCGGGCTGTTTCGGGTCGGGGTGCGCGCGTGGGAGGGGCTTGCCAGGCGAGCTATTCCGATATATCGTTGACGCATCGCGACCGATCAACGATGGAATGGAGTGATTGCGATGCGTTCCCATGGAGAGGAATTCGGACCGGGCTTTGGGCCTGGTCCTGGACATGGACACGGTGGACCCGGCCCGCATGGCCGGGGAGGCTTCGAAGGGCGCCGTGCCGCCTTCGGTCCCTTCGGGCCGGGCTTCGGTCCGGGACCCTGGGGTGGCCGTGGCGGACGGGGCGGTCCGCGGGGCAGGGCGCGGCGCGGCGACGTGCGCGCGTCGATCCTGGCTCTGCTGAAGGACCGGCCCATGCACGGCTACGAGATGATCCAGGAGATCGCCGAGCGCAGCGGTGGGGCGTGGAAGCCCAGCCCCGGCTCGGTGTACCCCACCCTCCAACTGCTGGAGGACGAAGGTCTGATCACCAGCGCGACCGAGGGCGGCAAGAAGCTGTTCTCGCTCACCGAGTCGGGCCGCACCGCGGCCGACGAGGGTCCCGAAGCGCCCTGGGAAGAGGCCGGGCGCGGGGTCGACTGGGAGGCGCTGAGCGACATCCGGCAGGCCGGTTTCGGTCTGATGGAGGCGTTCGGCCAGGTCTGGAAGACCGGCAGCAAGGAGCAGCGCGAGAAGGCGCTGTCCGTCATCAACGACGCTCGGAAGAAGCTGTATCTGATCCTCGCCGACGAGGACTGACGGGGTGAGGGCCGGTGTTCACGGTCCGACGGCCCGTACAGGGGGGTACTTCGACAGCGAAGTGCCCCCCTTCGGCATGGGGTGGCCGGCTCTGTGGCGACTTGGTCCTCGGTGTTCTAGGTCACCAACCCGCCCAGTTTGCGCAGCGATTCGTTGAGGGCCCCCGTTGCCGAGTCCTTGAGCTTGCCCGCCATCAGCGAGACGGCGGCGCCCGTGAACTCCCCGTCGATACGGACCTTGGTGGCGGACTCGCCCTCCGGGGTGAGTGTGTAGCGCGTGGCGACGGTCACGGACATCGGTCCCTTGCCGCGGATCGCCAGCGTACGGGCGGGCTCCAACTGCTCGATGGTCCAGTCGACTTCAGCGGGAAAACCCATCAGCTTCATGTGCTCCTCGAAGGTGCCGCCGACTTCGAGGGTCTCGGGGCCGCCCTTGGGGAAGCTGGTGTGCGTGGAGTTCCACTCCCCGTAGGAGGAGAAGTCCGTGAGCTGCGCCCAGACCTTCTCGGCCGGCGCCTCGATCCGTGCTTCCGCGCTGACTTCGGCCATGCGACCACCCCTTCGTGTCAGGCGCTGCGCCGGGCGCAGCTACGGTGTCGCGGAACGTAGCCGCAGGGCCCGCAACATTCAATACTGATGAACCGTCAGAAAGTTAGGACCCGTGGACGTGCGCCGGAGCAGGGGGTCGCGCGTGGGGCGCGAGGCAAGGCGGCGCGCGCTCCGTCAGGGACAAGGGCGTGATGTCATCCGTAAGGAGGAGAATCCGCCTACGCCTGCCCAACTTGTGTCGGACGCGAAAATGCTTCCCGCCGAGGATGACTCGGCTCGAAGGGGCTGATGGGGTAAGGGTGTGCAACCCCGTATTCCCCGGCAGCAGGCCGCCGATCATGGCCTGAAGCGTATGGACATCGAGGCCGGGCTCAGTGAGGAGCTGGCGGCGGTGGTCGCCGGTGCGCGCAGAAGGGCGCTGCGGGACGGAGACCGGCAGATCGACACGGCTCATCTGCTGCATACGCTCCTGGAGTCCGACTCCGAGGCGCGCGCCGTCTTCGACGGTGGCCCTCAGATCCCGCGCCTGCTCGGCTATCTCGTACAGCGCAGCATCGGCTACGGCCTGCGCTGGCAGAGCGGCGTGGAGGACTCCGGTGCCGTGCCGACCGTACGGGAGGACGGCTGGTCCCCGGTGGCGGCCGGCGCCATGGGGTACGCGTGCGCGCTCGCCGCGCGGCGAGGCGGCGAACCGGCGGACGGCATCGATCTGCTCGCGGCCATCGTCGCGGATCCCGAGTCCCGGGCCGTGGAGGTGCTGGAGCGGGCGGGAGTCGACGTGACGACGCTACGGGCCCGTCTCGACGCCGCGGTGGAGCCCGGCGTCGAAGCCTGAGGGGCGACGAACGCTCCAGGGTTGTGCCGCGGGCGGTTTCCAGGGATACGTCCGCAGTCGTGTGCGTCCAGCCGTCGAGACAGGTGTCATTGAGGGTGACGCTCCTGTCGTCGCCTGTCATCATGTGCCGGTGCGTACGTCTGAGAGCAGTCAGAGGAACCAGGGAAGAGGCGTCGGTCTGGGCCTCGCGCTCGTGTCAGCGGTCGCCTTCGGGGGATCCGGTGTCGCGGCCAAGCCCTTGATCGACGCGGGCCTCGACCCGCTCCACGTGGTGTGGCTGCGCGTCGCGGGCGCCGCCGTGGTGATGCTGCCGCTCGCCGTCCGCCACCGGGGGCTGCTGCGCGAGCGCCCCGCGCTGCTCGCCGGGTTCGGGCTGCTGGCCGTGGCCGGCGTCCAGGCCTGCTACTTCGCCGCGATCTCCCGAATCCCCGTCGGGGTCGCACTGCTCGTCGAGTACCTCGCACCGGCGCTGGTCCTCGGCTGGGTGCGGTTCGTGCAGCGGCGGCCGGTGACGCGAGCCGCCGCGCTCGGCGTCGTACTCGCCGTCGGCGGGCTCGCCTGTGTCGTCGAGGTGTGGTCGGGGCTGAGCTTCGACCTTCTCGGACTGCTGCTCGCGCTCGGCGCGGCCTGCTGCCAGGTCGGCTACTTCGTCCTGTCCGACCAGGGTGGCGACGCGGGCGACCAGGCCCCTGACCCGCTCGGCGTCATCGCGTACGGCCTGCTCGTCGGAGCGATCGTGCTGACGCTCGTCGCACGCCCCTGGGGCATGGACTGGTCGGTCCTCGGCGGCGGCGCGAACATGAACGGCACGACGGTCGCCGCCGGATACCTGCTGGTCTGGATCGTGCTCGTCGCCACCGTCCTCGCGTACGTCACCGGTGTGCTGGCCGTGCGTCGGCTCTCCCCGCAGGTCGCGGGCGTCGTGGCCTGCCTGGAAGCAGTCATCGCGACCGTCCTCGCATGGATCCTGCTCGGGGAACACCTGTCGGCGCCGCAGCTCGTGGGCGGCGCGGTGGTGCTGCTCGGCGCGTTCATCGCTCAGTCGTCGACGCCCGCCAAGGGCTCGGACGGGCCGGTGACCAGTGGCGGGGGCGACGCCGAAAAGGAGTTGTCGGCGCGGGGCAGGGCCACCTAGGCTGCCGATCATGCATTCGGACGCACTCGTTCTTCCTCCTCCCGCCGCCTGAGGCGGGCCCTCCGGAATCCACGCCCGACCGCCGGCCGGGCGGAACGGTGCTGCCCGCAGACGAAGTCCGAGGACCTTCCACGCGCCGCTGTGCTGTGCGCTGTGTTCCGCGCGTGACGTGGTCCTTTCCGAACTGCGTATCTGCGGAGAGAACACGTGTCGAATGCTGCTTCCGGCCTGCCCATCGGGCGAGGCCTCCTCTATCTGACCGTCGCCGGTGCCGCCTGGGGCACCGCGGGCGCGGCCGCCTCGCTCGTCTACCGGGCGAGCGACATGGGTCCCATCGCCCTGTCGTTCTGGCGCTGTGCGGGCGGGCTCCTTCTGCTCCTCGCCGCCCGGCTGCTGCGGCCCCGGCCGCGTCGCACCGCACGGCCGCGCCTTCGTGCTCGTACGACCCTGCTGCGGACCGGGATCACCGGGCTCGGTCTCGCCGTCTTCCAGACCGCGTACTTCGCCGCCGTCGAGGCGACCGGACTCGCCGTGGCCACCGTCGTCACCCTCGGCGCCGGGCCCGTGCTCATCGCGCTCGGGGCGCGGCTGACCATGGGCGAGCGGCTCGGGCGGGGCGGCACCGCCGCCGTCATCGGTGCGCTCGCCGGGCTCGCGGTGCTGGTGCTGGGCGGCGAGGGTGCGACGGTGCGGCCCTGGGGTGTGGCGCTCGCGCTCGTGTCCGCCGCCGGGTACTCCGTGATGACGCTGCTGACCCGGTGGTGGGGGCGCGACGGCGGGGCCGACGCGTCCTCCACCACCGTGGGCGCGTTCGCCGTCACGACACTGTGCCTGCTGCCCTTCGGCCTGACCGAGGGACTGGTGCCGCGCACCGACGAACTTGCCCTGGTTCTAGCCCTGTTGGCGTATGTCGCCGCCATCCCGACCGCCCTCGCATACGCCCTGTACTTCGCGGGGGCCGCCGTCGTCCGCTCGGCCACCGTCTCCGTGATCATGCTCCTGGAGCCGGTGAGCGCGGCGGTACTGGCCGTGGGGCTGCTCGGCGAGCGGCTCACCGCGGCGACGCTCGTGGGTACGTTGCTGATGCTCGGCTCGGTCGCGGGGCTCGCGGTCGCGGAGGCGCGAGACGGCGCGGAGCGCACGCGGGAGGTGCCCGAGACGCCTGAGGAGGAGCCTCAGAGCGTCGTCAGGTAGTCGGGCAGTTCGACGCCCGGGGCCAGGTCGTCGGCCGGGACCGGGGTGCCGTATCCCTTGTGGAGCGGCACCACTCCGGTCCAGTGCGGCAGGTCCAGGTCCTCGGGCTCGTCGTTGGGGCCGCCCGTGCGGAGCTTGGCGGAGACCTCGCCCAGGTCGAGTCGGAGTACGGCGGTGGCGGCCAGCTCCTTGTCGTTGGCGGGCCGGGAGTCCTGCGAGCGGCCCGGGACCACCTGGTCCACGAGGGCGTCGAGGGCCGCTCGCTTCTCGTCGGGGTCCGTCACCTGGTGGGCGATGCCGTGCACCACCACGGAGCGGTAGTTGAGCGAGTGGTGGAAGGCCGAGCGGGCCAGCACCAGACCGTCGACGTGCGTGACGGTGAGGCAGACCGGGAGCCCCGGCTCGGCCTGTCCGGCCATCCGTAGCGGACGCGAACCCGTCGAGCCGTGCACATACAGGCGCTCACCGACCCGGCCGTACAGCGTGGGCAGCACGACCGGTGCTCCCTCGCGGACGAAGCCCAGATGGCAGACGTACCCCTCGTCGAGTATCGAGTGCACCGTCTCTTGGTCGTACGCGGCACGCTTGCGGGAGCGGGTGGGGATGGTGCGGTCGCTCGGGGTGTAGGCGGCGGGCCGCGGGGCCGTCTGCGTCATCGGGGTCTCCAGCTCTCCGTGTTGTTCCGTGTGCTCGGTCGCTTGCGTGCTCGGCGTGCACGCTTGCCTGAATGTATTGCACTAGTGCATACTGTGCTTTGTGCTAGGAGAGTATCGGATCGAAGGAAGACGCGCAGCCGAGATTGCGGCCAGCGTCGAGCGCGCGGTGGGCGCGGGAGGCCTTGAGCCCGGTCAACTGCTGCCTCCCATGCGGGAGTTGGCGGCCGATCTCGGCGTGAATCCCAATACCGTCGCGGCCGCGTACCGCACGCTGCGGGAGCGTGGGGTCATCGAGACCGCGGGCCGGCGCGGCAGCCGCGTACGCCCCAAGCCGGTCACGACGGCGCGAGAGCTCTCGCGCCTGGAGGTGCCGCCCGGGGTACGGAACCTGTCCGACGGGAACCCGGATCCGGCCCTGCTGCCCGCCCTCGCCGAAGCGTTCGCGGCGGCAGCGGCCCACTCGGACCGCGAGCCGATGCTCTACGGAGAGGCCGCCGTGGAACCGGAGTTGGCGCGGCTCGTCCGTGCGGACCTGGACGCGGACGGAGTGCCGGACGGGCCCGTCACCGTCACCTCCGGAGCGCTCGACGCCATCGAGCGCGTGCTGGCCGCCCACCTCAGGCCCGGGGACGCGGTCGCCGTTGAGGACCCCGGCTGGCGCAGTGTCCTCGACCTGGCCCCGGCGCTCGGGCTGCGTACGCTCCCGGTCGGCGTCGACGACGAAGGGCCGCTACCCGACGACGTACGGAGCGCGCTGCGCTCGGGTGCCCGTGCGCTGATCGTCACCGACCGCGCGCAGAACCCGACCGGTGCCGCCGTGAGCGCCACGCGCGCGCGTGCGCTGCGTTCCGTGATCGAGGAGCACCCTCAGACCCTGCTCATCGAGGACGACCACGGCCATCGCATCGTCGACCTGCCCCTGTACCCGCTGGCCGGAGTCACCCACCACTGGGCCTTCGTGCGCTCGGCCGCCAAGGCGTACGGCCCCGACCTGCGGCTCGCCGTGTTCACCGGCGACCGGATCACCACCGACCGCGTCCAGGGGCGGCAGCGGCTGGGTCCGGGGTGGGTGAGTCATCTGCTGCAACGGGCCGTCGTGCGGCTGTGGGAGAGCGGTGCGGTGGATGTGCGGGCGGTGGCGGCGGCGTACGGGCGCCGGCGGGACGCGCTGATCGCCGCGCTCGCGGAGCGCGGCATCGAGGCGTACGGGCGCAGCGGGATGAACGTATGGGTGCCTGTGCCGGACGAGACCGGCGCCGTCGCACGGCTGCTGCACTCCGGCTGGGCTGTCGCGCCGGGCGCGGGCTTCCGGGTGAGCTCGCCGCCCGGCCTGCGGATCACCGTCTCGACGCTCGCCGCGCACGACATCGGGCCGCTGGCGGACGCGGTAGCCTCCGTCATCGACCCGGCGCCCGCGCGCCGTTACGCCTGAATTCGCCCCCTACGCTTGCGACTTGGGCCTGGACTGCGTGAGTGCCGCGCCCGCCAGCACGATGGCCGCGCCCACCGGTGTCGACCAGGTCAGCGACTCGCCGAGGATCGCGACGCCCGCCGCGGTGGCGATGACCGGGATGAAGTACGTGACCATCTGGGCCGTCGTCGGGCCGACCTCGGCGACCAGGCCGTACTGGACGAGCATGGCGACGCCCGTGCCCAGCGCGCCGAGTGCGACGATCGCGAGCAGGGGCAGGACCGCGAACCGGTCCGGCAAGGTGGTGAACAGTGGCGTGACCACGGCCAACTGGGCTGTCGCCAGCAGCAGTTGGGCGCCAGTAAGCGAGAGGTTCGAGTGGCTGGAGCCGGCCAGTGTGCGTCGGAGGTAGATCCAGCCGATCGGGTAGCTGAGCGAGGCCAGCAGGGCCAGCGCCGTGCCCGTGGCGTCGAGACCGTGGAAGCCCTGCCAGGCACCGAGCACCGTGAGCACGCCGAGGAAGCCGATGCCGAGGCCGGCGACCCGGCGGCGGGTGGGCCGGTCCTCGGAGAGGGCGACCAGCGACAGGGCCATGCCCCACAGGGGTGAGGTCGCGTTGCATATCCCCGCGAGCGTGGACGGGATCGTCAGCTCGGCGTACGCGAACAGGGAGAAGGGGAGGGCGTTGAGGAAGAACGCCACGACTGCCAGATGCGCCCAGGTCCGCGTCCGGCGCGGCAGCCGCTCCCGCTTCCAGGCCAGCGCGGTCGCGAGCACCAGGGTGCCGAACACCAGTCGCCCCAGCGTCACTTGGAAGGGCGCGTACCCTTCCGTGCCGACCTTGATCAGCAGGAAGCTGAAGCCCCAGATGAGGGAGAGGATGCCGAAGCGGATGCGCCAGTCGAGGGCTCGGCGGGGCTTCGGCGCGGCGGTGTCGGGTTGAGTCGTGGGGGTGCGGATGCGGATGCGGGTGCTGGTGGGAGTGCGGGTTCGGGGGTGGTGGCGGCTTGGGGTGGCGGCGCTCATGTCGACCACGATGGCCTGGGCGATCTCGTAGTACAAGCGAGATTTCTTGTCCGGTATCTCGTAGCATTGCTTATGTGTTGAACCTGGAGCGTCTGCGTACCCTCGATGCCCTTGCCCGGCACGGCTCGGTCAGTCGTGCGGCCGAAGGGCTGCATGTCACGACCTCGGCCGTGTCCCAGCAGATGTCCAAGCTGGAGCGGGAGGTGGGGCAGCGGCTCGTCGCCAAGAACGGGCGGGGGGTGCGGCTCACCGACGCCGGGCGGTTGCTCGCCGATCATGCCGCGCGGATTCTGTCCCAGGTCGAGCTGGCGCAGTCCGATCTGGAGGCGCAGCGGGGGCAGGTGGTGGGGGAGTTGCGGCTTTCCGCGTTCCCGACTGCCGCGCGCGGGCTGTTTCCCGCGGCGCTTGCCGCGCTGCGGGCCGAGCATCCTGGACTGCGGGTTCGGTCGCGGGAGTTGGAACCTGAAGAAGGCGTTTTCGCGGTGGTTCGCGGCGATGTCGACATGGCGGTCGTGCTCGACTGGTACAACAAGCCGTTGCCTGTGCCGGAGGGGCTGGTCAAGGCCTCGCTTCTTGACGATGCCGCCGATGTGGCGATGCCTGCCGGGCATCCGCTTGCCGGGCGGGACGAGGTGGATCTCGAGGAGTTCGCCGACGACGAGTGGATCGCCTGGCCCGAGGGGGAGTTCTGCCACGAGTGGCTGTTCTTCACGCTTCGCGCCAAGGGGATCGAGCCGGTTGTCGCGCATCGGGCGGAGGAGCACCACACGCAGCTTGCGCTGGTTGCTGCGGGGCTCGGCGTGTGTGTCGCGCCTCGCCTCGGGCGTGGGGCGGTGCCGGACGGTGTACGTACGGTGCCGGTTCGTCAGCGTGTCACCCGGCATGTGTACGCGGTGTGGCGTGCCGATGGGGATCGGCGGCCGTCTGTTCGGGCGGCTGTTGAGGCGTTGCGCTCCGCTGGGGGGTCGTAGGGGTTTTCTTCCCCGAGCCCGCCCCTTCCCGGCTGTATCAATTTGCGGCTCCGCCGCGTGAGGGGGCTGCGCCCCCAGACCCCCGCCCCGGGGTGGTGGGTGACACTGCGTGTCGCGGCTGCGGGTGCGTCGTGGCTGGTCGCGCCCACGCGGCGGAGCCGCACATTGACACAGCCCCGCGCCCCTGAAGGGGCGCTACCGGAACCCCCTGTCGTCAAAGTGCAGCCAGTTTGCGGAAGTCCCATGACTTGATCGACTCCGGGGTCAGGCGGAGCCATGCGTGTCTGCCGTCGTGGGGCATCTCGTTCAGGCCGAAGTTCTTCTGCGCGAACAGGCGCTCCACGGCGTCGAGTTCGGGATACGGCTCGCCCGTGCGCGGGGCCTCGCCCACGAACTCGACCGTGCCCGACAGTTCCACGCCCCGCAGCTCTCCGTACTCGTCGCCTGCGTCTACGACCACCGCGATGCGGGGGTCCCTCTGCAGGTCGGCCCACCGTTTGCTGCGGGTGATCGAGTACAGCCAGAGGGAGGTGCCGTCCCAGGCGAACCAGAGGGCGCTGAGGTGAGGGGCGCCGTCTGCCGAGACGGTGGCTACTCGGCAGGTGCGTTGGGTGGTGAGGAACTCGTCCAGTTCTTCGGGGATCATCATGATCTTTCGGCCCCGGCGTTGCGTGGTGGTCATGTGGGTTCCTCTTTTCTGACTTTTCTGACTGGGCGTCAGGAAATCATGCGGCGTCTTCCGCCCTCACGCAATGGTCGCTACGCTCGCCCGCCACCGCAGCGCCACCCGTCCGTCCCAGGGGGAGCCATGCCGTCGTACGAAGAGCTCAGTGAACTCCTCGACCCCGCGACCACGGTCCTGCTGACCGTCGAGTGCCAGCAGGGCGTCGTCGGCCAGGACAGCGCGCTGCCCGAACTCGCCAAGGAGGCACGCGCGTCGGGTGTCCTGGCCCGTATCGCCCAGCTGGTCGCCGGGGCGCACGAGAGCGGAGTACAGGTGATCCACGCGATCGCCGAACGTCGCCCCGACGGGCGCGGCGCCAATCACAACGCCCGGCTGTTCCGGGCCGCCGAGCGACTGCCGGTGCAGCAACTGTCGGGGACGACGGCGGTACGCGTCGCGCCGCCCATCGAGGTCGCCGACGAGGATCTCGTCGTACGCCGACTGCACGGGCTGTCGCCGATCGCGGGCACGGACGTCGACCCGCTGCTGCGCAACCTGGGCTGCCGCACGCTGATCGTGACCGGTGTCTCGGCCAACGTGGCCATACCCAACGCCGTGTTCGACGCCGTCAACCGCGGCTACACCGCCGTCGTGCCCAGGGACGCCATCGCGGGGGTGCCTTCCGACTACACCCCCGCAATGGTCCGCAACACGCTCGCCCTGGTGGCCACCATCACCACCACGGACGAGGTGCTGGCCTGTTTCAGGCGTCCGCGCAAGATCACGCGAGCGTGATCGAGTCTCCCTCGACGGTGATGTTCGCGGCGGTCAGCGCACTGGTCGCGGGCCCCTTCTCGACACTGCCGTCCGTGACACTGAACTGGCTGCCGTGAGCGGGGCAGGTGATCAGGCCGTTGTCCACGGCGTTGACCTGCTGTTTCTGGTGCGGGCAGGTCGTCGAGAAGGCCTTGAACTCGCCGGCCGTCGGCTGGGTGACGACCACCTTCTGGTCGGCGAAAACCTTGCCGCCGCCCTCCGGGATCTCACTGGTCTTGGCCAGCGCCTCACCGCCGCCGGAGCCGCCGGAGCCGCCGGAGCCGGATGGTTCGGAGGAGCCGGATGAGCCCGACGAGCCCGACGAGCTGTCGTCGGAGCCTCCGCAGGCGGTGAGCGCGGCGGTGGCACCGGCCGCGCCGAGTGCCGCGAGGATGGTGCGGCGACAGATTGCCGGCGCGGGCTGAGCACGCTGAAGCGATTCGCTGGACATGTGGCGGTCCCTTCCACAGATGTGCAGATGTGCAGATGTGCTTGGGATCAACGCGGAACGCGCTGATCCACATCAAGGTGTACGCGGACGTCACCAAGGTCGTTCACAAAGTACTTGAGTTCTTGATGAAATCGAGATCAAGCCGGAGCAGGGTGTCTATCACGCCCTCCTGTGTGACCAAGTGGGTCGAACCGGGCAGCGGCAGCACGCTGTGCGGACGGCCCGCCGCAAGCAGCGCCGCCGAGAAGCGCAGCATGTGCGCGGGCGCCACGTTGTCGTCGGCCATTCCGTGGACGAGCATCAGGGGACGCGTGAGCTTGTGCGCGTGCGCCACCAGGGAGCAGCGCTCGTAGTTCTCCGGCTGGACGTCCGGATGCCCCAGGAAGCGTTCCTTCCAGTGCGTGTCGTACAGGCGCAGATCGGTCGGGGCCGCGCCCGCGACGGCCGCGTGGAAGACATCGGGCCGGTGCAGCACAGCGCCCGCCGCGAGGTAGCCGCCGAAGGACCAGCCGCGGATCGACACGCGGCTCGTGTCCAGCTCCGGGAAGAGTTCCGCCGCCGCGCGCACGGCGTCCGCCTGGTCCTCGACCACGGGCGTCAACTGGTCACCGTGGATGGCCGCTTCCCACGCCCGGTCACGCCCCGGCGTGCCCCGCCCGTCGACGGACAGCACTGCGAAGCCCTGCTCGGCGAACCACTGGTTCACCGCGTGCCACCAGGCCGCCGCCTTCACGACGGTCTGCAGGCCGGGCCCCGAGTAGGAGTGCACGATCACGGGCAGCCGACGCGTCCCCGGCTCGTACGACTCCGGCAAGTAGAGCGCTGCTCGCAGTTCCCGCTCGCCGAGCGTCAGGAAACGGGGCCGCGGCTCGGTCACGGGCCGCTCGGCCAGCACCCGGATCCGCCCGGCCGGCCTGCCGTCCCGCAGCACCGTCACCGTCTGCCCGTCGAGCGTCCTGCTGTCCAGGACGACCGTGCCGCCCCCGACGGCGGCGCTGTGCACGCCCGGCTCGTCGGTCAGCCGCACCAAGCCGCCGACCGCGTCGTACGACCAGACGTGGGACTCGGTCGGCTCCTCGCTCGCGACGAAGAAGATCCGCTCACCGACCACGCCGACCAGATCATGGACGTACATGTCCTCGGGCGTACGCACTCCGGTCGCGGGCATCCACAGTCCGCGGATCACGTCCTGTGTGGTGAGGACGGGGCCGGCGGCGGTATGGACCGGCGTTCCGGGCACGAACTCCAGCCAGGCGGCGTCGCGTTGGTGGTGCAGCCTCTTGGTCGTACCGGTCGACGCGTCGATGCGGAGCAGATACGCCGAGCGCTGGTCCCTGGTCTGTACGACGGCGAAGGGGCCCGCATCGCCCCAGCCCGCCTCCACGACGTACTCGAAGGCCGCGTCGGTCCACTCGCCCGCCGGATGCGCCTCGGCGGCCTCCTTGGGGAGCCGTACCCCGATGCGGTCGCCGTCGAGTCCCACCACGTGCAGCGACAGCTCCGCGTTGGCGGTGCCCGCCGCCGGGTACCGGACCGCGCGCGGCGGGCGCGTGGGATCCGACGGATCGCTGATGTACCACCGCTGGACGGGCGAGTTGTCGACCCGCACCACCAGCAGCTCCTCCCCGTCCGGCGACCACCAGAAGGACCGCGTACGGTGCAGCGACTCGGCGGAGACGTGGTCGGCGAGTCCGTACGTCACCTCCGGGTGCTCCGGCCTGGCCAGCGCGCGGTCGGCCGTGCCGTCGATGCGTACGACGCGGAGGGCACCGTCACTCACGTACGCGATGCGGGAGCCGTCGGGGCTGGGGTGCGGGGCGACGACCGGGCCCGCCGTGGGGATCCGGCGCGGTACGCCCTCGTCCGTGCGCACGGTCCACAGGGCGCCCGACAGCGTGAACACGACCAGGCGGACGGCCTCGTCGGTGGCGTACGAGACGATCCCGCCGGTCGTCTCGCGTGCCCGCTCCCGGCGGATCCGTTCGGCCTCCGGGACCTCGCCGCCGTCGCCGAGCGCGAACGGGTCCGCGAGCAGGCGCTCCTCGCCGTCCTCGTACAGCCACAGGCAGCCGGTCGTGGAGCGGCCGCTCGTGGTGCGCAGAAAGAGCACGCGGTCGCCGTCGGGGGAGACGGTGAAGGCGCGGGGCACGCCGAGCGAGAAGCGTTTCGTGCGGGCGAGTTGGAGGGGGAGGTCTTCGGCGGTCACGGTGATCCTTTCGGGCGGGTGGAAAACAGCATCGCCCCAGTGGCCTGGGGCGATGCTCAAGGAAGTCAGTGCGACCCGTTACATCACGCCGTTGCGTGAGGGCGGCTCGCTGCCGGGTCACGGGTCGAGGCCGATGACCTCGGAACGTACGTCATGAAGTCCTCGATGACCCTGGCGATGTTCCGGAAGGTACCGGGCCGGCCGAAAAAGGAGATGTTGCACCGTACTCTGCCGTGCCCGGCTCGTGAGAAGCGCCGACGCGCAGCTCCGTGCGTCAGCGGAGCAGAAGCTGGACGATGGAGACGACACCGATCGTCACGATCAGGGCCCGCAGCACCGCGGGGCTGAAGCGGCGGCCCACTTTGGCTCCGAGCTGGCCGCCGAGCGCGGAACCGGCCGCGATGAGCGCGACGGCGGTCCAGTCGAAGTCCGCGACGAAGAGGAAGAACAGCGCGGCGATCGCGTTGACGACGGCGACCAGTACGTTCTTGACGGCGACGAGGCGCTGCATCGTTTCGTCGAGGAGTATACCCATCAGGGACATGTAGATGATTCCCTGGGCGGCGGAGAAGTAGCCGCCATAGACGCTGGCCAGCGTCAGGCCGACGAACAGCAGCGGGCCACCGTCGCGACGGTTGGTGTCGCTCGGTGCGTTGCGGCGCATCCGCTTGCTGATCAGCGGCTGGACCGAGACCAGGACGAGGGCGAAGCCCACCAGGACCGGCACGATCAACTCGAACGCGGTGGCGGGCAGGGCCAGCAGGAGGATGGCGCCGGTGACACCGCCCAGCAGGGCGCCGACGCTGAGTTTCAGGATGCGTCGGCCCTGCCCCTTGAGCTCTCTTCGATAGCCGAAGGCTCCGCTGATGTTGCCGGGGATGAGGCCGAGCGCATTGGAAACCGTGGCGGTGACAGGGGTGAGACCGGTGGCGAGCAGAACGGGAAAGGTGATCAGTGTTCCCGAGCCGACCACGGTATTGATGGCACCGGCGCTCACACCGGCGCCGAACACGGCGAGCATCTCCCCCGGCGTCACGCCAAGGCCCCGCCGGCGGCGATGGCCGCTGCTGCCGCCGGTACAGGCCCGGTACGCCGGCGTCCGGGGCCGGAGGAGATCTTCATGAAGCCGACCCTAGACGGGTGACATTTCGGTGACCGCCGAATTGTTCGGGCTCCACTTTTGAACAGCCGTGAGCGCAAGCGACTTCGGCCGACGACGCGGCCCGGCTCGCCCGCTCACGGACCACGACGTACACGACCTGATCACCTCCCCGCGCTGCGCCCCGGTCCTGGCGTCACCGTGCCGGACGCGCGGATCCGCCTGGTGCCGTGCAGGCCCCAGGACCCCTACCTGCGCCGACTCCGCTGAGAAGGGAAAATGGACATGAAGCACAACAAGGTCGGCTCCGTGATGACCACGGACGTCGTCCGCGCCACGTACGGCACCCCGTTCAAGGAGGTCGCGAGGATGCTCGCGGCCCACCGGATCAACGGACTGCCGGTGGTGGACCTGGACGACGCGCGCCTGCACACCCGGGAACAGGCACTGCACGGCGTGGCCGACGACTGGCTGCGCCGAGTATGAGAGGAGGTGTACCGCCATGACCGGCACCGTGTTGGTCGCCTACGGAACCACGAACGGATCGACGGCGCAGATCGCCGAAGCCATCGCCGACGTGCTGAGCAAGTACGGGCTGACGGTCGAGGCCCTTCCGGCCCAGTCCGTGACGAGTGTGGCGTCGTACGAGGCGGTGGTCGTCGGCGGCGGACTGTACGCCGGACGCTGGCAGAAGCACGCCCGGCGGTTCATCCGCCGGCACCGCAGGGCCCTGTCCGAACGCCCCCTGTGGCTGTTCAGCAGCGGCCCGCTCGACCCCTCGGCCTCGGAGAAGGACATCCCGCCCGTACCCGGCGTGAAGAAGGCCATGGCCGAGCTGGACGCCAGGGAGCACGTCACCTTCGGGGGCTGCCTGGAGGAGGGTGCGAAGGGATGGGTCGCGCGGATGCTCCTCCGCAACGGAAAGGGCGGAGACTTCCGCGACTTCACCGCGATCGAGACGTGGGCGGCACATGTCGCCGACGAGCTGACGCACACATAAAGGCGGGCCGGGACGCTGTGCCCGTCCAGACACCCGTGCTCGGCACCGGTGTCGTCGCCATGGCCGTACCTACGACGGCACCACGGCTACGGGGCACGTGGCCTCGCGCAACACAGACCGAATCAGCGCGTGCCTGCGGGCGTGCGCAACGCCGCCAAGTCTCCGCCGCGAAGTATCGACGTTCACTCGGGGCGGTTCACGAGGGTGAGGCGTTCTCGTTGTGACTCGACGGGGCAGGGGGCCTCTCCGAGGAACGGCCGTGCTCGGAGACGTCGAACTCCACGTCCACGACCCCCTCGACGGCCCGGATCAGACGTGCCGCCACGGGGACAAGGGACGTGTCCCGGATGCGACCGCCGATCGTCACGACCCCGTCCCGCACCGCCACGCGTGCGGCCGACGTCGGCGCGGGGAAGAGGTACGACATCACCTCCCGACGGACCTCCTCCGCGATGTCCTCGTCGTCGCGGAGGAACACCTTGAGCAGGTCGGCGCGGCTGACGATGCCCTGCAGCATGCCCACGTCGTCGACGACGGGCAGCCGTTTCACCTTGGCGTGAGCCATGGTCCGCGCGGCCTGGGCGAGCGTCGCGTTCGCGTGGACGGTGAGGGCCGGCGAGGTCATCAGCTCCCCGGCGGTCACCGCGCCGGCCTTCGCGAGGTCGGACAGGCGCCGCAGCTGGGTGTACCGGTCGGGGTCGCTGTCGCGGAACTCCTCCTTGGGCAGCAGGTCGGCCTCGGACACCACTCCGACGACCCGGCCCTCGCCCTCCAGGACAGGAAGGGCGCTGACCTTCCAGTCCTGCATCATCCGCACGATCTCCTTGAAGGGGGCGCCGCGGCCGATGGCGGCGACGGTGTGGGTCATCACGTCGCTGACGATGTGCGGGGTGCCGTGCATGGTGCCTCCTTCGGAGCTGTCACTTCGACTCGGCGCGGTCACCGGAGGCCGCCGCTGCCGTAGGGGGCGTACAGGTCCAGCAGCCGGGTGCGGGCCGAGTGCAGGCGGTGGGCGAGGACGTCGCCCACCCACTGGGCGACGTTCGCGCCGAGCGCGGGGTCGTCCTTGCACATCGAGCGGATCGCGGTGGCGTCGAACTCGTAGGCGCGCACGGGAGTGGTCGCCTCGGCGCCCAGGTGCCAGGTGTGCGGGGCGAACAGCCAGGACCAGCCGATGAGTTCGTTGTGGCCGAGGGTCTCGATGACGGCGGCGCGGCGGCCGGGCACGTGCATGTCGAGGGCGACGGTGCCGGTACGGATGATCCAGAACCGGTCGGCGCGGCCTCCCTCGTTGAAGAGGCGGGTGCCCTGGGGGAACGACACCTCCCGGGCGAAGCGCATCAGCCGCTGCCGGTGCTCGGCGGGCAGCGACTGCAGCATGCTGGCCGTGGCGGGAGCGTTCATGACGTGCCTCCGATCAGGGCGACGAACCTGTCACGTCCAGCGTGCTCCCGTGCCCCCTCCTGGGCCATGGGCCACCTGGCCCCATGGCCGGGCCGCCCGGTACCCCGTGGGAGCCCTTGGGCCCCTGTGCCGGAACGGGCCCGGCGGTTCGATGAAGTCGGGAGACAACCCGCTGGAAGGGGGTGTTCGTCGTGGGTACGTCACTGACCCCGGAGTTCTGGAGGCTGTTCGCCGTCCTCCTGGTGATCTCCATGGCGGTCACCTTCGTGCTCAGCGCCGCGCTCGACGTGCTGGCGCTACGGGCGCAGCGGCGCCGCAGCCGGCGCCGGCCGACGGCCAGGCGGATGACCGAGGCGTCCCGTCGACCCGTTCGGACCCTGGTCCGGCACTGAGCCACAGAAGTGCGGAGCGTTGCTGTCGCGCCGGGAACCCATGGTGGCGTCGTGCCGGACATCCGAGCCCCCTCTTGGCGAAGCGGCCGACCGGCCAGAGCGGTACCAGCGCCTCCCCGGAAGGCCGGGCTCACTGCGGGATCGATCGGGGTGGGGACAACGGGTCGTTCTCCGGCAGGGCCGGGACCCATGGCCCCTCACGCCCGGACCTCGTCCGGCTCACGGTGGAAGGACAGCAGTACCTCTGTACCACGCGAAGGACGGGCCGGCCGATGTACGCCAATGACGGTTTCCGCGAACTCGAGCGGCAGGAGTGCCTGCGGCTGATGGCCAAGGTGCCCGTCGGCCGCATCGTCTACACGCGCCGGGCTCTGCCCGCCGTGCTGCCGGTCAACTTCAGTCTGGACCACGACGGCGCGGTCCTGTTGTGCACCTCCGCGACCTCGGAACTGGTCCGCGCGATCGACGGCGCCGTGGTCGCCTTCGAGACCGACGACGTCGACGCGGCCCGGCACTCCGGGTGGAGCGTCGTCGTCACGGGCACGGCCACGGTGGTGACCGATCCCGCCGAGCACGAACGCCTGGCCCGCACCGGCCCGGCCTCCTGGGCGCCCGCGCCGCAGGAGGCCTTCGTCCGCATCGAGCCCGAACTGGCCACCGGGCGTGAACTCGTCGGCGGACACACCCTGTACGGGGTGGACCTCACGGCCTGAAGGTCTTTTCTCCTTCTTCCCGTTTCTTCTCGTCCGGCCGGGTCCGGGCCCAACGGCCCAATGGATCCGCTACGTCCTGGTGCCCGGCTGGACCGACGACCCGGCGGCCGTCGACGGCCTCGGCGCCTTCCTGGCCGGGCTCGGCAACGTCGACCGGGTGGACGTCCTGCCGTTCCACAAACTGGGTGCCCACAAGTACGACGCGCTGGGCATGCCCTTCCCTCTGCGCGACACACCTACGCCGGATCCGGACCTGACGGAGCGGGTGCGCGACCAGTTCCGGGAGCACGGCTTGCGGGCGCTCTGATCGAGTAGCCCACCACGGCATGAGCGAGGCGCCAAGGGCCGAAGCGCCCCGGCCAGAATGATCCGATCGCTCCAGCTGATCCCTGGGCAGCCTCGGCGGACACGCGGCTGTCCGGCTACGCGAGTGCGTCCGCGCCTCCTTCCAGCCACACCCGTAGGTGGGAGGGGTGCTCCGCATTCATATGCATGGTGTTCACCGCTATGACGGTGCGGCGGGCGGCGGCCTCCGGTTCGCCGGTGTTGGTGTTGACGTCGAAGCGGGGGAAGTTGCTGGAGGAGACGTCGAGCCGGATGCGGTGGCCGGCGGCGAAGCGGTTTGCCGTGTCGGGGGCGATGACCTCGATCTCGTACACCTCGCCCGGAGTGAGCAACTCCGGCTTCTCGTAGGAGCGGTGGAAGCGGCAGCGGACGATGCCGTCGGTGAGGTTCATGGCGAAGCCGTGCGGATAGTCGGCGTTGGGCGGGTGGACGTCGATCAGCTTGATGGTGAAGTCGGTGTCCGGGGCCGTGGTCGAGATGTGGAGCCTGGCCGACACCGGGCCGGCCAGCACCACGTCCCGCTCGAGAGGCGGAGTGGTCAGGCTGATCACGTCCGGGCGGGAATCCAGCGGCAGATACGGCTCACGGGCCCCGTACACCCGGACGTCCGGGGCGTTCTGGTCGTACGCCCCGCCCGTCATCACCGGCTCGCCCGAGGTGACTTGGCCTCCCATGGTGGGTACCGGGTGGCGCGGGTCGAAGTCGTAGGTCACCGACGCGGCGGCCACGGCAGGCGGGGAGAGGGTGAGGGTGCCTGCGGCGGTGAGGTACAGGGCGACGGGGGCCGTCGACGCCGGCGGCCAGTGGGCGTCGGTGCGCCATGCGCCGCCGTGCCGCATCCGCCCGGCCGCATCCCTTCGGCCGTCGCCGCCGCCCATCAGGAAGTACTGCACGGCGGGAAGGTCTCCGCTCTGCGGATTCCCTTCGTCTTCCCGGCCCAGCGCCCGGTCGAACCAGCGGCGGCGGAGCTCCAGGTACGACGGGGCGAGGTTGCCGTCCAGTGTTGCTTGCGGGCCGAAGTCCACGTCTCCGGCGTACGTGTCGCAGCGGCGCCCGTGCGTCCACGGGCCCATGACCAGGTAGGAGGGGGCCGACTTCAGCTCCCGCAGGGCGGTGAAGTTCTCGATCGTGGAGCGGACGTAGGGGTCGTACCAGCTGCCCAGGTGGAGGCTCGGCGCGTCCGGGAAACGTTCGTAGAAGCCTCGCCCGTAGATCGCCGGGTTGCGGTAGTAGTCCCCGAAGGTGTCCTGCCGCCACTGCTCCAGCAAGTAGTCCTCGTACGCCGAAAGGTGCCGTAGCGGCGTGCAGCCCGGCCGCCACGGCATCGCACCGAACCAGCCCGCCACGTCAACCCGCGACAGTGCCTCGGACAGCACCGGATCCGCCGCGGCCTCCGGGCTGTTCAGCGCCTGCCGCAGTGCCCAGGTCACCTGCTTCAGTTCGAAGGCGCCGCCCATCCGCATCCCCGCGTCGTACGCGGAGGAGAAACCGCCCGAGTCCTGAACCATGGCGGCGAGCCCCGTCGCCCCCTCGGCGGCTGCGGCTGCCTGGACGTGGGCGGAGTAGGACACCCCCGTCATCACGACCCTGCCGTCACACCACGGCTGGTTCCTGAGCCAGGCGATCGTGTCCGCCCCGTCCGGGCCTTCGCCGAGGTACTTCACGAACGTTCCCTCGGAGTCGCCGCGGCCCCGGCAGTCCTGCCGTACGACGTGGTAGCGGGCATCGGTGAAGTGCCGGGCGATGTCCTCGGGCTGCGGGACCGGCGCGTCACCGCGGTCCTGGTCCGAACCGCGCTGCGCGCGCCGGCCGTACGGGGTGCGCTCGAGGAGCACGGGAAGCGCGGTCGTCTCCGGTTCGGGGGAGGTGGAGTACAGGTCGGCGGCGAGACGGATGCCGTCCCGCATGGGAACGCGCAGGGTACGCCGCCACAGGGCGCCGCCCTGGAGGGGTTCGGGCCGGCAGGTGTGGGAGGTGTCGTACGAGGTCATTCCCGTGACGCTAAGCAACGGCCCCGATCTTGGCGATCACTTGACGTCATCAGGTCAACTGTTCCGCCGAACGGTGACGGGGCCGGACACGGGACCTACTGTGCAGCGCAACCCGGCAACACGCCCCGTGCCTTGCGACGGATCGTGCGCGGTTCCGGGTCTCTGTTTCCCACACAGCGCTCGCCACGCGGCCGCGTCGTGCCCTCGTTCACCGTCCTCACAGGAGGCCGCCATGACCACACCTGCCCACCGCCCCCAGGAGGTGCAGGCCCCGGAGCCCGACGAGGGGGGCCGTGGCTCCCGGCTCCTCGACCTGGTCGAGCGTGCGGGAAACGCACTGCCGCATCCGTTCTGGCTGTTCTGGATCCTGTGCGGGGTGGTCGCCCTCGTCAGCTCGGCGCTGAACGCCTCCGGCCTGCAGGTCGAGGACCCCTCCTCGGGTGACCTGGTCGGCGTACGCAGCGCCCTGTCGGCGGACGCCGTACGGGACCTGATCACCGGCGCCGAGGAGTCCTTCGTCACCTTCGGCCCACTCGGCACCGTGCTCATGGTGATGCTCGGCGTCGCGGTCGCCGAGCGGTCGGGACTCTTCGAAGCACTGGCCCGCCGCATGCTGTCCGGCCTGTCCCCGCGCACGGTCGTCCTGGGCGTGGCCCTGGGCGGCGTACTGGGCAAGTTCCTGTCCGACTCCGCCTACGTGGTCCTCATCCCGCTCGGGGCGGTGGCCTTCCGCGCGGTGGGCCGCTCGCCGATGCTCGGCATGATCGTCGCGTTCGTCTCCATCAACGCCGCAGGCGACGCCAACCCGCTGATCGCCCCGGGTGACGCGCTGTTCGCCTCCGTGGCCACCGAGGCCGCGCAGCTCGTCGACAAGGACGTGGTGGTCCGCGCGACGGACAACATGTACTTCACCACCGTCTCGGCTTTCGTGCTGGCCGGCACCATCGCCCTGGTCGTGGACAAGATCCTTGCCAAGCGCGAGCACCATCTGACCCCCGACCCGGACCTGGAGGCCGCCGCGGCACAGCGGGTCGTCGCCGCGGAGGTCGACGACACAACCGAGCGGCGGGCCCTGAAGCTGACCGGCCTTGCCGTGCTCGGCTACGCCGCGCTGATGGTGCTCGCGATGCTGCCCGCCTCGTCGCCGTTGCGCGGCGAGGGGGGCGCGATCGTGGAGTCCACCTTCATGAACGCCATCGCTGTCTTCCTCACCGTCTTCTTCCTGCTGATCGGCGCCGTGTACGGGAGGCTCACCGGGCGGATCAGGGGGAGCCGCGCGATTCCGGAGTTCATGGCGGAGGGAGTGCGCTCCATCGCACCGCTGCTGGTGCTCTTCTTCGCCGTCTCCCAGTTCCTCGCCCTGTTCAAGTGGACCAACATCGCCACGGTCGTCGCGGTCGAAGGTGCGGACTTCCTCAAGCAGTTGGGCGCGCCCACGCTGGTGCTGTTCTCGCTGCTGATCGTCGCGGTCGCCCTGATGAACCTCCTCATCACCTCCGGCTCCGCCCTGTGGACCCTGGTCGCCCCGGCACTGGTGCCGATGCTGATGCTGCTCGGCACCAGCCCGGCCACCACTATGGCGCTCTACCGCATCGCCGACTCCTGTACGAACTCCATCACCCCGATGAGCACCTCGTTCATGCTCTGCGTCGGCTACCTGCAGACCCTGCGCCGCAAGGCCGGCATCGGCACCCTGGTCTCCTTCACCCTGCCCGTCGCCATGATCATGCTGGTGGTCTGGGTACTGCTGTTCTTCGCCTGGTACCTGCTGGGCATCCCGCTCGGTCCGGGCGCGCCCGTACGGTGAACTCCGGCCGTACGCTGACGGCGTGAGCATCGTCCTCGACCTCGGAGGGCTCGGCCCCGCGGACCTCGCGGTCGGGCCCTCCGCGCTGTCGGAACTGATGGCGAGCCTGCACGTGCTCGCCGAACCCGAGCACCACTCGGAGGCCGCCGGCTGGACGGCCCGCGCCGCCGCGGCGGGACCAGAGCTGCACGACGAGTTGACCGTGTTCGCCCCTCTGTGGGCCCGCTACCGCTGCCGCCTGTTCTTTCCCCGTGCGCTGCCGCTCGCGGCGAGCCTTCACGAGGAGCTGGCGGCGATCGCGGCGCTGTCGGCCGAGGACTTCCTCGAGCTGGTGGCGCCAGGGGTCCTCGGCACCAACGCACAGCCCGTTCCGCCGGCCCGCGAGTTGCGCGCAGGCACCGCCGCCGCGGAGGACTACACCCGCCGCTGCCTGCGCCGCTCCTACGCCCGCGGTGAACTGGCGCGGCAGCTGGTGGCGGCACCGCTGGAGCTGCGGGACCGGTTGCTGGCGGTGCTGCGGAACGCCGACACCGCGTTCTTCGCCGAGGACTGGCGTACCCTGCGGCCGGCCCTGGAGGACCACGCGCGGGAGGTACGTCGCCGACTGGCCGCCCGCCCCCTGGGGGCACCCCCGGCCGGAGGCTGGGGGGCTTCGGCCGGGGGGACCCCCATCTCGCTTCGCTCGCCCGCGGATGTGCTCACCGAACTGCTGCCGACGGCGGCCCGGGTCGGACCGGGGGAGCGGGTACGGCTGGACAAGCTGCAGATCGACGAGGTGAAGGTGGCCCCGCGCCCCCTCGTCCTCGTCCCGTCCGCCCGGGTGTGGCCGCATCTGACGGTCAAGAACGAGCACCCGTCGTGCGTGGTGGTGCAGTACGCGGCGCGCGGCACCTCCCTGGCCGGACAGCTGACCGTGCGGGATCTGCACCACCGGCTGATGGCGCTGACCTCGCCCGCCCGGATGGAGCTGTGCCGCCATCTGCTGGGCGAGCCCATCACCACGTCGGAGCTCGCCGCCCGACTCGGCTCCAGCGAGCCACAGGTCTCCCGCGCCCTGCGGACCCTGCGCGACGCGGGCCTGGTGCGCTCCACCCGAGACGGCAAGCTGGTGCGGCACCGGCTCGCCACGGACGTCATCCAGCGACTGGGCCACGATGTCCTCGCAACCGTGGCACGGTGAGCCGACGAGGAAGACTTCAGGTGGCAGAAGACGCCCGCTCCGGGTGGGAACCTGCGGCCCCGGACGGTCTACCGGTCACGGACCGCCGGACCAGGGCGGCAGGATGGACAAGGCCATGCCAAGGGCCAGATCCGCCCACTGAGCAGGCCGCCATGACCTGCGGGTGCGTGGCGTGGTCGTCTGGGCCAGACTGAAGCGAGGCATGACCTCGTCAGGGGGCGGGTGAGGAGGTTCGGGCGTGGGCTTTGACCGGCTTCCGCTCAGGTGGCTCTTCTCAGGCGCTGAGGATGTGCTGCTGTCCGCCCTGGCGGATGCGCCCGGGGAGGCGGTGGAGCAGGCCCGCGAGTACGGGATCCTGCGGAGCATCCTGGACAGTACGCCTGCTTCGGTGGCTGTGCTGGACCAACAGTTGCGCTACCGGTACGTCAACGCCGCCATGGGCCGGATGGGCGGGGTGCCGCCCTCGGCGTTCCACGGCCGGACCATGGCCGAAGTACTGCCGGGGATCCACCGCTCGGACGAGGTCCTGCGCATGGTGCTCGACGACGGGCGGCCCCGTGCGCTGTCCGTCACGGGGACGACACGGGCCCCTTCATCGTTCCGGCACAGACAGTGGAACGCGGTCTACCACCGGCTGGAGGACGACGGGCGAGTACTCGGTCTGTGCGCCATCTCGGTCGAAGTCAGCGGGCTGCGTCAGCACATGGACGACCTGGAGAAGGCCCACCAGCGGCTGGCGCTGCTTGACACCGCTGCCACCCGGATCGGCACCACGCTCAGCGTCGAGAGGACCTGTGCCGAACTGACCGAGTTCGTCGTGCCGAGCCTGGCCGACAAGGCGTCCGTGTGCACCCTGGAGGAGGAGTCCGGTGATGCGCCGCCACCGACTCCGGGTGTCGTACGACTGCGCATCACGGCCTCCGCGGGAGGCCCGGACATCGTCCGGTGCCGGGGACTGGTCGGGAGAGCCGGCGACTACTTCGACGTCCCCCGTGACTCACCGACCCGGAAGTGCCTGGACACGGGCCGCCCGTGGGTGGGGAACCTGGTCACGGACGACGTGTTGCTCAAGGTGGTGCGGACCCAGTTCAGCCTGGAGGTGGTCCGCGCCGCGGAGATCCACTCCGTTCTCGTGGTGCCGCTGCCGAACAAGGGCCATCCGGTCGGTGTCGTCCACCTGTGGAGGGCAGCGGATTCGGCTCCGTTCACGGACGAGGACGTGATCGTGGCGCAGGATCTGGCCGCCCGGGCTGCCGTCGCCATCGACAACGCCCGCCAGTACTCCCTCGAGCACGCCATGGCCCTGGAGTTGCAACGCGCGCTGCTGTCCGAGCCCGGCAGCCCTCATCCGGACATAGAGGTGGCCTCCCGCTACCTGCCGGCCGGGCACCGCGCACTCGTCGGCGGGGACTGGTGCGACTCGATCGCCCTGCCGTCGGGACGCACCCTCCAGGTCATGGGTGATGTGATGGGCCACGGGTTCACGGCGGCCGTCGCCATGAGCCAGTACCGCTCGCTGCTGCGCACCCTGGCCGTCTCCGGCGCCCCGGTCGAGCGGATCCTGGAAGAGGCCGACCATCGGGTCGCGAGCATCGGCGTCGACCGAGTGGCCACCTGTCTGCTCGCCCTCATCGACCCCGGCTCCGGCACCTGCACGATCTCCAGCGCGGGCCACCCTCCGCCGGTACTGCTGCACCGGCAGGCCCGTGCCGATCTCGTACGGGTCCCTGCGGGTCCGCCGTTGGGAACCGACCTGGGAAGGCACGAGGCAGTGACCGTGCCCCTGCCACCCGGAGAGGTGCTCCTGCTGTACACCGACGGTCTGGTCGAACTGCGCCGGATGGACATCGATGCCTCACTGCGGCGCCTGACCGATCTCAGTCTCGACGTGGAGGGTCCGCTGGAGGACGTGCTCGACACCGTGCTCGCACGCCTGGTGCACGGACTCACTGAAGACGACGTCACCCTGCTCGCCGCCCGCCTGCGGGCCGCATGACACGGGTTTGCGGACGGCGGGACAAGCTTCCGGAGCATGCCTTCGATTGGGAAGGCGGGAGTGCCGGAGCGAAAGAGGCCGGTTGGCCCTGGCCGTTCGGCCCGGAATCGCGGAGGATCTTCGACAGGGAAGGACCGGTCCCGCCCATCCGGCGGTTTCCGGTGCTGGAGACAGACGACACAGGACAGGAGCCCGTCGATGGCGGACAGCGAGCGGCCCGGACCCGACAACCCGATCCGGGTCTTTCTGCTGGACGACCACGAGGTGGTACGACGAGGGGTGCACGACCTGCTGGACGACGAACCGGACATCACCGTGATCGGCGAGGCCGCAAATGTGGAGCAGGCACTGGTCCGCGTCCCCGCGCTGCGCCCGCAAGTGGCTGTGCTCGACGTGCGTCTGCCCGACGGCGACGGCGTGACCGTGTGCCGGGAGCTGCGCTCGCAGATGCCGGAACTGGCCTGCCTGATGCTCACCTCCTTCGACGACGAAGAGGCCCTGCTCGACTCGATCATGGCGGGCGCCTCCGGGTACGTGCTGAAGCAGATCCAGGGCTCGGACCTGGTGTCGGCCGTGCGCACCGTGGCCCGCGGGCAGTCGCTGCTCGACCCCAGCGCCACCGCCAAGCTGATGGCCCGCCTGCGTCAAGGTCAGGAGCCGGAGCCCGAACCTGACGCCCTGCCGGGCCTGACCGACCGGGAGCGGGAGATCCTGGCGCTGATCGGCGAAGGGCTCACCAACCGCCAGATCGGTCAGCGGCTCTACCTCGCGGAGAAGACGGTCAAGAACCACATCTCCCGCCTGCTGGCCAAGCTCGGTGTGGAGCGGCGCATCCAGGCCGCCGTCATCGCCACCCAGGCCCAGGACCGGCGCAAGCAAGAAGGACGCTGACGCCGCACGGCGAGCCGTGGGGCCGAACAGCCCCGGCTCGCCTCCGTACGGCCCGAGCCCGATCGCGTTCCCGGCCGGAAGGCCGCCAGCACAGACAGACGCGGATCGATCGGGAGGACGACGAACATGAGCGTGCGCGTGGGAACCGACGGCTTCGGCCGCATCGGACGGAACTACCTGCGCTGCAGGCCGCCGGACTCTATGAGAGCGGATTGCCGGGGAAAATGCTGACTGAGGTCACCGCGACCCGATACATCACACCGTTGCGTGAGGGCGGCTCGCTGCCGGGGCTCGTCGAGGCCGACGATCTCGGAACGTACGTCATGAAGTTCACCGGCGCCGGGCAAGGGCGCAAGACTCTCGTCGCGGAGGTCGTCTGTGGTGAACTCGCCCGTCGTCTGGGCCTGCGCGTGCCGGGACTGGTCACGATCGGGCTCGATCCTGTCATCGGACTCGGTGAACCGGACGAGGAAGTACAGGAGTTGCTCAAGTCGAGCGGTGGGCTGAACCTCGGGATGGACTTTCTCTCCCGGGCGATCGGATTCGACGCTCTCGCGCACCGGGTGAGCCCGGAGGAAGCCGGGAAGATCGTCTGGTTCGACGCGCTGGTCAACAACGTGGACCGGTCATGGCGAAACCCCAACTTGCTTGTGTGGCAAGGCGATCTGTGGCTGATCGACCACGGCGCCACCATGATCTGGCACCACAACTGGCCCGGCGCACCCGCCTCCGCGGCCCGGCCGTACGACGCCTCCGACCACGCGCTCGCGCCCTTCGGCCCCGACATCGCCTCCGCCGCCGCTCAGTTGGCGCCGCTGATCACCGGGGAACTGCTCGCCGAGGTGACCGCCGAGATCCCCGAGGTCTGGCTGACGGACGAGCCGGGGTTCGACTCGGCCGACGCGCTCAGGCGCGCCTACGCGGAGCCGCTGCTGGCGCGCGCCGCCACCATTCACGAGCGCATCGAGATCGGCGGGGTGGGGGCGAAGTGAGCGGGCGCGACGGCCGTGACGTCTACGAGTACGCCCTGCTGCGCGTCGTACCGCGCGTCGAGCGGGGGGAGTGCTTCAACGCGGGCGTGCTGGTGTACTGCCGTGCGAAGTCCTTCGTGGCCGCGCGCACGCATCTCGACGAGGGCAAGCTGCGGGCGCTGGACCCGGCGGCGGACGCGGCCGGCGTGCGCGCCGCGCTGCGCGCCGTCGAGGGTGTCTGCGCCGGGGGCGCGGCGGCGGGACAGGCGGCGAGCGACGACGCGGGGCGGCGCTTCCGCTGGCTGATCGCGCCCCGTTCGACCGTCGTCCAGCCGGGTCCCGTGCACACCGGTCTCACCGCGGATCCCGAGGCCGAGGTCGAGCGGCTTCTCGACCTGCTGGTGAGGTGATGGATCACATGTGCGTGGTGTTTCGTTGACACTGAGTGCCAGGGCTTCTAGCGTCACATCCGCGGAAGGGTACTAAGCGGTCGCTCACTTCACGGGCGTACCGTGTGAGCGCAGGCTTTTCAAAGGCGAGGAGAATCAGCAATGTCCACCACTGAGCAGCGGGTAGCCGTAGTCACCGGTGCCGCACGCGGTATCGGCGCCGCGACCGCCGTACGACTGGCCGCCGAGGGGCGTGCCGTCGCGGTGATCGATCTCGACGAGGCCGCCTGCAAGGACACCGTGGAGAAGATCACCTCCGCCGGCGGCAAGGCGATCGCCGTCGGCTGTGACGTCTCCGACGAGGCCCAGGTCGAGGCCGCCGTGACGCGGATCGCCGAGGAGCTCGGTGCGCCGACCATCCTCGTGAACAACGCGGGCGTGCTCCGCGACAACCTCCTCTTCAAGATGTCCGCGTCCGACTGGGACACGGTCATGAGCGTGCACCTGCGCGGCGCCTTCCTGATGACGCGGGCCGTCCAGAAGTACATGGTGGACGCCAAGTTCGGCCGCGTCGTCAACCTCTCCTCGTCCTCGGCGCTCGGCAACCGCGGCCAGGTCAACTACTCGGCCGCCAAGGCCGGCCTGCAGGGCTTCACCAAGACGCTCGCGTTCGAGCTCGGCAAGTTCGGCGTCACAGCGAACGCCGTCGCGCCCGGCTTCATCGTCACCGACATGACCGCCGCCACCGCCGAGCGGGTCGGCATGGGCTTCGAGGACTTCCAGGCCGCGGCCGCCACCCAGATCCCCGTACAGCGTGTCGGCAGGCCGGACGACGTCGCGGGCGCGATCGCCTTCTTCACGGGTGACGACGCCGGATTCGTCTCCGGACAGGTGCTGTACGTTGCCGGCGGACCGCTCAACTGAGGCCGGGAAAGCCAGGGACAAGAGACATGACCACTGTGGAACTCTCGGGCAAGGTCGCGCTCATCACCGGCGCGAGCCGCGGCATCGGCTACGGCATCGCGGAGGCGCTGATCGCCCGCGGTGACCGGGTGTGCATCACCGGCCGGGGTGAGGAGGCGCTCAAGGAGGCCGTCGAGAAGCTCGGCGCCGACCGCGTCATCGGCGTCGCGGGCAAGGCCCATGACGAAGCTCACCAGGCCGTCGCCGTCGAGCGCACGATGGAGGCGTTCGGCCGGATCGACTTCCTGATCAACAACGCCGGTACGAATCCGGTGTTCGGGCCGATGGCCGAGTTGGACCTGAACGTCGCGCGCAAGGTCTTCGAGACCAATGTGATCTCCGCGCTCGGCTTCGCCCAGCGGACGTGGAAGGCCTGGCAGAGCGAGAACGGCGGCGCGATCGTCAACATCGCCTCCGTCGCCGGTGTCTCGGCCTCGCCGTTCATCGGCGCGTACGGCATGAGCAAGGCCGCGATGATCAACCTGACCGTCCAGCTGGCGCACGAGTACGCGCCCAAGGTACGGGTCAACGCGATCGCGCCGGCCGTGGTGAAGACCAAGTTCGCCGAGGCCCTGTGGGAGGGCCGCGAGGAGGAGGCCGCCGCGTCCTACCCGCTGGGCCGGCTCGGCGTGCCGTCCGACATCGGGGGCGCCGCCGCGTTCCTCACCTCGGAACAGTCGGACTGGATCACCGGGCAGACGCTCGTCGTCGACGGCGGGATCTTCCTCAACGCCGGCGTCGGCTGACGACGACGAGACGGACGCCCGCGCGACCAGGCCGGATCCGCGCGGGCGCCCGCGCGACCGTGCCGCAACCGCGCGGGCGCCCGCCCGAGAAGGCGGGCGGTAACGAGTCAGAAACGTTCCGTCATCGCCCGGGCAGTGCGCTGACCAAGTGCTTGCCAGGGCAGCGGGCCAAGCGACCCGCCACTGCGGTATCGTCTGGCCACCCTTGTGGTATGCCCGATCGAGGATGGTGCGCGTGTTCAAGCGGGACAGATACCTGCGTCTGATGGGGGCCATCGCGTCCATAGCCCTGGTCGCCGGATGCGGTGTCTTCTCCTCGGAATCCTCCGACGACGGGAAGCCGATCGTCGTGGGGACGACCAGTCAGCCCAGCACCCTGGATCCGGCGGCCTCGTGGGACAGCTCCTGGGAGCTGTTCCGCAATGTCCACCAGACCCTGCTGGGTTTCCCCGCCGGTGCGTCCAAGCCCGAGCCCGACGCCGCCGAGAGCTGCAGGTTCACCGACAGCTCCAGCTCGGTGTACAGCTGCAAGCTGCAAGAGGGCCTGAAGTTCTCCGACGGACACGCGTTGGACGCGAAGGCCGTCAAGCACTCGATCGACCGGATCAAGAAGATCAACTTCAATGGTGGCCCCGCCGGTCTGCTGACCACCCTCGGCCGGGTCGAGGCGAAGGGCGACCTCGAGGTCGTCTTCCATCTGAACCAGCCCGACGCGACGTTCCCCTTCGTGCTCTCCACGCCCGCCATGTCGATCGTGGATCCCGAGGAGTACCCCGCCGACAAGCTCCGCGAGGACGGCGACATCACCGGCGCGGGGCCGTATCGCGTGGAGTCCTACGAGGACGGCAAGGAGGCCCAGCTCGTCAAGAACGACAACTACAAGGGCATCGCCAAACTCAAGAACAACGCCGTCACCATCCGCTACTTCTCGGGATCGTCCGAGGTGGTCGACGCTCTCAAGAAGAAGCAGATCGACGTCATCTACCGCGGCCTCGGCGCCACCGACGTCGTGGACATCCAGAACAGCGGCGACGACACGGGGCTCCAGCTCGTCGAGAACCCCACCACCGAGATCAGTTACCTGGTGTTCAACCCCAAGGACCCGTGGTCCAAGAGGCCCGCCGTCCGCAAGGCGATCGCCCAGGTCGTCGATCGCCCGGCGCTCGTCCACAACATCTACAAGGACACCGTCGAGCCGCTGTACTCCATGATCCCCAAGGGTCTGGTCGGCCACACCACGAGCTTCTTCGACGACTTCGGGAAGCCCAGCCCCGCCAAGGCCAGGCAGATCCTCGAGCAGGACGGCATCACCGAGCGCGTCCCGATCACCCTCTGGTACACGACCGACCGGTACGGCTCGCAGACCAAGCCGGCCTTCGAGGAGCTGAAGCGGCAGCTGGAGGCCTCCGACCTGTTCACGGTCAAGCTGAAGAGCCGCCCCTGGAAGACCTACGCGCCGGGCTACCAGAAGGGCGAGTACCCGGTGTTCGGGCGCGGCTGGAACCCCGACTTCCCCGACGCCGACAACTTCATCGCGCCCTTCGTGGGCGAGCAGAACGCGCTCGGTACCCCGTACGAGGCACCCGAGATCACCGACGAGCTGATCCCCGACTCCCGCCGTGAGAGCGACCGGGGCGCCGTGACCAACCAGTTCGAGCGGGCCCAGCAGATCCTCGTCGACGACGCGCGGCTGCTGCCGCTGTGGCAGGGCAAGTCGTACGTGGCCGCGAACGAAGAGATCGCCGGTGCCGAGAACTCCATCGACCCGGCGACGATGATGGCGATGTGGGAGCTGTACTGGAAGACCAGCTGGTAGCCCAGCTCTCTCCGGCCTCGGGCCCGATTGTCAGTGGGCGCCTGTAGGTTTCTGTGCTCTGAGGACGGCCGCGCCCCGCGCGGCCGTCCCCGGCCGTACGCACGCTGCGGCCGTCAAGTCAGCGCACAACGGAGGAAGTTCACGTGACCGACACCGCCATGCTGCCCGAGTCCTGGCGCGGCGTCCTGGGCGAAGAGCTGCAGAAGCCCTACTTCAAGGAGCTCACCGAGTTCGTGGAGGAGGAGCGTGGGAAGGGTCCCGTCCACCCTCCGCGCGAGGAGGTCTTCGCCGCGCTCGACGCGACGCCGTACGAGCGGGTGAAGGTACTGGTCCTCGGCCAGGATCCGTACCACGGCGAGGGCCAGGGGCATGGTCTGTGCTTCTCCGTCCGCCCGGGCGTGAAGGTCCCGCCGTCGCTGCGCAACATCTACAAGGAGATGCACGAGGAGCTGGGCACCCCAATCCCGGACAACGGCTTTCTGCTGCCGTGGGCCGAGCAGGGCGTCCTGCTGCTCAACGCGGTGCTTACGGTGCGTGGCGGTGAGGCCAACTCGCACAAGGGCAAGGGCTGGGAGAAGTTCACGGACGCGGTGATCCGGGCGGTGGCCGCGCGGCCCGACCCGGCGGTCTTCGTGCTGTGGGGCAACTACGCCCAGAAGAAGCTGCCCCTGATCGATGCGGAGCGGCACGCCGTGGTGAAGGGCGCGCACCCCTCGCCCCTGTCCGCCAAGAAGTTCTTCGGCTCGCGCCCGTTCACCCAGATCAACGAGGCGATCGCCCGGCAGGGCCACGCCCCGATCGACTGGCGGATCCCGAACCTGGGCTGACCGGCTGGTTCCGTGGAGCTCAACTCCCGTATGTCTCCTGGCAGATGGTCGCTTCCGGGCTGTCCGGCTGCCATCTGCCGTACTTTCGGCCCAAGTCGCACACGCCCGGGTCCGCTGGGCGCGGCCGGGCCGGGACATGTGGGACGCCGCGCGGTGTGGAGGGCTGTTCGGGGCGCTGGGGCTCAGAGTTCCTCGGCGCGTCCGTGGAGGGCCGGCGTGCGGTGGCCGGGGGAGATGGCGGCGCTGTCGGGCTGGGTGTCGCCACCGGCGGGGAAGGGCGGCGGGGCGGGCCGACGCGTTCCAGGGCCTCGTGGGCCGGGGCCTGCACGAGGTGCGGGTCGGACCTGACCTCGGGGTGCGGTGTCGAGGGGCGGCTCGATGGGGCCGGTACGCCGGGGGAGGACGGGTGCTGGACGGTCACGCAGCCGGAGACGGCCGAGACGGCCACGGCGACCAGGAGCGTTGCGGTGGTCGTGGATCGGTGCACCCGCACAACTCTGGTGTATCGGGGGCGCTTTGAGGAGCTGAGAAGGGGAGGATGCCCCGCACGGGTGAACGGCCCGCGGGGGTACCTCGGCCCGCACGGGGTCTCAGTCGCCGGTGGACCCGTCGATGCGCTCGCGGAGCAGGTCGGCGTGGCCGTTGTGGCGGGCGTACTCCTCGATCATGTGGGTGATGATCCAGCGCAGGTTGAACTGCTCGCCGGTCCGCCGGTGCTTGCCCTCGGAGATGTCGTCGAGGTCGAAACGGGCCGCGTTGCGCCGGGCGATCTCGATCTCGGCCTGCCAGGTGGCGTACGCCTCCTCCCAGGTGTCCGCGTCGGTGAGATGGAACTCGCCGTCCCGGTCCTCGTCGCTGTAGTAGATCGGCCCCGCGTCCTCTGCTGCGAGGACTTTGCGGAACCAGCCCCGCTCGACCTCCGCCATGTGCCGTACGAGCCCCATCAGCGAAAGCTCGGAGGGCTCCACGGAGGCGGTCCTGAGCTGGGCGTCGCTCAGGCCCCCGCATTTCCAGGCGAGCGTCTCGCGGTGGTAGTCGAGCCAGCCTTCCAGCATCGTGCGCTCATCGGCGTTGGTGGCGGGCTCACGGCGTTCGGTCGTCATCTGCGCATCCTCGCCCGCCCGTTGACGCAGCGCCAGGGGATTTCGCCGCTCCTTGCCCGAATCAGCCCCCCAGCATCCCGTCGATCAGCTCCCGCACCTCGTCGAGGCTCGGCACCTCCGCGTGGTACGAGCCCACCGCGACCGGGTCGCCCTCGCCGACTGGCGGCCACCACAGCGGCCGTATGCTTTCGGCCGAGGCGCACACCGCCCGTGAGACACCCGCATAGGCGCCCCTGAGGACCCTGAGGAGACCCCTGTGAAGGTCGGCTGCATCGGACTCGGCGACATCGCGCTGAAGGCGTATCTGCCGGTGCTCACCACGCAGCCGGATGTCGAGCTGCATCTGCACACGCGGACACCCGCCACCCTCAGCAGAGTCGCCGACAGCCTCCACATCCCGGCCCAGCGCCGCCACACCGACCTCTCGGACCTGCTCGCCCAGGACCTCGACGCGGCGTTCGTGCACGCGTCCACCCCCGCGCACCCCGAGATCGTGGGAGGACTGCTGGAGGCGGGCGTCGCGACCTATGTCGACAAGCCGATCGCGTACGAACTCGCCGACAGCGAGCGCCTGGTGCGGCTCGCGGAGGAGCGGGACACCAGCCTGGCCGTCGGCTTCAACCGGCGCTACGCACCCGGGTACGCCCAGTGCGCCGACCACCCGCGCGAGCTGATCCTGATGCAGAAGAACCGCGTCGGCCTGCCCGCGCATCCCCGCACGATGATCCTCGACGACTTCATCCATGTCGTGGACACGTTGCGGTTCCTGGCGCCGGGCCCGGTCGACGACGTGACCGTGCGGGCTCGGGCCGAGGGCGGGCTGCTGCACCACGTGGTGCTGGTGCTCGCGGGGGAGGGGTTCACGGCGCTCGGTGTGATGAACCGGCTGAGCGGCTCGAACGAGGAGATCCTCGAGGTGTCGGGTCAGGACACCAAGCGGCAGGTCGTCAACCTCGCCGAGGTCATCGACCACAAGGGCCAGCCGACCGTGCGACGCCGTGGCGACTGGGTGCCGGTGGCCCGGCAGCGCGGCATCGAGCAGGCCGTGCTCGCCTTCCTGGACGCCGTACGCGCGGGGAAGGTGCTCAGTGCCCGGGATGCGCTGGCGACCCATGAGCTGTGCGAGCGGGTGGTGCGTGCGGTTCAGGAGCGGCCCGCCTGATCCGCAGCGACCGTATGCCCTCCGTGGCGCCCAGCGCCGCGAGGATCAGCAGCGCCGCGTACACCGGCCACTCGCCGTAGCGTGCGTACGGCGTGACACCGCTGGCCAGCGGTATGTCGTACACCTTCCAGGCGTTCGCGCTCGTGCCGAGCCAGTCGCCGACCCGCTCACCGCTCGGACCGTAGACGGCGGAGGCGCCCGTGAGCGTCGAGTGCACCATCGGCCGGCCCGTCTCGGCGGCCCGCAGCGCCGCCAGCGACGCGTGCTGCTCCGGTGCCCAGCTCCGCTGGAACGTCGAGGTCGACGACTGCGCCAGCAGCACCTCGGCGCCGTCCCGCGCGAGATGGCGGCTCATGTCGGGGAACGCCGACTCGAAGCACACCATCGGGCCCACCCGCAGACCGTCCCCGACGGTCATCACCACCTGCTCCGTGCCGCGTTTGCGGTCCTCGCCCGCGGCCTTGCCGACGGAGGTGGCCCAGCCGAGGACGGAACGGAAGGGGACGTACTCACCGAAGGGAACCAGCCGCATCTTGTCGTAGCGGTCGCCGGTCGGACCCTCGGGACCCACGACCACCGAGCTCTTGTATATGCCGGGCCGGTCGGAGCGGCGCGCGTCCACGTTCACGATGATGTCGGTGCCCACCTCGCGGGAGAGCGCGGCTATCCGGTTCGCGAGGTCGGGCCGGTCGGCGAGGTCGAAGCCGACGCTGCTCTCGCCCCAGACGACGAGGTCCACGTCCTGCCCGGCCAGCTGCCGGGTGAGCGCCTCCTCACGCGCGAACCGCTTCTCGGCGCCGCCGACGCCGTTGATCGGTCCGGGCTGTACCACGGCGATCCGCACCTGGTCGTCGACGTCCGGGCGCGGCGACCATACCCAGGCCGCCGAGGTGGCGACGGCCGTCGCCACCAGTCCGGCAACGGCCGGGACACGTGCGCTGCGTATCGCTATGAGGACGGCCACCGCGACGTTCACGGCGACGATCAGGAAGCTGAGCAGCCACACCCCGCCGACCGAGGCGAGCCGCAGCGCCGGTTCCACCTCCCACTGGCTCGAGCCGAGCATGCCCCACGGCCCGCCCAATCCCTCCCAGGAGCGCACGAGTTCGGCCATCAGCCAGCCCGAGGGCAGCACGAAAAGCGCCGCCACCACCTTGCCGGGCGAGGGCGCACCGGCCAGGAAGCGGCGGACCAGCCAGCCCCACGGGGCCCACAGCGCGCCGAGCAGGGCGGCTATGACGAAGGTGAAGACGTGCAGACTCGGCAGCAGCCAGTGGTGCACGGCCAGCATGAAACCGAGCCCGCCCAGCCAGCCGTCGTACGCCGCCCGCCGCCCCGTCGGCGCCGAGCGCGCGAGCAGCATCCACGGCACCAGCGCGACATACGCGAACCACCACAGGGACGGCTGCGGGAAGCTCAGCATGGGCAGGGCCCCGGCGAGTGCGGCCGCGGCGCCGCGCCACCGGGGGGACTCCAGGCGCCGGCGCCGGTCAATGGCGGACAGTTGCATGCAGCGCCTCCTCGGCCCCCCGATGCCCGGTGCGTACCTCTGTTGCCTGCCTCCAGTGTGCGCGACGGAGACGATCTCCGTAAGGGCGTATCCGATCAGGTCGAGGCAGGCTCCTGACGAGCCTGCGGGGCCCGGCGCCACTTCTCGTCGACGACCACTGAGCGCAGCCGCCAACCACCGTCCGTACGCACCAGCGCGAAGTCGTAACGGCCGCCGCACACGAAGTCCGGCGCCGTGTCTCCGCCGTCGTGTCCGGCGAACCGCATCGGGTTCACATAGTCCGCCCGTACCTGCGCCGTGTCACCGGTGTCATGCTCCAGCGGCCCGAACCGTACCTGCCGGTTGACGATCAGATGCTGGCGCATCGGGAAGAGCTCCATGGTCTGCGTCAGCCACTCGGCGACCTCCTTCGCATCCCCCTCGATACCGCCCGCCGACCGGTAGTCCGCCCGCCCGTCCGATGTGAACAGACCCCGGTACGCCTCCCAGTCCCCGTCGTCGACCGCCACCGCATAATCGGTGATCAGTCCGTCGACCGCCAGCCGGTCCATCACCGTCGCCAGTTCCACACGCTGAGTCATCGGCTCAGTGTTGGCCACGGGACGGGCAACGCCAAGGGGTGTGCCCCGATATTCACCGGCCGTGTGCCGTCCGTACGGTCGAACCGGTACGCATGGACCCTATGGACTGACGTACCGGCGGATCTGCGATCGTAGACAGCCCGCACGCATGGATCATGAACGCATGGATCATGAAGGAGCCCACATGTCTCGCCCTGTCACGGTCGTCACGGGCGGCAGCCGCGGAATCGGCGCCGCAACCTGCGTGCGGCTGGCGGCGGACGGGCACGACCTGGTGGTGGCGTACGCGCGCGACGACGCGGCTGCCGAGCGCACCGCAACCGCCGTACGCGAGGCGGGAGCGCGCTGCGTCACCGTACGGGTCGACGTCTCCGACGAGGGTGACGTCGAAGGGCTCTTCGACACGGCGGCGGAACGGCTGGGACCGGTGACGGGACTGGTCAACAACGCCGGGGTGACCGGTCGGCTCGGCCGCCTCGTCGACGCGGACACCGCCGACCTGCGCCGCGTCATGGAGGTCAACCTCCTCGGCACGCTGCTCTGTTCACGCCGGGCCGCACGGGACATGGTGCCCCGGGGCGCCGGAGCCATCGTCAATGTGTCGTCGGGAGCGGCCACGCTGGGCAGCCCCGGAGAGTACGTCCACTACGCGGCGAGCAAGGCGGCGATCGACACCCTGACAATGGGCCTCTCGAAGGAACTCGGCCCGGACGGCATCCGCGTCAACGGGGTGGCCCCCGGCCTCGTCGAGACCGAGATGCACGCGGCGATGGGCGAACCGGACCGCCCGGCCCGGCTGATCCCGACGATCCCGCTCCGCCGGGCAGGCACGGCTGAGGAAATCGCCGCGGCGATCGCATGGCTCCTGTCCCCGGAGGCGTCCTATGCGACGGGGACGGTGCTACGGGTGGCGGGCGGCCGCTGATCCTGGGCCGCTGGCCGCTTGGGTGCGCGTGGCGCCCCGCTTGGGCTCGCGCCCCTTAAGAGCGCGGCGCAGCCGCCTCTTAAGGGGCGCGGGGCTGTATCAATGTGCGGCTCCGCCGCGTGGGCGCGACAAGCCACAACGAGCCGGCAGCCGCCAAACAACCGCAATTCCCCGAGCTGCTAGGCGCCCTGCTCAACCAGCGGCGGCAGCCGCACGGCCGCCGCCCACTGCACCACCAGAAGCTCGTACTCCGCCCGCTCCTGAGGCGACAAGGAGCCGCCCGACCGTATCCATAAGGCGCGGATCTGCTCATTCAGCGCGGCAGCGGACCGCACGGAACCAGGGGTCATGGGATCGGGGGACATGTGTACAAGCCTAGGCCCAAGGACTGACAGCCCGCTACCAAACGACTACCCAAGACATATGTGGTTGGTCACGATGACGGTCGGCCCTGCAGACGTCAGCCCGCCGACTCCGCCGCGTGCGGGCTCAGGGCACCCATGCTGACCAGCACGATGATGACGATGCCGAGCAGGATGCGGTAGTAGACGAAGGGCATGAAGGACTTGGTCGAGATGAACTTCATGAACCATGCGATGACTACGTAACCCACGAAGAAAGCGATAATTGTCGCGAAAATCGTCGGCCCCCACGACACATGCCCGCCCTCGCTCGCGTCCTTCAGCTCGTAGAGGCCCGAGGCGAGCACCGCCGGGATGGCGAGCAGGAAGGAGTAGCGGGCCGCGGCCTCGCGGCTGTAGCTCATCAGCAGGCCACCGCTGATGGTGGCGCCGGAGCGGGAGACGCCGGGGATGAGGGCCATCGCCTGGCAGACGCCGTAGACGAGGCCGTCCCTGACGGTCAGCTCCTGGAGTGACTTCCGCTCCTTCGGCATCCGGTGCTTGCCGCCGGCCTCCTCGCGTGCGGCGAGACGGTCCGCGATGCCGAGGACGACGCCCATCACGATCAGTGTCGTGGCGGTGATACGCAGATCACGGAACGGACCCTCGATCTGGTCCTTGAGTGTGACGCCCAGCACACCGATCGGAATCGAGCCGATGATCACCAGCCAGCCCATCCGCGCGTCGTGATCCTGTCGCATCGTCTTGTCGACCAGCGAGCGGGACCACGCCGAGATGATCCGCGCGATGTCCTTGCGGAAGTAGATCAGCACCGCGGTCTCCGTACCGATCTGGGTGATCGCGGTGAAGGCCGCCCCCGGGTCGTCCCAGCTCGCGAACGCCGCGGTCAGCCGCAGATGCGCACTGGAGGAGATGGGCAGGAACTCGGTCAGCCCCTGGACGAGTCCGAGGATGAGGGATTCAAACCAAGACATGAAGTTACGTGATCCAAGTGCTGAGGGCGGGTGCGGAGCGAATGGGAGGACGTACGCGCCGTGTTGCCGATTGCGGTGATCAGGCGCGACCGGGGCAGCGTAGCGTCCCGCGGTGGCGGTGCGGGCGGCCGGGCCTCCCCCAGCGCACACCGGCGCACGCCCCGCTCGGCGCGCGGTGGCGCACCCTCCGCAACGGTGGACAGGGTGTTGACCCGCCCCGACCTCGGCGCTTACGTTTCCGCGAGGAGTGAAAGCGCTTGCTGAAATCGGTGGCCAGCCGGGGTCGGCGGGCGTCCGCCAGAGCCGAACGTCACGTCCGATGGAGTGCTGATCACGTAGATGCGTACCCCCCGCGACGCAACCCCCAGTGAGACGATCCCGCACGAGAATTCGCACCGGACCTCGTCCCGAAGTGGAACCGCGGCCCCGCTCGAGGGCCGCCGCATCAAGGCCGCGATCGTCGGCACCGGAGCCATCGCCGGCAGCCACCTGCCCGCCCTCGCCGCGCTCGCGGCCGAAGGGGAGGTGGAGGTCGTCGCGGCGGTCGACATCGACGCCGAAGCGGTCAAGCGGTTCAGCGCGGAGGGCGGTGTCCCGCACGCTTACACCGATCTCGACCGGATGCTGGCCGAACAGCGCCCGGACCTCGTCTCCGTGTGCACCCCGCCGACCCTGCACCGTGCGCAGACCGTCGCCGCACTGCGGGCCGGCGCCTGGGTGTGGTGCGAGAAGCCGCCGGTGCCGTCGCTCGCCGACTTCGACGCCGTGGAGGCCGAGGAGGGGCTCGACGGCGGTCCGTATGCCGCCATCGTCTTCCAGCACCGTTTCGGCTCGGGCGCGAGACATGTACGACGCCTGATCGCCGAAGAGGCGATGGGGCGGCCCCTCGTGGCGCACTGCCAGACCACCTGGTACCGCAACGCCGCCTACTACGCGGTGCCCTGGCGCGGAAAGTGGCAGACCGAGGGCGGCGGGCCCGCCATGGGACACGGCATTCACCAGATGGATCTGCTGCTCGATCTGCTCGGCCCGTGGACCGAGGTACGGGCCATGGCCGGACGCCTGGTGCACGACGTGCAGACCGAGGACGTCTCGACCGCGCTCGTACGCTTCGAGAGCGGTGCTCTCGCGACCGTGGTCAACAGCGTGCTCAGCCCGGACGAAGTCAGCCGCATCCGCATCGACTGCGAGCGGGCGACGGTGGAACTCACCCACCTCTACGGCCACAGCAACGACAACTGGCGCGTCATCCCGGTGCCGGACGCACCGGCCGAGGACGTGGCCGCCTGGCAGAACTTCGGCGCGGACGTGCCGAGTTCGCACCTGGCCCAGCTGCGCGAACTGGTCGCGAGCATGCGCGCGGGCGAGCGTCCGCGCAGCAGCGGCGCCGACGGGCGCACCAGCCTGGAGCTGATCACCGCGCTCTACAAGTCGGCGTTCACGGACAGGACCGTACGGGCCGGCGAGATCGGCCCCGGCGACCCCTACTACACCGCTCTGCACGGCGGCGCCCCCGGCTGGGCACCGGCGACGCACGAGAAGGAGGTACCGGCATGACCGCACAGGACGGACTGCGCGTCGTCCACGCCCACGGCGACCGCATCACGATCACCGAACCCACCACCGGCGTCGAGCTGTTCAGCTATGTGTACGGCCCCGAGGCGGCCTGGGAGGCGCCGAAGCCGTACGTGCATCCGCTCAGGACCCTGGCGGGCAACGTTGTCACCGACTACCGGCCCAACGACCACCGCTGGCACAAGGGTCTCCAGATGACCGCCTCGCATCTGTCGGGGGCGAACCTGTGGGGCGGCAACTCGTACGTGCACGGGCAGGGGTATCTCGAACTCCCGGAGCGCGTCGGGTCGATGGCGCACGTCAAGTTCGACGAGGTCGGTGCGGACAGTGGCCGTTTTGTCATCGCCGAGCGGCTCACCTGGCATCCGTACGACGGCACGCTCTGGGCGGACGAAGAGCGCCGTATCGAGGTGCACGACGTGGACCCGTCGTCCGGGTCCTGGGCGCTGACCTGGACGACCGCCGTCACCAACCGGCGCGACGAGCCCCTGCGGTTCGGCAGCCCCACGACGGCCGGGCGGGAGATGGCCGGTTACACGGGCCTCTTCTGGCGCGGCCCTCGCGCCTTCCGGGACGGGCGCATCGTCGGGCCCGACAGCGAAGGGCCCGAGCTGATGGGGCAACAGGCGCCCTGGCTCGCGTACTCGGGTGAGCACGACGTCACCGACGGGCACGCGACCCTCGTCTTCGCGCACGCCCCGGAGAACGACCACACGGGCGAGGGCGGCGCCCACCCGGCCCACTGGTTCGTGCGCAACGAGCCGTTCGCGGCCGTCGCCCCGTCCTTCGCCTTCTTCGACGAGCTGGAACTCGCGCCCGGCGACACCCTCACCCGCCGCTACCGCGTGGTCGTCGCCGACGGCGCCTGGGAGCGTGAGGAGATCGCCAAGTACCTGGAGGAGCACCCGTGGTGAGCGCCGCCCCCGATTTCACCGGACTACCCGGAGCCGTCGCCGTCTCGCATCTGTCCGTCTACGACTGGCCCGCCGCGGACGGGGTGTGCGGCGGAACTCCCCATCTGCATCTGACCTGTTCGGAGGCGTACGTCGTCACCGGCGGGCGGGGCGCGGTGCAGACCCTGACGACGTCCGGATACGAGGTGACGCCTCTCGCACCCGGCACGGTCGCCTGGTTCACGCCCGGCACCATCCACCGGCTCGTCAACGAGGACGACCTGCGCATCACCGTCCTCATGCAGAACAACGGCCTGCCGGAGGCGGGGGACGCGGTGCTCACACTGCCCCCGAAGTACCTGACAGACCCGGAGACCTACGCCGCCGCCACCGTCATCCCGGCGGACGCGCCCGAGGAGGAGCGGGAGCGCATCGCTCGCGCCCGGCGTGACCTCGCACTCGAGGGCTACCGGGCGCTGCGCGACGCGGACGGGCCCGAGGCGCTGGCCGCGTTCCATCGGGCCGCTGCCGCGCTCGTTCGGCCCCGGCTCGCCGAGTGGCGCGAGCGCTGGGAACGCGGGGCGCAGGCGGCTGCCGCGGCCACGGGGGATCAGCTCGAGCGGCTCGAGAAGGGTGACGTGTCCCACCTCGCCGATGCCGCTGTACGTGCCGAACAGCCGTCCGCGTACGGCAAGTTCGGGATGTGCGGGCGGCTCGACGTGTATCAGGGAACGTAAAGGGACGTAAGCCCGGCTCTACGCCGCCGCCGGGCCCGTCACCGTCCACCCCGGGGTCTGCGGGTGGGCCGTCAGCTCGTCGTGCCGGACCTGCTCGCCGCACTCCGAGCAGACGACGACCGGAACCAGTTCGTGGCCGCCCACGTGTCCGTGGCCGCCGACGTGTTCGAGCACCATGGGGCGATCGCCGTCGTTGAGATGGCGGTCGCCCCACGCCATGAGCGTGAGGAGCACCGGCTCCAGCTCCAGACCGGCCGTCGTGGGCCGGTACTCGAAGCGCGGCGGGTGCTCGCTGTAGGCGACCTTTTCCAGCACTCCGACGTCGACCAGCCGCTTCAGGCGGTTCGTGAGTACGTCGCGCGGGGCGCCGATGTTGCGCACCAGTTGGTCGAACCGTGTGGCGCCCAGGGTCACCTCACGCAGGACGAGCAGGGAGTACTTCTCGCCGACGAGAGCGAGTGTGCCGGCGATCGAGCAGGGGCGGGCGTCCTTCATGCGATCCAGTCTAGAGGGTGGGTTGGTTCTTCCAACCCACCGGGTTACTGTGGAGTCACTTGGCGAGTTTGGAAAGCAAACCCATCGACTCCGAGGGACCAGACCATGCGTGACGCAGTCATCGTCGAAGCCGTACGCACCCCGATAGGCAAGGGCAAGCCGAACGGTGCCCTCGCCCACGTCCATCCCGTGGAACTCCTCGCCCACACGCTCCGTACCCTCGTCGAGCGGTCCGGTGTCGACCCGGCGCTGATCGACGACGTCATCGGCGGCACGGTCGACCAGGTCGGCGAGCAGGCCATGAACACCACCCGTTACGCCGTGCTGTCGGCCGGCTTCCCCGAGACGGTGCCCGCGACGACCGTGGACCGTCAGTGCGGTTCGTCCCAGCAGGCCGTGCACTTCGCGGCGCAGGGCGTCATCTCGGGGGCGTACGACCTGGTGGTGGCCTGTGGGGTGGAGTCGATGAGCCGTGTGCCGATGTGGTCCAACGTGCCGGCGGGCAAGGACCCCTTCGGGCCCGGAGTCGCCGAACGCTACCCGGAGGGCCTGGTGCCGCAGGGCATCAGCGCCGAGCTGATCGCGGCCAAGTGGTCGATCTCGCGCGACCGGATGGACGCGTTCGCGGTGGACTCGCATCGAAAGGCGGCCGCGGCGTGGGAGAACGGGCTGTTCGCCGATGAAGTGGCGCCCTTGGAGGGGGTGACGCGCGACGAGTGCGTCCGGCCAGGCAGCACCACGGAGGTCCTGGCCGGTCTCAAGCCCGCCTACTACGACCCGAACTTCGGCGAGCGTTTCCCGCAGATCGAGTGGAACGTCACCGCGGGCAACGCCAGCCCGATCAACGACGGCGCGTCCGCCGTGCTCATCACGTCGAGCGAGACCGCGGCCCGCCTCGGCCTGCGCCCGTTGGCCCGGCTGCACAGCTTCGCGGTCACCGGGTCGGACCCGTTGCTGATGCTCACAGGTGTCATCCCCGCCACCGAGAAAGTGCTCCGCAAGGCGTCGCTGAGCGTCGACGACATCGATCTCTTCGAGGTCAACGAGGCCTTCTCCAGCGTCGTCCTCGCCTGGCAGCAGGAGACGGGCGCCGATCTCGCCAAGGTCAACGTGCACGGCGGCGCGATCGCCATCGGCCACCCCCTCGGCGCGAGCGGCACCCGCCTGACGACCACCCTCGTGCACGCGATGAGGGCCCGCGGGGCCCGCTATGCGCTCCAGACGATGTGCGAGGCGGGCGGCCTGGCGAACGCGATGGTGCTGGAGGGCTTGTAGGCCTGACTCAGCCGGCTCTCTCAGTGTCCGCGGAAATGGTGGCGCTTGCGCCAGGCGATGGCCGCCCCCACCAGGGCCGGGAGGGCGATGCAGGCCATGGCGATCAGGAAGGCGGGGGACGTCGGGGCCGAGGCGCGGGCGCCGGCGACGACATACGCGGCGGTGTTCGGGATCGAGCCGAGGGCTGTGGCGAGGAGGAAGGGGAGGTAGCCCATACGGGAGACGGACGCGCAGTAGTTCGCGGCCCAGAACGGCACCCCGGGGAACAGTCGCGCGGCCATCATCGAGCGGAAGCCGTGTCGGCTGAGCTGGCCGTCGGCCAGCTTCAGCCAGCGTCCGCGCAGCAAGGGCCGCAGCGCGTCCTGCCCCAGCATCCGGCCGAGCCCGAACGCGATGCCCGCCCCGAGCACCGTGCCGGAAAGCGCGGCCCCGAGCCCCAGTTGCGAGCCGAAGAGGGCACCCGCCGCGAGGTTGAGGAGCGGCCTGGGCACGAAGGCGACCGTGCACAGCCCGTACGCCACCGCGAACACCACGGCCGCCGCGGCACCGTTCAGCTGTGGCGGCCAGCCGTCGGCCAGCAGCTTCTGTGGCTGGAAGAGCAGCACGGTCGCGGCGGCGGCCATGAGCAGCGTCACGAGCAGGGACAGCCGGGACCACGGCGAGAGCAGTGCTCTCGTGCAGCGCGCGGCAAGACCCGTGGGCGCGGCGGCGAACTCAGGGGCGGCGAACTCGGCGGAGCCGAGATCCGTGGCGGCGGCCGGGGGAGCGGCCGTGGCGGTGCCCCCAGAGCGGGTGGTGGCATCGAGCATTCGGCGACACTAACTGACCCATGTGTGTGATCGCCGTATGGTTCGTCCCATGGGCGTCACAGCCACCGGAACGTCAGAAGGCCGTTTGGAGCCGCCCCGCAGCGCCGTCGCGGACACTCTGCTGGAGCGGCTCACCGCCACCTACGCGGCGGCGGCCGATCCGGAACGGGCCGAGTCGATGCGCGCGTACATGAAGGACATCGCGCCCTTCCTCGGCCTGACCACGCCGGATCGCCGCGCGCTCTCACGCACCGTGCTGGCAGGCACGCCCCGCCCCGACGAGACGGACTGCACGGCGGTGGCGCTGCGCTGCTGGCGTCTGCCGCAACGCGAGTACCACTACTTCGCAGTCGACTATCTGCGCCGCCATGTGACGCGTCTCTCGTCCGGCTTCCTGCCGGTGGCACGCCATCTCGTCTCCACGGTCCCCTGGTGGGACACCGTCGACCTGCTCGCCTGCCATGTGCTGGGAGGCCTGGTGGCCGCCGACCCGAAACTGCGGGCCGACATGGACGCGTGGATCGAGGACGACGACCTGTGGGTCGCCCGCACGGCTCTCCTCCACCAGCTCCGCTACAAGGACGCCACCGACACCGAACGCCTCTTCGCGTACTGCGTCCGCCAGTCCGGCCACCCCGACTTCTTCATCCGCAAGGCGATCGGCTGGTGCCTGCGTGAGTACGCCAAGACGGACCCGGAGGCGGTACGCGCCTTCGTAGCCCGGGAACGGCTCTCACCACTCTCCGCGCGTGAGGCGCTCAAGAACATCGGCCCCTGACGGAGCAGCAGAACCACTGGTGAGCGCCAAATTCACGTCCGCCTCCCGGCCGCCGAAAATCATTCGACGTGGGCTGACACGTCAGCAATGATCTCCTCATGTTCCGGCACGCCTTCCTCCTCGCAGCATCCGCACTCGCGGATGCCCCGAAGGCTGCCGTCGTGACCACAGTGGCCGCCGTCGACGGCGCCCGAAGCTGACCCTCTCCGGATCGTCCGGCGGACCCCGCAGGGGGAGGGTCGGCAAGTTCCTTGGGGTCCCCGTCCCGCTCCGCCGGGACCATCACTCGGTTCCACTGAGAGGCTTCGAGGTACCGCCATGTCCAAAACGGCTTACGTCCGCACGAAACCGCATCTGAACATCGGCACGATGGGCCATGTCGACCACGGCAAGACCACCCTGACCGCCGCCATCACCAAGGTCCTCGCCGAGCGCGGCTCCGGCACCTTCATTCCGTTCGACCGGATCGACCGGGCGCCGGAGGAGGCCGCGCGCGGCATCACCATCAACATCGCGCACGTCGAGTACGAGACCGACACCCGGCACTACGCGCACGTCGACATGCCGGGCCACGCCGACTACGTCAAGAACATGGTCACCGGGGCCGCGCAACTCGACGGCGCGATCCTCGTCGTCTCCGCACTCGACGGGATCATGCCGCAGACCGCCGAGCACGTACTGCTCGCCCGCCAGGTGGGCGTCAACCACATCGTCGTCGCTCTCAACAAGGCCGACGCGGGCGACGAGGAGCTCACCGACCTCGTCGAACTGGAGGTCCGCGAGCTGCTCTCCGCGCACGGCTACGGCGGCGACTCCGTACCGGTCGTACGGGTCTCCGGGCTCAGGGCCCTTGAGGGGGACCCACGTTGGACCGGGGCGATCGACGCGCTGCTCGACGCTGTGGACACGTACGTCCCGATGCCCGAGCGCTATATCGACGCGCCGTTCCTGCTGCCCGTCGAGAACGTGCTCACCATCACCGGCCGCGGCACGGTCGTGACGGGCGCGGTGGAGCGGGGAACGATTCGCGTGGGCGACCGGGTCGAAGTGCTCGGTGCTTCCGTGGACACCGTCGTCACCGGCCTGGAGACCTTCGGCAAGCCGATGGAGGAGGCGCAGGCAGGGGACAACGTGGCGTTGCTGTTGCGCGGTGTCGCGCGTGACGCCGTGCGCCGCGGCCATATCGTCGCGGCGCCCGGCAGCGTCGTACCCAGTCGCCACTTCTCGGCACAGGTGTACGTCCTGTCGACGCGCGAGGGCGGGCGTACGACGCCGGTGTCCACCGGGTACCGGCCGCAGTTCTACATCCGCACCGCGGACGTGGTCGGTGACGTCGACCTCGGCGAGCGGGCTGTTGCGCGGCCCGGGGAGACCGTCACCATGACGGTCTCGTTGGGCCGCGACGTCCCGCTCGAGCCGGGGCTCGGGTTCGCGATCCGCGAAGGTGGGCGGACGGTGGGGGCGGGCACGGTGACGTCGGTCGGCTGACCGTGCGGGTGGGCTGGGGGAGGGTTCCTTTCCCCAGGCCCGCCCCTTCCCGAAACTGGGGGCTGCGCCCCCAGGCCCCCGCCGGGGGGTGGGGGTGACAGTCGTGTCGCGGCTGCGGGTGCGTCGTGGCTGGTCGCGCAGTTCCCCGCGCCCCTAAAAGCAAAAGCCTGCGGCTACCCGGGCCCCGGGGAAGCCCGTACCCCCGACTACCCGCAGTTTCCCTCCGGTGGGAGGGGTCGTGGGCCGGTGCGTCGTATGCCCGTCGCGTAGGTTCTGTCTCGGAGGACCCGCACCGTGTACCAACACC